>QJYK01000264.1 GCA_003248075.1 Gemmatimonadota bacterium | reverse complement strand
CGACCGGCGACCCGACGGACTACGCGTGGGACTTCGGACACAACGGCGAAACCGGATCCGGTGCGGTCGTCCCCCACGACTTCCCGGGAGCCGGGAGCTACGCCGTGACCCTGACGGTCAGCGTAAGTGGAGCTTCGAGCTCCAGCTCCCACACCATCCAGTGCAAGACCCGCGGCAAGAACGGCATGGTCTGCAGCTGAACGGCTCCCAAGGGACAACACCGAGACGGGCCGGGGATCATCCCCGGCCCGTCTTCTTTTCGCGGGGCTGCCGACTCCGTCGCTAACGCACCCGCTCTAACGCACCCGCTCGAAGCGCAGGTTCCGCACGCGGCCGGCCTGGAGGACGAACGCGTCCGCACGGCCGCTCTCGGCCATGAAGTCGAGTCGGATGCCGTAGGGGCCGGCAAACGTCCGGTCGCCCGTGGCGCGAAGGGTGATGGTGCCCTCGGCCGGGTGGTCCAGGAGCAGCCGGCCTTCCTCCGCGCGGACCACCCAGGTGGACTCGAGCTCCCCGGAGCGGTATGTCCCCGTGAGCCCGCGTAGCGCCGACTCCGACACGGGGTAGGGAGGCTCCTCGGGCTCATCGTCCCCATTCGCCGCAGGGGGCGTCGGCGCCTCCTCGGTGAAGTCGTCGGCGAGCACGATCCCGGCGACGGCCATGGAAAGGCGAACCGAGCTGGCCGAGCCGTCGTTGCACAGCGTGATGATCGTCGCGCGCTGCTCGGGAAACCGCCCGATGGACGTCCTGAACGCCATGAGGCTCCCGCTGTGGGTCACGGCGGGAAGACCCCGGATGACGCTGTGACTCAGCCCCCGGGCGTAGTCGATCGTATCGCCCGAGGTCAAGACACCTCGGGTGTACATCTTGGCCGCGAAACCGGGGACTCCCAGGAGGTCCTCATAGAAGGCCCGGTCCCAGCGCGCCAGGTCCTCGACGGTCGAGTACAGCCCCCCGTCGCCGACCTTGTCGAAGTTCATCAGATAGTTCGTGCGCCACGCACCGTCCGGCCCGGCGTCGTAGCTGAAGACACGGCCGGGGACGACGTGCCTGCGGTCGTCGTGGAAGTGGGTGCTGCGCATCCCGAGGGGCCGGAAGATCTTCTTGTCGGCATACTCGTGCAGGGAGCGTCCCGTGGCACGCTTGACGATCTCCGCCAGGAGCACGTAGCCCGAGTTGCTGTACAGATGCTCGGAGCCCGGCTCGAAGTTGAGCTCCTTCTGCCGCGCGATGAGGCCGAGCATCGCCGGGTCGGACAGGACGTTCTCCAGGGGTGTCCCGGCGAGGTCCATCAGCGTCAGATAGTCTCTCACTCCGCTCGTGTGATGCAGCAGGTGACGCACCGTGATCGGCGTTCCGTAGTCCGGGATCTCGGGGATCCACCTACGGATGTCGTCGTCCAGCGCGAGGTAGCCCTCTTGCTCGGCGATGAGGACCGACGCGGCGGCGAACTGCTTGGAGACGGAAGCCAGATAGAAGACCGAGGAGGGCGTCAGGAGCGACCCCTGATCGAGGTGGCCGACCCCGTACCCCCTGGCGAACACGAGCGCGCCGTCCCGCACCACTCCGACGGCGCATCCGGGCCCGTCGCTCCGGTCGTACTCTGCGAAGACACGGTCGATGGCCTCGCGAGCCTCCCCCTCCAGCTGGCGGCCCAGCGCCGGCTTGGCCACGAGAAGAAGTCCCATTCCGAGCAGGATTGCACGCATCGATCATGCTCCACGGCGTAGGCCAGGCCAAGGGATCCGCTCGAACCCCGGGGTCGTTGTCCGGCAGAGGTTGCTTGCGGGACCCCGAGCCTGCAAGGGCCTCCTCGCAACCTTTGCGAGCCTCGTCCTGTCCAACCCAGCGTTCTCTCGTTTTCCGAGAGGAAACGCGTACAAGGAGGCGACATGGGAAAGAGCCAGCCGGAGATGATCCGAGGGACGTTGGACATGTTGATCCTCAGGGTGCTGTCGGCCGAGCCCATGCACGGGTGGGGCATCGGCGAGCGCATCCAGCGCCTTTCCGAGGACGCGCTGCGGGTCAATCAGGGCTCACTCTATCCATCGCTCCACCGCCTCACCCGCGAGGGCTGGATTCAATCCGAGTGGCGGGTGACCGGGAACGGGCGCAGGGCGCGCTACTACCGACTGACGCGCGCCGGAGAGTCTCAGCTCGGACTGGAGCGCGAGACCTGGCAGCGACTGTCGACGGCGGTGGATCGGATCCTGCGGCTCGCTTGAGGGAGAGTGACGAATGAAGCGCAAGCTGGGTGACCTCTGGTTCCGGGTGCGGGCACTGTTCGACCGGCACTCGATGGAGCGGGACCTGGACGACGAGCTGGACTTCCACCTCGACATGGAGGCGCGCAAGCTGGAGGCGGAAGGATTCACCCCCGAAGAGGCGCGGAGACTGGCGCGCGTGCGCTTCGGCGGCGTCGACCGCTTCGCCGAGAGGTCGCGCGAGTCCTGGGGCGTGTCCCCCCTGGCGGACCTGGGAGGCGATGTGCGCTGGGCGGTGCGGCAGCTCACCCGGAGCCCGGCCTTCGCCGCCCTCGGAGCGCTGACGCTGGCCCTCGGCATCGGCGGTACGGTCGCTCTGTTCTCGGTGGCGCACGGGCTGCTCGTCCGCCCGCTGCCGGTCCACGACGAGGACCACCTGGTCGTCTTCTGGAGCGACTACAACTGGCGTGGCGTGGAGTTCGATTTCGTGCGCGAGCGGCTCGAGGGCTTCGAGGGGCTCGCAGCATTCTCCAACGACGCGTTTACCCTGCGCACGGACGGCGGCACCTCCATGGTGCTCTCCACCGTCGCGTCGGCGGAGCTCTTCGACGTCCTGGGGGTGCGCCCGATGCTAGGGCGGACATTCCGGGAGGGCGAGGACCGTCCCGGGGCAGAGCCGGTGGTGATCCTGAGCCACGGCCTCTGGCAGCAGGAGCTCGGCGGTGACCGCGACATCGTGGGAAAACGGATCCTCCTGGACGGCGCTCCCGTGACCGTGATCGGCGTGATGCCGGAAGGGTTCTACTTCCCCACGCCCCAGATGCGTATCTGGACGCCGCTCGACCTCGACCCGGAGAGCGCCGGCTACCAGGCTGGCTGGCTGGTGCTTACGGGGCGCCTCGCGCCCGGGACGTCCCAGACCCGGCTCGACGACGAGCTCGCCCGGCTCGGCGCCGCGCTCGACGAGCGCTTCGACTATCCCGATCGGTGGAACAAGGCGCGCGACCCATACGTCACACCGTTGCGCGACTATCTCCTGGGGGAGGTGCGCCCGGCTGTCCTGCTCCTCATGGCCGCGGTCGGCCTGCTCCTCCTGATGGCGTGCGCCAACGTGGCGGCGCTGATCCTCACGCGCACGAGCGACCGGGTCGGAGAGATGTCGGTGCGCACGGCCCTCGGCGCCGGTCGGGGTCGCCTTGCGCGCCAGATCCTGACCGAGTCTCTCCTCCTGGGCGCGGTCGGCGGCATCGTGGGCCTCGCGCTGGCCGCGGCGGTCTTCGACGTCCTGGTGGCGGGCCTGCCCCTCACGCAGGGATTCGAGCAGACCCTGGCCCTCGACTGGACCACGCTGGTCGGGGCGTTCGTCCTCTCGCTGGTGACCGGCGGGCTGGTCGCGCTCGCTCCGCTCCGGGCGCTGCTGCGGGGGGACCTGTCGCGAGCGACGCTGGGATGGCGCCGTCAGGGCGGGAGTCCCGGGTCCGCCCGGATGCAGCACGCGCTGGTCGTCGCGGAGGTGCTGCTCGCGATGGTGCTGGTGACCGGCGCGGCTCTGCTGGTGCGCACGGTGGACCGATTGCGCTCGTTGGACGACGGCCTGGACGCCGACGGAGTGCTCACCGTGGAGCTGTACCTCGGCGCGGAGGAGACGCAGCCCGCCGAGCGCGACCGCTTCTTCCACGCGATCGTGGAGCGGGTGGCGGCCCTCCCCGGCGTGGAGCATGCCGGCCTGATCAATCGCCTCCCGATTCGCGACGGTGGCTACCAGGCCTCGGTCCTGCTCGAGGGCCGCACGGACCTGGAGGGGGACCAGCGCCCGACGGCCTTCTGGCGCGTGGTGACACCAGGGGCGCTGGAGGCACTGGGCGTACGACCGCTGCACGGGCGCCTGCCGGACGAAGCCGACCGGGACGGCACGCTCCAGGCCGGCTTCGTCAACGAGAGCTTCGCCCGGCGCTTCTGGCCGAGCGAGGACGCCCTCGGCAAGCATTTCACGACGTTCTTCGGGCGCCGCGCCGAATGGCAGGTGGCTGGAGTCCTCCCGGACATCGCGATCGGGAGTGCGCGGCTCGATGTGTCCCCTGCAGCGTACCACGCCTGGGACCAGGCAGCTCCGGGCGCCACCAGCGCCGTGCTCGTCGCCCGCTCGAGCGGTGATCCCTCCGCGCTCGCGCCAGCGGTGCGCCGCATCGCCCGTGAGCTCGACGGCCGCGCGGCCCTGGGCGAGGTCGCGTCGATGCAGGCGGTGGTCGACGGATCCATGTCCGAGTCGATGAGGCTCCGTTTCTACTTGACCCTGCTGTCCGGGTTGGGGCTGCTGCTGGGCAGCGTGGGCATCTACGGGGTCGTGTCCTACGGCGTGGAGCGGCGGCGCGCCGAGATGGGGATCCGCATGGCGCTCGGCGCCCGACCGGGCGTCCTCCTCGGCGAGGTGATCCGCGTCGGAATGTTACCGGTCCTGATCGGGGTCATCGGTGGAATCGTGGCCGCCCTGGCGGCCTCCGCCTCGCTGGGGCATTTCCTCTACGAGGTGGCGCCCACGGACCCGCTCTCGCTGGCCGCGGGAGCCCTGTCGCTGCTCACCGTGGGGACCCTGTCGGCGTTGATCCCGGCCCTTCGTGCCGGCCGCACGGATCCCAGCACGGCGCTTCGATCGGACTGACGCGTGGGGCCCGGCTGGACATCCCGGCCGGGCCCCTGTTCTGTTACCGCATCACCCATCACGGGAGTCGCGCGTGTCCGGCGTCGTCCAGTATCTCCTTGCGAACCCGATCCTGCTGGTTCCGGTGCTCCTGATCGTCGCCACGCTGGTCTGGGCGCTGATCAAGAAACTGTTGAAGATGGCGGCGATCCTCATGATCGCCGGCGCGCTCTACGTGATCCTGGTCAGGTACTTCGGGACCGGCATGTAGCCCGGGCCCGGCACCGCCGAGCGGCCCCGACCGCGGCCTCGCGTCGTCGGATCAGAACGTGAGGATGCGCGTGATGTTGAAGCCGAACCTGAGCTGGTTGGCGGCCACCGGGCTCGACGTCCCGGACAACACCTGAGACGGGTTCATGCGCTGGCTGTTGGAGACCAGCAGCTTGAAGAAGTGGCCGCCCGTCTCGAGCTCGATGCCGAACGAGCCGGTGTCGTGCCCGAGCCCCGCCTGCTCGTCGCTGATCACCCACTCGCCGAACAGGCTGACCAGCTCCGACAGGTAGATCTGACCGTTCAGCCCGATCGCGAGCGCGTTGTCCGCCGTCGTGGCGAAGGGGTCGGGGTTACGAACCCAGGAGGGAACGACGCCCACGGCGAGGCGCCCACCGACGAGGGCGTTCAGGATCACCTGCGCGTACGCCTGTGTCTCGTTGTCCTCGAAGCCAGGATCGCCCTCCGGCGCCTGCGTGTTCCAGGCGATGCCGCCGGCCACCGCCACGATCACGGGCACGGCACCGCCGGAATCGAAGAGCCGCGCCTTGGCGCCGAGCTCCACGTTGTCGAAAGCGTTCGAGCGCAGCACCCCGATGAGCAGGCGGTCGGTCGGCGCGAAGGCCAGGCCGAAGCGATTGACGACCGGGCCGTCCAGTCCGTAGAAGCCGCCCGTGCCGGAGTCGATGAGCCCGAACCGGTGGGAGATCTCGAAGAGCCACTCGCCCCCCGCGAGCGTCTCGGCGGTCGGCAGGTTCGCCGACTGCGTCGAGTGGAAGACCGTCACCGGAATCGCGGTCGGCTGCCCGCGGCGCTGCCACCGGGTCGGACGGTCCTGACCGGACACCGTGAGTGGAACGAGCACGACCGCCGTAGCCACCGCCAAGAAGATGCTTCGTTTCATTGCGGACCTCCGCCGCCGACCGCCGCCACCGCGAAGTCGAGCTCGAGTCGGATCTCGTTGGAGAGCTTCAGGAACATGATGCTGGGAATCTCGATCTGATAGTCGGTAAGAAGAACCTGGAAGGAACAGCGGGCGCGGTAGCCCCGCGCCTCAGGCGTCACGTCGCAGGGGATCTCCACGGGGCGCGTGACCCCGTGGATCGTCATCGCCCCTCTGGAGTCGACCCGAAAGGCGCCCCCCGGGCCGGCCGTCACGCGCACGATCGAGGCCCGATAGGATGCGTAGGGATACCGCTGCACCTCCAGATAGTTGTCGCGCATGTGCCGGTTCCGGAGGCCGATCCCGGTGTCGATGCTCGCCAGGTCCACCTCCAGGTAGATCTCGGTGTCGTCGCCCCCCACGTCGGCGCTGAGCGCCGGCCCGTCGATGAGCACGTAGCCGTCGATCTTGTCGGTCACGCCGTCGAACTCCTCGATGGACGCGCGGCTGATGAAGCGCACCGTCCGTTCGGCGTTCAGGTCGACCTGATACTCCTGCGCGGCGAGAGGAGGCGCCGCGAACACCCCGGTGAGTGCCGCGAGGACGATCGCCCGTCCCCCCCGATTCGTCGGTCTCATGGCATGCCGTCAGTTGTTTTGAGCACCCTGGTCGATCCACCGGCGAATGTTGGTGAGGTCGGTGGCATCCAACGAGCTGCCCCCGACCGGCATGCGGGCGCCGACCTGCTGTCGCCCCTCGAGCTTCTTCACCAGATAGCTGTTCTGGGCGTCGCCGGGGATGACACGCACCTCGCCGGAGGTCGGCGAGGTCACGTTTACGAGGTTCCTGTGGGACACGGCGGCCGAGGCGGTCAGGGTGAGCCCACCCTGTCCAGTCCCATGGCACGCCCCATCCGTGCACCCGCGACGCACGAAGATCTCCACCACGTCGCTGGAGAACGAGGGATTCTCCTTCACCGTCCGGCCCCCGGCGTCGCCCCCTCCGGGACCGAGCCCGGGCTCGGTGGGGCCGTCACCTCCGGCGCATGCGGCGGCGACCGCGACCAGCGCCAGGACGAACAGTGTCCGACGACGGAGGGACATGGAGTCGCCTCGGGATAGGGTGGACGCCGGATCATGCGTCAATCAATTAAGTCTCAATCATGTTACGCCTGAGCCGCGAGGCTGTTTCCACCCCGGGCGGCCGACGGCCCGCGGCCCGGATCGGACCGATGGGACGCCTGGTGCGTACTTCATCGGCAACGGCCACACGCGCCCCCGGCATGGATCCCCGACTCTTCAGCCCCGGAGCGATATGAGCCTCCTCGAGAACACCCTCTTCGGCAACACGGTTCGCACCTGGGCCTTCGGCCTGGGCATCACACTCCTCACCTTCCTCGTGCTCCGCTTCCTCGGTACTCGGGTGCTGGCGCGACTCGCCCGGGTCGCGGACAAGACCGAGAACCGATGGGACGACGTGGTTTCGGCGGCGCTCGGCGCCACGAAGTCCGCGCTCGTCCTCATCCTGGCGCTCTTCGCCGGGGCCAGCGTCCTCACGCTGCCCACGCGCGTGAGCTCGGTCCTCCAGAGCTTGACGATCATCTCGCTACTCGTTCAGGGCGGACTCTGGGTGAGCGCAGGGATCAAGGCCTGGATCGCCATCCAGCGTGAGGAGCGTGTGGAGGACGACGCCGCCACGGTGATGACGATGAACGTCATCGGGATCGCCGCCCGGATCGTGCTCTGGTCCATGGTCCTGCTGCTCACCCTGGACAACATGGGGATCGACGTCACTGCGCTGGTGGCCGGCCTCGGCGTGGGCGGCGTCGCCGTCGCCCTGGCCGCCCAGAACATCCTGGGGGATCTCTTCGCGTCGTTGTCCATCGTCCTCGACCGCCCCTTCGTGCTCGGCGACACCCTCGCGGTCGGCGACTTCCTGGGCTCCGTCGAGGAGATCGGATTGAAGACCACCCGGATCCGCAGCATCTCGGGCGAGCAGCTCGTGTTCGCCAACGCAGACCTCCTCGACAGCCGCATCCGGAACTACGGGCGCATGTACGAGCGTCGCGTACCGTTCAAGCTGGGCGTCACCTATCAGACGCCCAGGGAGAAGCTCGAGGTCATTCCCGACATCGTGCGCGCCTCCGTCGAGTCCGCCGGTGACGACGTCCGCTTCGATCGGTCGCACCTCCAGTCGTACGGGGACTTCGCCATCGTGTTCGAGTCCGTGTATTACGTGCGCAGCCCGGACTACGGGGTCTTCATGGACCTCCAGCAGGGCATCTACCTCCGCATCCACGAGCGCTTCGAGGCCGAGGGAATCGAGTTCGCGTACCCGACCCAGACGCTCTTCGTCGAACGCGTGGGGGCTGCCCACTGACCTCGTGAGCGGGTCCGTCCGCTGGCGGACCCCACCCGGAGCTTGCCATGTTCGGCCATGACACGACCCTGACACCGAGTCCATTGACCCGATCCGCTTCGACCCTCCTGGGCGCGTTCCTGCTGTCCGGCTGCGCCGCGTCGGCGCCCGCCTCCGGGCCTCCGGTCATTCCACGTCCAGCGAGTGTCGTCCCCGAGCGCGGGTCCTTCCGCCTGGGCCCGGGCGCGAAGATCGTAGCGGCCGAGGACGACGCGGAGATGCGCGGGATCGCCGAGCTGTGGGCGTCGCCGTTGCGCACGTCCACCGGCTTGAACCTGCCCGTGGCTGCCGGTCCCTGCGCCCGGGGAGACATATGCCTCCGGCGTCGGGGCGACGCCCGGCCGTCCGAGCCGGAGGCGTATGCCCTGGTCGTCGACCGGGACAGCATCGTCGTGACCGGGTTCGACCATGCGGGGGTCTTCTATGGCCTCCAGACCCTGACCCAGTTGCTCCCGGAGGGCGCGCCGCCCCCTGGAGGCGTCGACGTCCCGTCGGTGCGCATCGTGGACCGTCCGCGCTTCCCGTACCGGGGCATGCACCTCGACGTGGGGCGGCACTTCTTCGGGCCCGAGTTCGTCAAGCGCTACATCGATCAGCTCGCGCGCTACAAGATCAACCGCTTCCACTGGCACCTCACGGAGGACCAGGGCTGGCGGATCGAGATCCGCCGCTACCCGCGCCTGACGGCGATCGGGGCGTACCGTGCCGAGACCATGGTCGAGAAGAACTTCGAGCCGTACGTCGGCGACGGGGTCCCATATGGGGGCTACTACACACAGGAGGAGGTCCGGGACATCGTCCGCTATGCGCGGGAGCGGTACGTGACGATCGTGCCCGAGATCGAGCTACCCGGTCACTCGCTGGCGGCGCTCGCCGCCTACCCCGAGCTGGCGTGCACCGATGGGCCCTTCGAGGTCGGGACACGGTGGGGTGTCTTCGACGACGTCTACTGCCCGAAGGAGGAGACCTTCGAGTTCCTGGAAAACGTCCTGACCGAGGTGATGGAGCTGTTTCCCGGGGAGTATATCCATGTCGGCGGGGACGAGGTGCCCAAGGATCGCTGGCAGGACAGCGACGTCGCGCGCGCGGTCATGGAGCGCGAGGGGCTGGCCGACGAGGACGAGCTGCAGAGCTGGTTCGTCCGCCGAATCGAGGCGTTCCTGAACCGGCACGGCCGTCGGCTCATCGGCTGGGACGAGATCCTCGAGGGGGGCCTGGCCCCCGACGCCACCGTCATGTCGTGGCGCGGCCTGGAAGGCGGAATCGAGGCCGCTCGCCGGGGACACGAGGTCATCATGACGCCGACGAGCGCCCTGTACTTCGACTTCTATCAGGGGAACCCCGAGACCGAGCCGCTCGCGATCGGCGGCTCCCTGCCCCTGGACCGGGTGTATGCGTTCGAACCCGTTCCCGACGAGCTCACACCCGTCGAGGCGCGCCTGATCCGCGGCGCGCAAGGCAACGTCTGGACGGAGTACATGAAGACGGAGGACCAGGTCGAGTACATGGTCTTCCCCCGCATGTTCGCGCTGGCGGAGGTCACGTGGTCTCCGCGCGAGGCCCGGGACTTCGAGGACTTCACGCGAAGGCTTCCGTGGCATCTTGACCGCCTGGACGCGGAGGGGATCCGATACCGGATTCCCGACGTCGTGGCGCCGGAGGGTCGCCGGCTCACGTTGGAGGACCGCGCCACCGTGGAGCTCGCCGCGGCCGTTCGCGGCACGATCCGCTACACCCTGGACGGAAGCGATCCGAACGGAACGTCCCAGGCCTACTCCGCGCCGCTTCGGCTCGACCTCCGCAGCGGACCGGTCACGGTTGCGGCGCGTATGGTGCTGGGCGATGGTCGGGAGGGACCGATTCGCCGTTTCAGCTTCGAGCGGGCGACGCCGCGTCCGGCCGCGCTCGTGGACGCCGAGCTCGAGGCAGGCGTCCGCGTGGAGCTTCTGGAGGGTGACTTCCGACAGGTCGCCGATTTCCGACGGGGACGCTCGGTGCGGCGGGATCCATATGCCGACGTGTCGATCCCGACCTGGGCACCGGCGGAAGGGTTCGGCCTGCGCTTCCTCGGGTATCTGAGCGTCCCCGAGGACGGCGTGTACCGTTTCCGACTCACCTCGGACGACGGCGCGGTGCTTCGATTCGCCGGGACGACGGTGCTGGATCACGACGGGCTTCACGGTGCCGACGCCAGAGAGGCCGATGTCGCCCTGTCCCGCGGGCTCCACCCGATCGAGGTGCTGTACTTCCAGGCGGGGGGAGGCCGGACGCTGAAGCTGGAGATGGCCGGCAGCGACGGACGATTCGCCTCCGTGACCGGGGAGCAGCTGGTCCGCGTCCGCTAAGGCGTCTCAGCCGCCCGACGGCACGCGCTCGAGGGGTCGGGTGAGGCAGGTCGGCCCGCCGAGCCCCTTCACGCTGATCTCCTCACCGCGGTACACGTGGACGTCGACGCCCACCGCCTCCATGCGACGGCGCGTCACCGGGCTGCCGTCCAGCGCGACGACCACCGACGGCGCCACGGCCAGCACGTTGCTCCCCATCGGTTCGAGCTCCTCGTCGGGGACCTCCACGAGCGTGAACCCTCGCTCGAGGAGGAGCTCCCTGAACGGCACAGGGAGGAGCGGCGCGTACACCACCGCGACCCCATCCGCCACCGGACTGATCATGGACATGAGGTGGAAGACGTCGGAGGGTCCCCTCCAGTGGGGGAGCGGCACGCTGACGACCTCGTCGACCGAGTCCCCGAGCAGAGCCGTGAGCTGACGAATGCCTTCCGGGTTCGTGCGGTACCCACGGCCCACCGCGACCGACCGCCGGCCCAGCCAGACGACGTCGCCCCCCTCGAGCGTTCCGGGCGCTTCGATCGTGCCGAGGATCGGGATGTCCAGGCGCCGGTAGGAACCACGCAGGGCATCCGGCTCTCGCCGCCTTGCTTCCTTGCCCATGCGGCACAGGATCGCACCCCGATCACACACGACCGAGGCATCTCGGACGAAGAGGGAGTCGAGCCCTCCCGCTGGTGCCTCGGACCACTCGACCCGAACCCCCAGCCGCTCGAGGATCTCGGCGAAGCGGTCACTTTCGGTGCAGGCTCGAGCGAAGTCGGGCGGGGCGACGTACCCCAGCGCCCTCCACTGTGACGCGATGGCTTCCGGTCCCTGGAACGCCACGCGCGGATGCACGAGGAGCGCACGTACCAACCGCGCCGAATCCGACTGGACCGTCACGACCGGGTCGGTCATGATCCCCGGGTCCGATCCGCCGGGGGCGCTCGGCCCGGACGAGCGGCCGCGCTCCGTGAAGCGGTCGCCGGCCCGAAGGGGCGTCGTCGAGGTTTCCTGATCATCGGGTGAGCTGCGAGGGTCTCCGCCGCGCCGGGCAAGATGGGTTCGGTCCGCAGACCCTGTCCACGCCGGCGTCGGGAACCGCGAGCCCCCCCGGAGCCTTGAGCCCGAGCGGGTGTTGTCGCCAAGTTGTCCAGCACGTTTCCCCCAGGTTCTCCCCGCTCACGAGGTTCCCGTGATCCGACGACGTCCCTTCTCCGCGCTCGCGGCCCTGGCCCTCGCCGCGAGCGCCGCCCCGGTCCACGCCCAGCACGCCTGGAGCGCGCTCACCCCCGACGCGCAGATCGCGCTCGCCGTCCATGCCGCGCCCGCGGAGCTGGCCGACGACGCCACGGTTCAGGGCTATGACGCCGCTGGAGCGTTCGTCACGCTGCGACGGGGCTCGAACGGCCTCGTGTGCATGGCCCCTGACCCTCGGCGGGAGGACTTCGAGGTGTCGTGCCACCACGCCGGGCTGGAGGCATTCTTCGCACGGGGGCGCGAGCTGTCGGCGGAGGGCGTGACCGGCCAGGCGCGCATCCAGCGTAGGTGGGACGAGTTCACGGCCGGGAAGCTCCCGATTCCGCACGGCTCGATCAATTACATCCTCACGGGGAGCGGCTTCGATCCCGCGACGTACGCGGTTTCGGACCCCTACCTCCGCTGGACGATCTATACCCCCAACGCCACTCCCGAGTCCACGGGGATCAGCACCCAGCCCGCTGCGGGGGCACCCTGGCTCATGTTCCCGGGAACGCCGGGGGCACACATCATGATCACTCCACCCCGCTCGGGCGGACGCTGACGCGCGCCGCCCTGGCGCGAGCGGGACCGGGGCGGCTAGGGTATCTGGTGTCTTTCGACCTTCCCGCACACAGAGGAGTCACCATGCGTCGAACCATCGCGCTCGCTCTTCTCGCGGGATCGCTCGCCCTCGCAGGCCCCTCCGGCGCGGAAGCCCAGGAGGCCGGCTCGGGTCTGCTGGCCGTCGGTGAGATGGCGCCGGACTTCGCGCTTCCCGGGGCCACGAGGTACGGACTGCTGGAGAGTCCGGTGCGGCTGAGCGATTACCGCGGGGAGACCGTGGTCCTGGCGTTCTTCTTCCGGGCAAGGACCCGTGGCTGAACGATCCAGATGAGAGCGTACCGTGATCAGTACGCAAGCCTGTTCCGCGGGGGTCGCAACGTGGTCCTCGTCGGAATATCGAACGACTCGCCCGAAGAGCTTCGGTCCTGGGCCAAGGACGAGGACTTTCCGTTCCTGTTCGCGAGCGACGGTGAAAACAACGGAGCCACCTACACGAGCTTCGGCGGCAGCCTGCGCGAAAACAACTCGGTGGACAGCCGGGCCGTGATCGTCATCGGGCCCGACGGCCGCATCGCTGGAGTCATCCCCCAGTTCCGCCAGGTCGATCCGCAGGCCTACGAAGAGCTCAAGGCCATGATCGACGCGGTGACTCCGGAGCCGGAGCCCGAGGGCTCCTGAGGCATCCGGACGAGCGAACCAGCTGGAGGGGCCCGACGCGCCGCTGCGCTCGGGCCCTTCGAGCACCTGGGACAAGGTGGCACTAGGAGCCCGGCAGCAGGAGCCTCTCCACGGCCCCCTTGAGATCCTGGCGCGACCCGGAGCCGGTGTACACCACCGACCCCCGATCGTCCAGCATCACCACCACCGAGGTGGTCGGCGCCTGGTACGCTCGCACCGCGGCTCCTCGAGCGTCCCAGACGAACGGGTAGCCCGGATCGTGCTCCTCCAGGTATCGGCGCACCCGTCGTACCGACTGAGCCACCCCCACCGCTACCGCCACGATGGCGATGGCTTCACCGTGGCGGGCCTGGATCTCGTCCAGCTGGGGCTGGAGCGCCTCACAGTTCTCGCACCAGGTCGCCCAGAACTCGATCAGCGCCGGCCGTCCACGGACCAGGTCCAGGAGCTCGACGGGGACACCGGACAGATCCTCGACGGCCGCCGAGGGCGCCTGAGTGCCGAGCGGGAGGCCGACCTCGCCCTCTCCGCTCTGCGCGGCGAGGTGCGCCGGCGCCGCGAACCCCAGCGTGAGCGCGAGGCACACGGTCCCTCTCGAAAGGCTCACAGGTTGTATCCTGCCTTCACGAAGTAGTATTGAGCCATCCCCAACATGATCACGGCCGCCGCCTTCTTCATCAACACCATCCATCCACCGGAACGCGGGAGCCGCGACAAAGTTCCCGAGAAGAGTCCCACGGCGACGAGAATGGCGGTCATCCCGAGCGAAAAGGCGAACAGGTAGACGAAGCCCATGAGGCCGGCCTGCGTCGCGGCGACCCATGTGAGGACGACGGCGAAGGCCGGCGCCCCGCACGGTGCGGCCACCACGCCCGAGCTCGCTCCGAGAAGGAACACCGCCCCGTATGATCCCCCACCCCGGGTTCCCGCCCACTCCATCAGCCGTCGCGGGATCGGAACCGGCAGGACGTCGAACATCACGAGCGCGAAGAGCAGCAGCAGGTTGCCGATCGCCAGCAGGGCCCAGGGGCTCGCGCTCACCGTGCCGAATAGCGTGCCCGTGACGCCCGCCAGGGCACCGAGGGACGCGTACAGCGTCGCCAGGCCCACCGCGTACGTCAGCGTGAGACCGATCGTGCGAGCCCGTGCCTGACCCTCCCTGGCCGTACCGGCGATCACCGACGCCGTGATCGGGATCATCGGATACACACAGGGCGTCAGGCTGGTGAGCACACCGGCGCCAAACAGCGTGGCGATGGCCAGCAGCGGGCTCGCCGTGAGCGCCTCGGAGAGCCCGCCTGGAGGATCGAGCTGGGGTGTCAGGGCGATCGGGAACATCACGCTCCGGTGCGGGGGCCACGTGCGCGCCTCCAACCCTCCCCGCCCTGGCAAGGTTCCCGTCGCCAAAGGTGCGGTCTTGACCGTTCGGGGTCGCGCACGAATATTCCTTGCCACAGGCAATTATTATATTGGCTAAAGACAACCATGATCCCGCAGGCAGACGGCTCCGGTGTGACGGCTCCGCTGGAGCGCCGGGTCGCGACGATCCGCCGATTCACGAGGTTCTACACCCGCGTCATCGGCCTCCTGCGTGAGGGGATGCACGAGAGCCCGTTCACGCTCACCGAGGCCCGGATCGTCTACGAGCTCGCGAAGAGCCCGGACGCCACCGCCACCGATCTGGTCCGCGGGCTCGGCCTCGACGCGGGGTACGTGAGCCGCGTGTTGCGTGGGATGCGGAAGCGGGGGCTCGTGGAGACGCGCCGCTCTCCCGAGGACCGGCGCCGAACCCTGCTGCGGCTCTCCCCGGACGGCCACGAGGCCTTCACACAGATCGACCGGGTCTCCGGAAGGGAAGTGGCGCGCCTGTTGGAGCCGCTGACCGCCGAGGACCAGGAGCGGGTCGCGCGCTCCCTGGACGCGGCTCGCGAGATCCTCGAGAGCTCGGGTGACGGGAAGGGTTCCGCCCCCTATCTGCTCCGTACCCATGGTCCGGGCGACCTGGGCTGGGTGGTGCAGGCGCACGGGGAGCTGTATGCCGACCTCATGGGCTGGGGCGCATTCTTCGAGGCGCTCGTCGCGGACATCGCCTCACGTTTCCTGCGCGACTTCGATCCCGACACCGAGCGGTGCTGGATCGCCGAGCGGGACGGACAGCGGGTCGGCAGCGTCATGGTCGTTCGCGCCGAAACGGGTGAGGAGGGGGTGGCTCAACTCCGCCTCCTCCTGGTGGATCCATCTGCTCGTGGTCTCGGCATCGGGCGTCGGCTCGTGCAGGAGTGCGTCCGCTTCGCCCGGCAGAGAGCGTACCGCCGGATGGTCCTGCATACCGACCCGGCGCTGGACGCGGCCCGAGGGATCTACGAGACCGAGGGCTTCACGCTGATCCGCGAAGAGCCCCATCACCTGTTCGGGCCGGCGCGCGTCGGACAGATATGGGATCTCCCGCTGTGACCGGCCCGGGGAGGACCGACGACGGCTACGTGCTCGGCCACAGCGCGCGGGAGCTCGACCGGCTGGATCTGCAGGGCGCCCTGTACCTGGAGCCCACGCTGAGCGTGCTCGAGCGTTCCGGTATCGGCCCGGGCATGCGCATCCTCGACGTGGGGTGCGGATCGGGCGACGTGTCCGCCCTGGCCGCCGGCCTGGTCGGACCTTCCGGGCACGTCCTGGGCGTGGACCGTGACGAGGGCACGATCTCCGCGGCGCGCGAGCGCGCGGCGTCGCGGGGCCTCGCCAATGTGGTCTTCGAGGCGGCTGACTTCGCGCGCGGCGTCGGCGCCGAAGGGTTCGACGCCGTGATCGGACGATTCATCCTCATGCACCAGACCGACCCGGCGTCGGCGCTGGCCGCCGCCGCACGCTCGCTACGGCCCGGA
>QJYK01000147.1 GCA_003248075.1 Gemmatimonadota bacterium | reverse complement strand
ACCCAGGATCGCCTCCTGGTGCAGGTGCAGGGGGCGAAGAAGCGCTGTCTACCCCTCGTGCGGTGGTGCCTCGGCGCCGGAGTCGAATCATGAGAGACGCGCTCTTGGTCGTACACGGCGTGCCGGACGATGCGACCCCTCACGGGGATTTCGAGAGCGCGGCGATCGACGCCCTGGGTTCGGAGCGGGCGCGCACCGCGTCGGTCTTCCTGCTCGACCCGAGGGGCTCCGGCGACGCGGAGACGGCGCTCCGCGACATCCGGGGCCATCGATCCCCGGCGATCTACCTCAAGCCGGTGGTCCTCCTGGCGGACGGGGTAGGCCGCGGAGGCGCGCTGGAGCGCGCCGTCGACGGCGTGTGGGACATTCTGAAGAATCCGGAGGCTCCACCCGGATTGGCGTCCAAGGTGGAGCGCTTGCGGCAGCGGGCCGATGCCATGGCGATGACGGCCCCGGAGGGAGACACGCAGCTCGCGTTCCGAATCCTCCGCTTCATGGCCACACGAGAGGCCGTGTACGAGCCCGAGCCCACGATCGAGAGCCCCTCGGGGTACCGCTACCCGCCCCTGGATCCGTTCGTCGGAGGCGACGTCGACCGTCCGGACGTGGGAGAGCTCCTGGCATCACTCGAGTCCGATCATCGGGTGCTCGAGGGTCAGTTCGCCGCCAGGGCGTACGCGTGCACGCATTGCGGTTGCGGCTTCCTGAACTTCGTCGAGGTCTGTCCGGACTGCGGCTCGGCGAACCTCGTGGAGGACGAGACGGTTCACCACTACCGCTGCGGGTACGTCGCTCCGCTCAGGGAGTTCAGGCGCGGGAATTCGTTGATGTGCCCCAAGTGCGAGAAGGAGCTGCAGCACATCGGCGTCGATTACGACAAGCCTTCGCCGATCTACGACTGCAACGAGTGCAGGCTCCGCTTCCCGGAGCCCGAGGTGACCACGGCCTGCTACCGCTGCCGACGCATCACGCCACCGGAGTCGCAGGTCCAGAGAACGATCAAGAGCTACGTCGTTTCGCCCTTCGGCTTCAACGCCGCCCGATACGGTCTCGACTCTCTGTTCGTGAGCGTGCTGCAGAAGCGGATGCAGCTCTTCGAGTACGGGGTGTTCAAGCAGTTCCTCGCTGCGGAGGCGAACCGGGTCGAACGGTATCCGCCGGCGACCAGCACCCTGGTCGTCATGTACTTCGACCAGATCGAGCAGATCTACCTCGAGTTGGGAAGCCGGTCCCGGGAGCTCTTCGAGGAGATCGCCGTCGAGCTGAGCAGCATCGTGCGTGAGTCGGATCTGCTGTCGTCGAGGAACGAGTCGCTGTTCCTGGCCCTGTTCGCGCAAACCTCGATCGAGCAGGTGCGGCCGGCGGTGGATCGACTGCGTGCGACGGTGGACAATCTTCTGCGGGTAGCCCTCAAGACCCCGCCCTCGTTCACGGTGGCCGTCCATCCCGTCGGAGACGACCTGGACGTGGACACGGTGGTTGCCGAGCTCGTGGCCAAGGGCGGGTCACCCATCGGGAGTCGATCCTGAGATGTTCCTCGACCGGCTGATCGGCTTCCTCGGGCACCTCAGCCCCCTCGAAGTGCTCTATTACTTCTGGCCGTTCTTCGTCCTGGACTTCACGCGCTACGTCCTGCTGGACGCCCTGGTCCTGGGCTACCGGTTCTCCCGCAGAAGCGGCCGGGGAGGCCGCGTCGCGCGTGCCCGGAAGGAGCTGTACAGTCGTCGACCCCTGGTCTCGGTCATCGCTCCGGGACGGAACGAGGGCAAGCACATCCCCACCCTGGTCGAGTCCCTTGCGCGGCAGACCTACAGGAACTTCGAGCTCGTCGTGGTCGACGACGGGTCGGACGACGCGACCCCGGTCCTGTGCAGGTCGCTCGCGGCCAAGGGGAAGATCGATCGATTCGTGCGCAACGAGCCCCGGGGCGGCAAGGCTTCCGCGGCGAACACAGCCCTCCTGTATGCGAAGGGGGAGTACATCGTCCACCTGGACGCGGACAGCAGCCTGCGGCACGACGCCCTCGAGCGCATTCTCCTCCCGTTCTTCATGTCCGAGAACGTGGGTGCCGTCGGCGGCGACATTCGGGCCGCGAACGCCGAGCGCAGCCTCGCCACCCGGTGTCAGGCGGTGGAGTACCTCAAGGCCCTCAGCATCGGCCGGGCGGCGTCGAGCGCCCTCCACCTCCTGCGTATCGTCGCCGGCGCCTACGGTGCCTTCCCGCGCGAGGTCCTGGAGCGGCTGGGGGGCTGGGACGTGGGCCCGGGCCTCGACGGCGACCTCACCCTGAAGGTCCGGAAGCTGGGATACCGGGTGGTCCACGAGCCCGACGCCGTGTGCTACACCAGCGTGCCGACGACTTTTCGTGCGCTCGCCCGGCAGCGCTACCGGTGGGACCGGTCCATGGTCCGGTTCCGCATGCGCAAGCACCGCGACATGTTCAATCCGTTCTGGTCCAGCCGGCGCTTCGCCAACTTCGTGTCGTCGACCGAGAACGTGGGCTTCACGATGGCGCTGAACGCGAAGTGGTGGGTCTACTTCACCCAGATGATCCTTCTGCACCCGGGTTCGGTCCAGTACCTCATCGTCATCAACTACGTGCTCTACGTCCTGGCCAACGCGATCCAGTTCGTCGTCGCGGTCGCGGTGCTCGGACCGACGCTCCGTCCCGTAGAGCGACGCCTGTGGACGGTGCTCCCGGTGATACCGCTCTACACGGGCTTCTACCTCAGGCTCGTGCGGACCTACGCCCACCTGATGGAGCTCCGCTACCGGGCATCGTACTTCGACGCCTGGAACCCCTGGAAGGTGTCCAGGGTCGCCCGCGCCGAGTCGCTCTAGCCCGCCCCGTCCAGCGCCTTCAGGATCGCGTTGCGCACCAACGGGCTTCCGAAGTACTCCACGTGCGACATGGCCTCGTCTCCCGACAAGACCAGCCGCTCGGCCACGGGGAACCGGGGGGAGCCGTTCTCACCGTAGACGCTTTCCACGGGGACCACGAAGTCGTGCGGACCTTCGAAGAGCCCCTTGAGTTGGGTCGCCATGAGCCGGGCCAGCACGCGATCGGTGGGACGGAAATCCGAAGCCACGGCGAAGTAGCGGACCCCGGGACCTACGCTGCCTTGCGCGAGCCGCTGTCCGAAGCTCCCCCCGGGCTCCATGGACCGAAGTCCCTTGAGTCCGGCCATACCGATTGTGGCGACGTGCTTGATGGACTCCAGCACGACGGCCAGCGCGTCCATGCCGGAGAGGCTGGGGAGGCGGCAGAACAGGTTCGTGTACGTGTCGAAGAACCGCCCCATCTCGCGTCCCACCGCCATGGGCGTGCCGGCGTTCGGCGAGCCGACGAACACGACGGTCCCGACGTCGACGCGGCGGCTACCCAGCTCCAGCGACTCCTGGCCCTCGCTCAGCACGCGGGCCACCAGGCCCCCGCGGGAGTGACAGATCATGTCCAGCTCGAGGGTGGTATCCTCCGGGATCTGGTCGATCAGCCATTGGACGTTCTGGACCGGGTCGTGCGACAGCGTGGGGTGGTCGAACGCGAAGACGCGTCCCTCGTAACGCCGGTGCACCGCCTCGACGAAGCTTCGCCCCAGTCCTGCGAAGGCCAGGTGAGCCTGGCTGTTGGTCCCGTGGACCATGAGGAGCGCCCGCCCCCCGGACAGGGACTTCCACTCCTCGGAGCCGATGGCGGTCGCTTCCGGACGGTCGAAGTCGTCCGGCAGGAAGCTCCGGGCCCGGTAGGGTCGCACCTTCGGCTCCCACCACGAGGCGACCGCCTGGCCGGCGATCTCGAGGAGGGGATCGACGCGGGGGAAGACCATGACCTTGAGCGTCCCCACCGTGAGCTTCGCGGGTAGCCCCCGACCCTCCTCGCCGCAGGGGATGTGGTAGGTGTACCCATCCCCACGACCCGACGCGCCCACCGCCTCGAGCTCGGGAAGGTGCCAGGAAAGCACCCCGGCATCGTCGGTAGCCAGGACGACCTGTCCATGTCCCGGGGGCGGGGCGGGCACCCGTAGCGTGACCGCCCCGGAGCGTCCCGCGCTCACCTCCTCGAGCAGGACCGCCTGGCTGCTACGCATCTCCGTCTGCCGCATCGCGCCGAGGAGGCTTTCCGGCGTCGGCGTCGACGCCTGCACGCGGGGGCTGTCGTGAGGCTCGACCGTCACCTGGCCCTCGAGCCCGGAGGCCGTCAGGGAGAGGTTGCCCACGTTCAGGCTGGACCCGCCGACGGCCAGTCCGCCAGAGCGGAGACGCCGGACCACGAAGGCCCGGGTCTGCGAGATCCAGTCGTCCTCGACGGGCTCCTCGATCCCTCGGGTGTCGCCGCCGGACGCCGCGGCCCCGAATAGCCGCGCCAGCCCGCGCGCCGAGGTCGGGCCCGCCCGGAACCCCTCCTGCTCGAGGCCGGAAAGCTCCACCTCGGTCTCGCTGGCGATGAGCTTGACGGCCTCGATGCCCTCGGCCACGTATGGTCCCACTTCCTTGAGGGTCACGCGGCGCGCCTTACCCTCGGTCCACACGTCGAAGCTCAGGCCGGCGCCCAGCTTCTGACTCGCGTGCCGGCGCGGGAAGACCTGACTGACCTGCCCGGCGAGTCCGAAGTCGAAGATGGTCACGAAGAGCGGCTCGTCGTGCGTGCTGGACACGCGGAAGGCGATCGCATCGCCTTCTTCGTAGACGACCTGCCCGCCCGCCTCCTCCGGCTCCGCCACCACCCAGCCCCCCGAGGCATCCTTGCGCAGGAGCTCGAAGCGGACCCGACCCCGGAGCGCGCTGTTCAGGTCGGGATTGTCGAGATGGAGCAGCTGTCGATAGCGCGCGAGCTTCTCGAGGTTGTCCCGGACGTCCTGCGCCTGATCCAGGGCCTTGGGTGGCATCAGCAGCCCGCCCGATTGATCGACGACGGCGAGGGCGGAGGCGTCGATCAGTCCGAGCTGTGGTACGGGGTCACCCTCCGCCAGCCGGTCGCGCGGGCCCAGGGCGTACACGCGCACGTCGCCCCCGCTCTCCGTCGGCTCGAGGAGCGGACAAGCCTCGAGCGCCTGGGTCAGCAACGCGACCGCAGGCTCCCCGCCCGTCCGGTCCTCCACCTCCACGCCCAGACGAAAGCCTCCCCAGGCGTGCTCGGTCTCCACCGCGCGGGACCCGGGCACGATCGCCTCGACGGCCTCGGGCTCGGCGATCTGGGCCTCCGATTCGAAGGCGCCGACTTCCGTCACCCGAAGGGTCCCGAGTGCCTCGCCGTCACGACGGTCCTTGGCCGTCTGCGGGTACACCGTGTACGTGGACCCGACCGTGATCCCATGGGCGGCCCCGCCCGCCAGGGTGACCAGGGCCCCCTCGCGGGCCGCGACCCGCACGAAGCTCATCGGCTGCACGTCGCGGACGCCGAAGAGCTCTCGGTCGATTCGCCCCTCCATCTGCGGGTGCTGTCGCGCGTTGTTGGCGTTGACCTTGGCGGCGACGCGCTCGAAGACATCCCGGTAGGTGGTTCCGGGCGTGGCCCGGATGAGCTCCTCGGACAAGAAGTAGGTCATGGCCCCGTGCACGACGGGCTCAGCCCCTCCCTTGACCTGGTACTCGTAGGAGATCTCCTCGTCCCGGCACCCGGCCAGGAGCACGTAATGATCCTCCATCGGCAGCCATCCGCTGGGCCCGCGGGTGCCGGCGCTCTGCTGCATCTCCGCCTGCATCTCCGGGGTGATCGGCGAGGGTGGAAGCTGCTCGACGGGCCTCAGGTCCGGGGGCATCGCGCGGGCCATCATCCCGAAGCCGTCCCGCGTGATCGTGCCGCTGTGGCACGCGTCCACGATCAGCGTCGTGTATGAGGTCTTGCGCGACAGCCGCAGGAGGCGGAGGTGGATCTCGTCGTCGCTGATGTCGCGGTTGTCCCCGCGCCACCCCTCGGTGTCGAAGGGCATGATCGTCTCGTCCAGGCCGTCGGGCTCGTCGCCCTCTCGGTCCGTCATCTGTGATCCGTGCCCGGCGTATTGGATCACCACGAGGTCGTCCTTGCCGACCCGGTCCACCAACGCGTCCAGCTCTCTGAGAATGGCCTCACGGGTGGCCTGTTCGTTGAGCAGCTGAATGATGTTGTCCGGTGGGAAGCCGAAGTTCTGCTCCAGGATGCCACGCATGAGCAGCGCATCGTTCACGCACCCCTGCAGCTTCGATATGTAGGGGTAGTCGTCGATACCGATGACCAGCGCGTGGCGCGCCGGCTTCGCCGTGGGCGGATTCATGGTCGGCTCTCCACCTGGATACCGGATGGACGATTGAAGACGATCTCCCCGCCCTCGTGGTTGGCCATCTGCGCGAAGAGTGGCCGCTGTCGCGGATTCTCCGTGTGGACGCGGGATTCGAGAAAGGAATACAGCTCCGTCACCGTGAAGAGCCCCGGCCGGTTGGCGTTCGGAATGCCGCTCGTCATGGCCGACAGGAAGGCCGTCGCGAACGGTGAGTGCTCACCCGTGCCATCGGACACGGTCTCGGTCTGCCGCCCTGACGAGATCGCCAAGCGTGCCTGGTCCGGTAGGGGATCGCGGCGGCTGTTCCCGGCCAGCCTGATGATCATTCCCGAGAAGCACGAGTCGAAGATCAGGAGCAGATGCCGGCACATGAGGCGGGTGCTCCAATCCCCCAGAAGGGTCTTGCTGATCATGCTCCCTTCGCGCTGTTCGCGTGCGTCGGCCGGAACCAGATAGCCCACCTGGGCCGTGGGATCGATGAACCCGTGCCCTGCGTAGTAGACGACGACCAGATCCTCCTCCCCGACCGACGGGATCAGACCGTCGTAGACCGCATCGCAGATGCCGTCGCGGGTCGCGTCTTGGCCCATGCATTCGATGACGCGGTCGAAGCCGTGTCGGTCTCGAAGCACCTTCGCCACCTCCCGCGCGTCCCTCTGCGCGTTGGCCAGATTCGGCCACGGCGGGATGTACCCGTCGATCCCGATTGCCAGGCACACCCGCTTCTCGTAGAGGCTGGACGACTGGATCACCTCGTCCCAGTCGTCTTCGTCGTCTCCCTCGACCTCGATGCCCCTGCCGACCGAGGCCCGAGCGCCACCGGCCGGTTCCGGGGTGCCAGCTTGCGCTACGGCTGAGGAGCTCGATGCCGACACCGTCGGATCGGCGTCGGGCAGCGCCAGCCGCTCGACGGACAGTCCTGCCCGTTCCCAGAGCGCCACCGCGTCCGCCGTGCCGCCCGCACCGTCGCCCGCTCCACCGTCCCACACCGCGAGCAAGCGCGGCTCCTGGTCGACCTGGATCGCGAGTCGCTGGGCCTCGGCCAGGATGCGCTCATTACACGCCGCGAACGACCCTGCGAGCTGGTCGTCCGCAGGCCGCGTCGGGCTGACCTCGACCGCCCGGGTTCGTGGATCGAGCAGGATCGCCCTGAGGCGCGGCTCCCAGTCGCCGACGGAGATCGGCACGAAGTCGTCGAGGGGGAAGGGGAGCACGACCGTAGCGGAGCCACCCCGCTCAAGGAGCTCCTCCAAGAAGAGGATGTCTGCGCCGCGTGCCCCCGAGCTGATCCCGAATCCGACCCGGCCTTCGCGCAACCGGTCGCGGATGACGCGGCGCACGGCTCCTTCCATGCTCGCCGGGAAGCGCGGAACCGCGCGGTCCGGACCGTCGAGAAGATGACCCGCGAATCCGACTACCGAGCGGATCTGCAGCACGTCGTCCAGCGAGTCCGCGGGGAAGCCCAGCAGGGCGAGCTCGATTCTGGCCTGTCGCCGCATCACCGCGATGCTCTGGACGGCGTTCGGGTCCGAGCGCACGGCCAGCCCGTACCAGTGTCGGGAGGGGTCGAGGGCGCCCGCGGTGGTGGACTCCGCCAGCAGGAGGTGCGCCTCACCGAACGTCGCGTAGTGCCAGGTGCTCGTCTCCGACCGATCCAGGCGCTCCAGCTCGCCCAGGACGTCCTGAGCGAGCCGGCGGGACTCCGGCCTGCGATCCAGCTCCAGGGCGAGGGCGGCGGCGTTGATGCCCGGGTACGTGTCCCGGGTCGATTCCCAGGTCTCCAGGTAGATGCCGAAGGCCTTGTCCAGCAGGAGCGGGTTCGACTGCTTGCGCCCCAGCCTCTTGTATCGTCCCGCGAGGAGGCCCCCCGTCTCCGAGCGAGAGCCGTCGTCGGGTCCCTCGCGATACAGTCGGAGAAGGATCTCCAGGGCTCGCTCCGTGTCGTCGGGGCCTCCGCGCTTGTCCAGCGCCAGCGCCTGCAGCTGTCGAGCACGGACCGAGTCCACCCCCTCGAGCAGCTCCAGAGCCTGTTCCGCGCGCGCGAGCCCGATCAGCGCCTCGGCCATATGGAGTCGGGCCGCTCCGGAGACCTCTCCCTCGCTCACGAGGGACTCCCAAGCCCCGAGCAGGCGCCTCTCGCCCAACTCCGCGGCGTCCCTCAGGCGGAGCACCTGCGGGTCGGGCCCGGCCTGCCCTCCTCGGGCGGCCGAAGGCTGATCTTCGGGAACGGTCATTCAAAGATCTCCGCCAGTGTGGTCCACTGCGCAGAAGGACGGCGGCGGGCCACACCGAGGCACCTCCGGCGCGACCCGCACGATCCGACGCGTCTCGCGTCAGCGCCCTCCACCGGGGGGTGGCGGCGCGTCGCCCTCGCGTCCTCCGCCGGGGGGTGGGGGTGCGTCGCCCTCGCGTCCTCCACCGGGGGGTGGGGGTGCGTCGCCCTCGCGTCCTCCGCCGGGAGGCGGGGGTGCGTCGCCTTCACGCCCTCCACCGGGGGGTGGCGGCGCGTGGCCCTCGCGTCCTCCACCGGGGGGCGGGGGTGCGTCGCCCTCGCGTCCTCCACCGGGGGGCGGGGGTGCGTCGCCCTCGCGTCCTCCAGCGGGGGGCGGGGGTGCGTCGCCTTCGCGTCCTCCAGCGGGGGGCGGGGGTGCGTCGCCTTCGCGTCCTCCACCGGGGGGCGGGGGTGCGTCGCCTTCGCGCCCCGTCGGACCGGATTTGCCGTCGGGCATGAGTGCTCCTGGCTCGGGGATCAGGCCCATGGATCGGGTCGGACCCCCAACCTAGGCCGAGCACTTTCGAAAAGCCACGCGGATCGGCGACGCGCCTTTTCGGCCGGCGACTTGCCCGCCACCGCCGGGCGCGGACAATATGCGCACGCCGCGATCGCCTCGAATCGAGAGGTCAGACACCGAGAGGCGAAGGCAGGTCGCGTGAACGAGGACCCGGATGAAGATCGAGAGGTGCAGGCGTCGGTACCCTGAGCTCAGGGGTGTCGTGACGCTCGACGTCGTCGTGGGGGAAGGACAAAAGGGGAGCATCGTCGTCGAGGCCGAAGGCATCCAGGTCGCTCGGGCGTCCGACGCCCTTCGCGGACTCGATCTCGGGGCGGCGGACGGACTCGTCCGTGGGGGACTCCGGGTGCAGGCGGTCGTCAGCCCGGTCAACCCTTCGAGTCGACGCGCGTCGGTCACGTGCCTGTTCTCCAGCGCGGCTGCGGGCGTCGAAGCGACGTGTGGGATCGAGGACCACGGCGGCGAGCTCGTCCGCTTCGTCCTCGACTTCGCCGATGCATAGGCTCCCCTGGATCGGGGGGCTCGCCCTCGTCGCGGTGGCCCCGGCCGCGAGCCAGAGCCTGGACGATCTTCGGACCCCTCCCAGCCCCGGCTTCGCCATCCTCGGGCTCACGCCCAACGTCATCGAACGGCCGACCACGCCCGTGGCGCTGGGGCTGGGGCTGGTGTCCGCGTCCGAGAGAGGCTCGGTGATCCCCGAGAGCTATGCGGTCGAGATCGCGCCCTACTGGCTCACACCCAAGCCCCTGCTCACGTTCTCGGAGGTCCATCGGCCGACGTTCTGGCAGGGGCTGATGCAGAGCTTCGCGGTGTCGGTCGCCACGGATCGCGCCGCGACGGTCGGCGATCCGACGCGGCTGGGCGTGGGAGGAAGGGTACAGATCCTCTCGGGCCGACCGTCGCTGCGCACCGACGCGGCGGAGGATTCCCTGGACGCGATCCTGGGCGTCATCCTCGATGTGGCCGAGGAGCTGGAGGCGATGGCTCCGGGGCCGGACTCGGTCCGTGTGCAGGCGCGCTTCGACAGCCTGGAGCGCCGCGAGCGGGTGCTGCGCACGGACTTCCAGGGCCGACAGTGGACGGACCGCGACGGGATCCGTTGGGAGCTCGCCGGGGGCCTCGCCTCGGCGCTTGCAGGCAACGCCTTCTCCCGGGGCGACCTGACGGGCTGGGGGGTATGGTCGACGTTCTCTCTGAGACCGACGGCTGGCGACCTGGACGTGCTGGCCCTCCTCCGGTATCAGCGGCTCGACCCGGGGAGTTTGGGCGACTCCGGCGGGCAGCCCGTGACGACCGATCCGCAGGGGCTTCTCGATGTGGGTGTGCGACTGCTCTACGGCTCCGGCCCGTTGCTGGTCTCGGCGGAGCTCCTGGGGCGCTCGGCCTTCGACGTGGCCGGGGCGACAGGGGCGGCGACGCCGGTGCACTACGACGATTCGTATCGTATCAGCGGCAGCGTCGAGTATCGACTCGGCACGAAAGCAGCCCTCCAGTGGACCTTCGGCCGTGGCTTCGCCCGGGCCGGCGAGAACGGAGGCGTGCTCATCTCCCTGATCGGACTCAAGTGGGCGCTCGGGGAGGGGCCGACCTTCCCGCTCGCCTGAAAGCCGACCTTGCCGTGGGGCTCGACGACCTGGCCTGCCGGCTCGGCCTGGCGTCGTAGAACGCCCCCGGACCCCACCGAACGAAAATCCTGGGCGACCGGCCACGCGCGAGGATAGATTGGACGTAGGCCCCCCCACGGCCGTACGAGGCGTCCGCCAAGCCCCCATGACGCACCTCGGACCCCCCCACCGAGCGCCCTATGAACCGCGTGCTCATTGTCACCTGTGACCTGGGCAACCCCCAGCGGAACTACGAAGACGTCCACCGCCTGATCAAGTCCTATCCGGGATGGGCCAGGATCGGCGGCTCTTCAAGACGCCAGCCCAGGTCCGCGACCACCTGGCTACCGTTCTGAACACCAGTGATCAGGTGTTCGTCGGCTGGTCTCCCGCGCCGTCCGCCTGGCGCGGACTGCCCCATCAGGTCGGTACCTGGATTCAGGACAACCAGTCCTAGCGCTCGCCGCAGGGTCTGGGTGTACCACGGGTCCCGGCTCGTTCCCACCTCGCGGCACCACCGGGCCTCGCCGGCGGCGCTGGCCAACTAGATCGATCGTCAATATATTGATCGTCGATCTAATAAGCCCGACAGCGTCCTGGAGGACCGATGAGCCGTGGACGGCCCGAAGAGTTGCTTCCGTTGACGCCGCTTTCCCATGCGGTCCTGCTCGCCCTGGCCGATCGCGATCTCCACGGGTACGCGCTCGTACAGGAGGTCGCGCGTCAGACATCGGGAGCGCTCGACCCAGGGACGGGCACCCTGTACACGGCGTTGCAGCGAATGCAGTCGGACGGGCTGATCGCCGATTCGGAGACGCTGCCGAGCGCTGACGAGGATCAGCGCCGCAAGTACTACCGCATCACGGCGTACGGGCGCGAGGTCGCCCGGGCGGAGGTTCGACGTCTCGCGCGCGTGCTCGAGGTTGCGGCCGAGACCTCGCTGGGGCTCGGATCGGCGGCCGAGAAGCCCGCGTGATCCGGGCCCGACCGCCCCGTTGGATCGCGGCTCTGTACCGTGCGCTGATTCGGCTGCTGCCGGAGGCGGTCCGCCGGGCGAGCGGGCCGGCGATGCTTGCCACGTTCGAGGAGCGGTGGGGCGCGGCGCGCGCCCGGGGGCTCTGGAGCGCGTGGATCCTCGTCGCGACGGAGCTGCTCGACCTGATGATGACGATCGCGCGCGCGCGCCCACGACCCGAGCCCGGTGAGGAGGGGGGGAACATGATCTCCGAGATCGCGCACGAGCTGAGGATCGCGCTGCGCACGCTCATGCGCCGCCCTGGCTTCGGCGTTCTTGCGACGATCACGCTCGCCGTCGGGGTCGGCGCCAACACCGCCGTCTTCAGCGTCGTGGACACGGTCGTGCTGCGTCCGCTGCCATTCCCCGAATCGGAGAGGATCGTGCGTGTCTGGCATTCGATTCCCCGACTGGGTTGGGAGCGAGGCCCCTTCTCCTATCCGAACTTCGCCGAGGTGCGCGACGGCGTCTCGTCCCTTGGAGCGTGGGCCACCGTCACCGGGGACGAGGCGACGCTGCTCGGGCAGGGTCCCCCGATGCGCGTCCGAGGAGCGCGGATATCCGGCACCTTCTTCCCGCTGCTGGGCGTCGGTGCCGAGCTTGGCCGCACGATTCTCCCAGCCGACGCCGAGCCCACGGCCGAGACGGTCGCGGTCCTGAGCCACGACCTGTGGATGCGAGCGTACGGCGGCGACGCAGGTGCCATCGGGTCCCCGCTGCGTCTGGAGGAAGGGCCCGCGACGATCGTGGGCGTCATGCCGCCGGGCTTTGCAGGTGCGTCGACGGCGCACGACTACTGGCTCCCCCACCGACTCGACGAGGCGGGTCGGGCAGCGGACGCCAACTACCTCCAGGTGATCGCCCGCCTGGCGCCCGGCGCAACCGTAGCCCAGGCGCAGGCCGAGGTCGGCTCGGTGCTTTCGCGCCGCGCAGAGTCGAACGCCGACGACCGGGAGCGGGGAGCCTTCGTCGAGACGCTCCAGGACTCCGTCGTAGGCGACGTGCGCACGCAGCTGTATCTCCTCCTCGGTGCCGTGGCGCTGGTGCTGCTCGCGGCGTGTGCGAACGTGGCCGGGCTGACGCTCGCGCGGACCCATAACCGGCGTCGGGAGCATGCAGTCCGGCTCGCCCTCGGCGCCGGCAGGAAGCGGCTGGTGCTGCACCTCCTCGCTGAGTCGTCCCTGGTCGCAACGGCGGGCGGGCTCGTGGGCGTCGGGATCGCGCACGCCCTCGTGCGGGCTCTCGCGTCGTTCGCGCCGAGCGGGTTACCGAGGCGCGACGAGCTTGCAGTGCAGCCCGGTGCCCTCGTCTTCCTCCTGACGGTGTCCGTGCTCTGCGTCCTCTTCTTCGGGTTGCTCCCTGCGCTCCGGGGCGCCGACACGCCCGCTGGCGACGCGCTGCGCGACCGGACCGGACGGGCCGGCGGGCGCGCACGCATGCAGGAAGCGCTCGCCGGGTTCCAGATCGCCCTTGCGCTGGTGCTGATGGTGGGCGCCGGGCTGCTCGGCAGGAGCTTCGCCCGCCTCCAGTCGGTGGATCCGGGCTTCGACCCGGACGGCGTTCTCGTGGCCACGGTCCCGCTCCGGTTCGAAGACAACGCCGAGCGCATCGCCTTCGTGGACGGGATGCTCGGCCGCATCGAACGGTTGCCGGGTGTCGAGGCCGTCGGCCTCGCGTGGTCCGTGCCCTTCGGATCCGCATGGGGGTCGACCCGGGTCGTGGCCGAGGGCTCGGACGTTCCGCTGGAAGACAGACCCAACACGCAGATGATCCCGCTGCGCGGGAGCGCGCTGAGGTCCCTCGGGCTCACGTTGCTCGAGGGGCGGGCCGACCTCTCGGCCGTGACCGCCGCCGATCCGCTCACGGTGGTCGTGAACCAGACCTTCGCCCGAACGCTCTGGCCGGGTCGGAGCGCGGTTGGGAAGCGCTTCCGCCGCGGGACCGACCCGGACGCGCCCTGGACCACCGTTTCGGGCGTCCTCGCGGATACGAAAGCCACCAGCCTGTCGGAGCCGGCTCCACTGATGATGTACCAGCCGCTGACTCAGGCGGGTTGGATTCAGGACGGTCAGCTCCTGGTCCGCACCGTGTCCGGAGATCCCCTTTCCCTCGTCGAGCCGCTGCGGACGATCGTCGCCGAGCAGGACCCCACGGTCCCTTTGACCGACGTCACCACGCTCCGGGCGAGGTTGAGCCGGAGCGTCGCCGCGCCGCGGTTCCGCGCCGGGCTCGTCGGGAGCTTCGCCGTCCTGGTCACCCTGTTGTCTGCGGTGGGGGTCTACGGCGTCATGGGGCTTCTCGTCGCCGGCCGCGTTCGCGATATCGGCGTACGAATGGCGCTGGGCGCCGACCGGACGACCGTCGCCGTCGGAGTGCTGCGGACCGGGGCGACGTTCACCGTCCTGGGCGTTGGCGTGGGCCTGGCGGGAGCGCTCGTCCTGAGCGGAGCGCTCGAGGCGCTCCTTTTCGAGGTGGCTGCGAGGGATCCGACCACGTATGTGGTCTCATGCGCCCTCCTGGTGATGGCCACAGTGGTCGCGATGCTGGTTCCCGCCCGGCGGGCGGCGAGCGTGCAGCCGATGGACGTCCTCCGCGACAGCTGAGACCCCACCCCCGGGTCCTCCCCGACGGCGGTTGTTGACGCTCGGGGTCGCTGTACCTACATTGTAGCATGCTACAATGTAGCGACCTACGGGCGCCCGCTCGGCCCGGGCACCGACGGTGTGGGTTCCGGACCTGTTCGGTTCCGGAGGTGGGCCGATGGGAGGTGGGGAATGAAGAGGTCAACTGGGCGGCCCCTGTCATCGAGGCGCCGCCAGGTCGAATGGTCCCGGATCGCCTCGATCACCACCGCCATGATCCTGGCGGGGTGCGGAGAGCTGGAGATCTACGGGCCGGATTGGAGCTGGGACGGTGACTTCGGTGGAGTCTGGAACACCGACCACTATGCCGAAGCGACCTTCCGCCAGGTCGCAGCTCCGGCGGAGCGGGTCGCGCTTACCGGCGTGGCCGGGAGCGTGGAGATCGTGGGGCGCGCCGACGCCCCGGGCATCCTGGTGGAGGGGATCCGACGCGTACGGTCGCACAGCCGATCCGACGCCCGGGAGCACCTGCCCGATCTCGACGTGGAATTCCGGGAGTCCGGAGGCACGCTCTTCGTCGAGACCCGACAGCCGGCATTCAATCACGGGCGCGCCTACGAGGTCGAGTACCGGATCGAAGTCCCCACCGGCACGGACCTGACCCTGGTGCACGTGAGCGGGGCCGTCGAGGTACGGTCCGTCAGCGGCGACGTGGACGTGGAGGTGGTCGTGGGTCCGGTGGCGCTCTCGGATATCACGGCGGACGTGCGGGCGGTGGCGGCCTCGGGGGACGTGGACGCCTCGGTCGAGCTGCCGCCGGGCGGCCTCGTGGAGCTTCAGACGGGCTCCGGCGACATCCGCCTGAGCGTGCCGTTGGAGACGTCCGCACGGCTGACGGCAGCCACCACGTCGGGCGCCGTGCACGTCGTCGACCTGGTCCTCTCCGATCAGGATCCCCGTCCAGCGGTGCTGAGAGCGGTCATGGCGGACGGAGACGGGACGATCCGTCTCGACACGGCGTCGGGTGACATCACCGTGCGGGGCCACTAGGGGAATGGGAGGAAGAGATGAAGACGCGGACGACTCGCGCCGTGCTGATCACAGTGACCGGCGCGCTGATCCTGTCGCTCACCGCAGGATGTGAGAATTCGGCGACGGGACCCAACGAAATGGTCGACAACGGCTCATGGTACCGGACCGGCTATCACTGGCCGCACGACGGGAACCCCTACGAAAGCGCCAACGTGATCGTGTTCAGCGATGCGGCGAGCCTCGAGTCACGACAGAAGCTCGCCGAGATCACCGAGAGTCTCGTGACGACGCTCGTCGAAGACTTCGAGATCGACCCCGCGACGATGTTCAAGTGGCCTCCCGGACAGACCAAGCTGCACGTCTACGCCTACCGGGACCACTTCGTGGATTGGTTCGGGGGAAAGGGCTACTACGGGGGGTTCATGATGTACTCCCTGGATCACCCCATCCGGAACACGGAGCTCGGCAACTACACGCGCGTCGTGACCCACGAGCTCATGCACGCCTTCGAAGGGCTCATGAAAGGCACCGAGAACCCCAAGATCGTGGACGTGTGGCTGACCGAAGGGATCGCCGAGCACGTGTCCGGGGGCACCAGCAGCTCGGGGAATGTCACAACCCTCGCCATGCTCGACTCACTGGTCGCCGTGTACGGCGACGTGAATCCGATCTCGATGCACTACTACGAGGACTTCCCCTACATGGACCTGGGCTACGCCTACCTCTACGCCATGTTCGAGCTGTCCGTGCGCTACCTGTTGGACGCCGATGGCCTCGGGCGCCCGAAGGCCCTGGTTCGAGACCTGCTCGTCGAGGCCGGTGACGGTGCCTTATTCGCCACGTCGTTCGAGGAGAAGTTCGGGCTCGGCCTCCAACAGTTCGAGGACGAGTACTGGGACCGGATCAGGGCCTTCGTGAAGTGAGGTGAACGCTGCGGCGACCTCGGGCACCTCGCGTCGACGAGTTGGGACGCGGGGACCGAGGCGAGGAGGTGAGGATGGCGAAGGCGGAGACCACGACGGTCACGAGACTTGCAGCGGATACGCTACTGCCAGTGGAGGCCGGGGGAAAGGCGCTGGGACTGCAGGAGCTCATTCGATTCGGCTTGGCGGTGCCCGGCACCTGGGTGATCCTCCCTTCCGCCGCGCCGGATCGGATCTGGGAGCTTTCGCGGGAGCTCGTGGCGACAGGTGTTGGTCCGCTGGCTGTGAGGAGCTCGGGAGTCGAGGAGGACGGCCACGGTCACAGCTTCGCCGGTGTTCACGAAACGCTCCTCGGCATCCGGCCGGGGCTTCTCCCCCGCGCCGTGGCCCGGGTGTCACGGTCGGCGGTATCCGAGCGTGCGCGGGAGTATCGGCGGGCACTCGGCCTCCCTCCACCGGGGGGTCCCTGCGCCGTCATCGTGCAGGAGATGGTGCCTGCCCGCGCGGCCGGGGTCGCCTTCGGACGCTGGCGCGGTGCAAGAGAGGTCGTCATCGAGGCAGCCGCGGGCCTCGGCGAGTCGGTCGTGGGCGCGACGGCCACTCCGGAGGTGGTGGACGTGTTCCCGGTCGGCGACGCGTGGGAGGTCCGCCGCCGGAGGCCTGCCCGGCAGTCCAACGCTCTCTTCCTGCGGGGCGGTGAGGTCGTTCGGGTCGCCTTGACCGCCCAGGGCCCGGAGCCACTTCTGGCACCCGGCTCGGCCAGGGAGATCGCGGAGACGGTCGCCGAGCTCCAGTGGGATCTGGCACAGCCCCTCGACGTCGAGTGGGCGGAGTCCGAAGGGACGATCTGGTGGCTTCAGATGCGGCCGCAGACGCGTCCCCTCGCCGACGCCGTCCCGAGCGGCGTGGCATGGAATCGCGCGAACCTAAGGGAAGTCCTGCCCGAGATCCCCTCGGCGTTCACACGCTCCCTCCTGGACACCTCGCTGGGGGAGGGGATCGCGGTGACCTTGAGGCGCTACGGGATCGACCTCGACGCCACGGTGCCCGTGCTGACGCACGTGTACGGGCGGCCCGTGCTCAACGAGGTCGTTCTGACACCGGGAGATCGCCTGGGGGTGCCCCGATCGGCTCAGAAGCTCGCCTTCGGGGGAGGTGGCACTCCATCCGATCCGGTCGCGTCCGTGCGGCTCCGGACCGCGTTGCGCCACCCGAGGCTGCTTTGGCGCGCGACGCGCATGGCCTCCGGAGCCGAACGGGAGGGAGAGCGGCTCGTCGAGAGGATCCGACGGGTACGCGCCGACCTGGCCGACCTCGAGACCGGAGCCATCGACGGGCGCGCATTGATGGAGCACGTCCGGGAGGTGAGGGCGCTCGGCCGTGATTTCACCGCCTGTCAGCTCGTGGTGGCGGGTGCCCTGATGTCCCGGCAGTATCGTGTCTTCCACCTGCTCCGCCGACACCCGCAGCCGACATCGGCGCTCGCGCTGATCATGGCACCGGGACAAAAGACGGTTTCCACGGAGATGGTGGAAGGGTTGGAGGACATCGCTGTCCGGTTCGGAGCCCACCCTGGCGCGCGTGAGGCTCTCGAGGAGACGCTGAAGCGAGGGGAGTCTTCCTACGACCGCTGGGCCCACGCGCTCCCCGCGGAGATGTGGTCGCGCATCCGACGATGGCTCGAGGCCTACGGCCACAGAGGGCCGTTCGAATCCGACATCGCCTGGCCCCGGTACGCCGAAGACGCCCGTCTCCTTGCGGCCCTGTTGGTCCCCCTGCTTCGAGGTGCCCCTCGATCCCCGCTGCAGCGAGAGGCGTCGCGGGAAGAGGCGGCAGCCGAAGCATGGAAAGCCGTGCGTCGCCGGTGCGGCCCCGGGAGCGTGGTCTTGATCCGGAGGCAACTCGGTCCTCTGCGGCGTCTCATGGGACTGCGGGAGCGGCTACGCAGCGACATGATCGCTGTGTACCGACCGCTGCGCGAAGCTCTCCTGCGCTTCGGAGCCGATCTGGCCACGACCGGGAGGCTCCGCGAGGCGACGGACCTGTGGCACTTGAGCGTCTCCGAGCTCGCCCCGGCCGTGACCGATCCCACGTTCTCCCCCACCCTGGCTGCCGAGAGGGAGCGGAGCAGGCTCAGGGCCTGGCGGCGTGTGCGGGTCCCGAACGAGTTCCAGTCGGCGGACATCGCCACCATGCCCTACGATGGGGACGGCGATCTGCCCGGAGGACCGGTGCTGCTCGGCGACGGGATCAGCCCCGGGCTGGCGGAGGGTCCAGCCTGCGTGCTTGCCTCGCCCGACGACGGGCTCAGGCTCGCGGATGGCGCGATCCTGGTAGCGCCGGCTACGGATCCGGCCTGGACCCCCCTGTTCACGAGAGCCTCGGGAGTGATCACGGAACTGGGTGGCATGCTCAGCCACGCGGGGATCGTGGCGAGGGAGTTCGGAATCCCCGCCGTGTCGAACGTGCAGGACGCGACCAGGAAGCTGCGGGACGGAAAACTGGTCCGAATCGACGGTTCGTCGGGCCGTGTCGAAGTGCGGGTCCCGCGGGCCATTGACGGTGGCCCATAATGCTACTATGTAACAGTCATGCGTAGCGAGGGTCGGCTGCCAGGGCTCGATCTGCTGGCCCTCTTGGCGATCCGCAAGCTCGACGAGGGTGCCTATGGACTTTCGATCCGGGCGGAGCTCGAGGCCCGGACGGGCCACGCCATCGGACGCTCGGACGCCTACGCCGTTCTCGATGAGTTGGTGGAGCGTGGGCTCGCGGACTCGCGCCTGGGCTCTCCGGCTCGCCGACGAGGAGGACACGCACGACGGTATTTCTACGTGACGTCAGTGGGGCGCGAGATCCTGGAGATGTGCGACGGGGCGCTGCGGGGGCTGTCGAAGGGAGCCTAGGCTCCCGAGGGTGACGCGAGGTATCGGCCAATGGGCACGAGCAAGTTCCTGGGTGAGTTCGAGCAGATGGTCCTGCTGGCCATACTGCACCTCGGGGACGAGGCGTATGGTCGCGCCATCCGCCGGGAGTTGGAGGACCGGGCCAGCCGCACCGTGACCCACGGGGCTTCGTACATCACGCTCGACCGGATGGTGAGCAAAGGCCTGCTGGAGTCGGAGCTTCGCGAGCCAGACCCCGGTCGCGGAGGCCGGGCCAGGCGGTACTTTCGGGTGACCCCCTCCGGGCTGTCGGCGCTCAAGGAGTCCCGCGCCGCGCTCCAGAACCTATGGAAGGGTCTCGAGGCGATTCTGGAAGAGACATGACCCCATGGTTTGGGGGAGGCGACGGCCCCCCCAAGCTCGCTGAGATGCTTCTGCGTCTCGTCGTGAAGGACCCCGAGTCACGAGAGGGAATCCTCGGTGACCTGTGGGAAGAGTACTGCGAAGCCGCGAGCCAGCGCTCGCCGCGTTACGCGACGCGCTGGTACTGGTGGAGCGCGATCCGCCTCGCCTTCAGATACGTGACCGCTCGGACCCAGCGGATGCCTCTCCCGCAGGGGAGCGGCACCGTGATCCCGGCCCTCCGTCGGGGCGGCACGGTGACCTCTGTGGCCAGGGACGTGGGATACGCGGCCAGGGGTCTGGGGCGGAGCCCCCGCTTCAGCGCTGCGGTCGCCCTCACGCTCGGCCTGGGCCTCGGCGCGAGCGCGACGATCTTCGGCGTCTTCGATGCGGTCGTCCTGCAGCCGATGCCCTTTCCGGGGCCCGATCGATTGGTCCGACTCTCCCAGCTCACGCCGCGTGGGGTGGATTTCCAGGTCTCGCAGCCCGACTTCGTGGACTTCCGCGACCGGGCTTCGGGCCTGGTCGACCTGGCCGCCGTCCAGACACAAGAGGTGGCGTTCGAGAGTGACGGAGCCCTCGAGCGTCTGACCGCCGGTCTGACGACCTCGGCACTCTTCCGGGTCCTGGAGGTTCGCCCTGCCCTGGGGAGATCGTTTTCTGAGCCCGAAGGGGTCCCCCGCGCCGGATCACGGACCGCCATCCTCAGCAGCCACCTGTGGGTGGAGCGCTTCGAGGCGGATCGGGACGTCTTGGGCCGGACGGTGCGGCTCGACGACGGCTTGTTCGTGGTGATCGGCGTCATGCCGAGGGGGCTCGAGCTGCTGGGGGACGTCGACGTCTGGCTGCCCCGAGGAGCCGACCCCCTTGCCCAGCGCGACGACCATCGGCTCCAGGTATACGGCCGACTCCGGGACGAGGTGCACCTGCTCGACGCCCGTGAGGCCATCGCCGCGATCGCCATCGACCTCGGGGAGAGCCATCCCGCGTCCAACGCAGGCTGGAGCGCGCAGCTGGCCCCGCTCACCGACTTCCTGGTGGGGGCTCAGGTCCGGCTGGTCACCGTGACGCTGCTCTCGGCGCTCGGTCTGCTTCTTCTCCTCATCGGAGCGAACATCTCCAACCTCCTCATGGCCCGGACGACGGGTCGTCAGAGGGAGTTCGGGGTGCGATCCGCCCTGGGTGCAGGCCGTTGGAGCGTGGTGCGCCTGCTCCTGGCCGAGAGCGTCCTGCTGAGCCTGATGGGGGCGGTCGCCGGCGTAGCGCTGGCCTACGGGCTGTTGCCGGTGGTCGCTCGGCAGCCGGAGCTCGTACCCCGGATGAGCGACGTGGCCTTCGACTGGCGGGTGCTGACCTTCGCGATGGTCGCGTCCGCCGTCGAGGGGCTCGGGATCGGGCTGGGGCCGGCCCTTCAGTCCACCCGCTGGTCCGTTCAGCGTGCGCTCACGGAGACCGGTGGGGGGACGTCCAGGGCGGCCCGCCGGTATCGAGACGTCCTCGTGGTCGGGCAAGTGTCGATGGCGATGACGCTCCTCGTGTCCGCCAGCCTCCTGGTGAAGTCGTTTCGGCAACTCCAGAGGGTCGACCCGGGCTTCCGCACCCAAGAGCTGTTGGCGGTGGAGGTTCAGCTATCGTCGCCGGGGTCCCCGCTCGAGCTCCCAGGTCGCGTCGAGGAGATGCTCTCAAACCTCCGGACACTGCCCGGGGTGCGCGCTGCCGCTGGGACGAGCATGCGCTTCTTCGACCTGTCGCCGCGGACTTTCACCATGCTGGGACGGATGGACGCGGCCCTGGACGACTACGTCACCGCGGATTGGCGCATCGTCACCCCGCGATACTTCGAGACGACCGAGGTGCCGGTCCGCGCGGGTCGGGTATTCGACGATCGTCTCGAAGCCTCGGGCGAGGCAGAGGTCGTGGTGGGCGAAGCTCTTGCCAACAGCCTTTGGCCCGACGAGGACGCTTTGGGACAGCGACTCCGTTGGGAGGCGCCGGAGGGGATCGCTACCCGCGTCGTCGGGGTGGTGGGTGACGTGTCCGACGTGCACCCGGGGCTGCCCCAGGTGGCCAGCGCATACGTTCCCTATGCCAGAGTGCCGACGCGCCGCCTGACGTTGCTGCTCCGTACCGATTCGCCGCCGCCCGATCTGGCGGCGGCCGTGGGCCGAACGGTCAGGGAAGTCGACCGAGGGGCTGCGCTGGCGGAGCTGCGCGACGTGGGCGAGCGCTACGTGGACGTGCTGGCGGTCGACCGGCTTCTCCCCACGCTCCTGGCCGTCGTGGCGGCGATCGCAGTGGTTCTCTCCGGGCTGGGCGTGTATGGCCTCGTGGCGTTCACGGTGGCCCGTCGCGGCCACGAGATCGGGATTCGCATGGCACTCGGCGGGAGGCCGGGCGCGATCGTCGCGATGCTCTTCGGGCATGGGGTCCGGCTGGTGAGCGCCGGCGTCGTCATGGGTGCTCTGGCGGCGGCGGCCGTCTCCCGGACCTTCGCCAGCCTATTGTTCGAAACCGAGCCCACCGACCTGTCCACCTATGTCGGGGTCGGAGCCTTCGTCGCAGTCGTGGGCCTGATCGCGACCTACGTTCCCTCGAGACGGGCCACGCACGTCGAGCCCACGAGAGTGCTCCCGACCTAGGCGGGGGCGTCGACTGGCCCTTGCCTTTTCCACTTCACTGTAGTACTTATCGTGAGCTTGTATACTACAGTGCAGGGGATATCGAATGGGCCGGGCACTCGGTGAGTTCGAGCAGCTGATCCTGTTCGCGCTGGTGGACCTCGGGGACGACGCGTACGGCGCGTCGATCGGCCGCGCCATCGAGCGCCGCACCGGCCGGGACGTGACGGCGGGCGCGGTCTACACGGCTCTCGACCGCCTCGCTTCCCGGGGCTACGTGTCGGCCGCGGTCGGCGAGCCCACGCCGGAGCGCGGCGGGCGTCGGCGGAAATACTACCGCCTCGAGACCCAGGGAGCGCTCGCCCTGCAGCGGTCGGTGGCGGCGCTGCGCGACATGTCGGATGGGCTCATCGCGCGCCTGGAGGCGTTGACCCAGGAGTCGCGCGCGTGAGGCGTTCTTCTCCATTCCTCGAGTGGCTGCTGTCGAGGCTCTACGGGCGGGACGCCGCCGAATTCGTTCTGGGCGACGCGGTCGAGCGCTTCGAGCAGGATCTGGCGGGCGGGAAGTCACGGCGCGAGGCCAATCGAAGGTTGCGACGCGAGCTCCTGAGTGCCGTGCGCTTCGCTCGGTCGCTCCGGCAGAGGGCGGAGGCGGCACCTGGACCTGGAGGAGGTCGGATGGGCGGGTGGGGGAAGGATGTTCGCCTCGCGCTTCGAGGGGTGGCGCGCCGTCCCGGATTCGCGGCGACGGTGGTCCTCACCCTGGCCGTGGGGATCGGCGCGACCACGACGATCTTCAGCGTGGTCGACGGCGTCGTGTTCCGGCCGCTTCCATACGACGATCCGTCCGAGCTCGTGGTGGTGGGAACCACCTTCCCGGGTCGCGAATGGGACGACGCGACGGCGGACCTTCAGCACCTGGCCGGAACGTCGGTCCTCAACTACCTGGACCTCCGGGAGCGCTCGCACACCCTCGTGGAGCTCTCCGGGGTTGAGATCCGGTCGTTCCTGATGCCCGACGAGGGGAACGGTCCGGAGCTGGTGGACGCTGCGGCGGTCACCGAGGGTTTCTTCGCGCTCCTGCGGGTGTCTCCGGTTCTCGGCCGACTCTTCCTTCCCGACGACCACCTGTCGGGCGCCCCGGACGTGGCGGTGCTGACCCATGACGCCTGGGTCACCCGATATGGAGGGGACCCGGGCGTGCTGGGGCGGTCGATCGCTCGCTTCGGCGCTCCGGTCACGGCCGTGGGGATCCTCCCTGCGGACTTCTCACCGCCGGAGGTCGTCATTGGGGGGGGACAACCCCCTGAGTTCTGGACCCCGCTCCAGACGGGGCATCCGCGCTACGAGTCACGGGGGCGCCGCAGCCTGACGCTTCTGGCGAGGCTGGCGCCTCATGCTACGCTGGAGGGTGCTCGGGCCGAGCTGCGGAGCCTCGCCGATGCGCTGGCGGTCGAGTACCCGGATGGGAACGTCTTTCCCGACGGCACGCGCTTCGGCGCGGGGGCGAACAGCCTGCACGGCCAAACGGTCGGAACGGCAGGACGCTCCCTGGGCGTCTTCCTGGGCGCGTCCGGCCTCCTGCTGATGATCGCCGCCCTGAACTCGGCGACGCTGCTCCTGGCCCGCGCGCTCGACCGGCTCCGCGAGCTCGGAGTCCGGACTGCGCTGGGTGCGAGCCGTCGGAGTATCATGCGGCTCCTTCTGACCGAGAGCGTGGTGCTCTCGATCATGGGCGGGCTCGTCGGTATCGCGATCGCCTACGGCGGCGTCGAGCTCTTCCTCCGTTATGCGCCGACGTCGATGCCGCGCATCACCGAGGTGGCCGTGGATGCCCGCGTGCTGGTGGTGACCGTCGTCGTGTCCATCGGGGCAGGCATGCTGGCAGGCTTGCTGCCCGCCCTCCGCTACGCCGGTGCTGCCCCGGGGGACCGGCTCCGACGCGGGGGACCTGCGCTCGGGTCCGACTCGAGTCTTCGCGCCGTTCTCGTGGCCGGACAGATGGCGTTGGCCGTCGTGCTTCTGACCGGAGCGGGTCTGCTCGGTAGCTCGTTTCAACGACTTCGCACCGTGGATCCGGGCTTCGAGCCGGAAGGGCTGGCGTCGTTCCAGGTGGCGACGAAACGCCCCAACGCGCCCCCGGGTGAGCGGATCTGGCAGGGCTGGGATCTGATTCGTGAAGAGACCGCGAAGATCCCAGGCGTCACGCAGGTGGCGGTCACGTCGAACCCGCCGTTCCAGTCGCCGTGGTGGGCGCCTCGGGTGCTCGTTCCCGGGGACCCCGACGATCTGGTGAGAGACGGGATCGCCGGTTATGCGGTCACGCCGGGATACTTCCCGACCACCGGGACCGAGCTCCTGCAGGGAAGGGATTTCCGCACGACCGACGGGCCGGACGGGCCGTACGTGGTCATCGTCAACGAGGCGTTCGTCGCGGAGCACCTCGGCGGTCGGGACCCGTTGGGAATCATGGTCCGCATCCCGGAGGGAGCGTACGACGCAGAGATCGTGGGGGTGGTCGAGGACGTCATCCAGGGCCGCGCACAGGAGGGAGGTCGACCGGCGGTCTACTTCCCCTACACGCAGGCGGACGTGCCCTTCGCCCAGGTCGTCGTTCGCAGCGACCTCCCACCGGAGACGCTCTTCCCCGAGCTCCGAGCCGCATCGCGCAGGTTCAGCCCCGCGATCCCACCCCTGGACGTCTCGACCATGGAGCAGCGGATGGCGGCGACGCGAACGACGCCGCGCTTCCAGGCCGTGCTCGTCGGGGCCTTTGCGGCGATCGCGCTCCTCCTGGCCGCGGCGGGACTGTACGGCTCGTTGACCCACGCCGTGGGCAGGCGCAGAAAGGAGCTCGGCATCCGCATGGCGGTGGGCGCCGAGCGCGCTTCGGTGCTCGGGCTCGTGCTGGCGCAGGGGCTACGGATCTCGGCGGCCGGACTGGTTTTCGGGCTGCTCGTCGCCCTGGTCGCCTCGCGCTTCCTCACGACCTTCCTGTACGGGGTCGAGCCCAGTGATCCCGCCACCTACGTCGGGGTCGCACTGGTCCTGAGTGGCGTGGCGGCGGCGGCCTGCCTGCGGCCGGCGCTGCGCGCGACCGCCGTCGACCCGGTGGAGGTCCTGAAGGCCGACTGAGCCGGCCCGCCGTCACGACCGGTCCGGCAGGGACGCCGCCTGTCCGGGGTCCGCGCATCGATGCATGTTGTCGCTCCATGACGGCATCCGACGATATCCAGCGCCTCTCGAGGGCCCTCGAGGGTCGATACCGCGTCGAGTGCACGCTCGGGGCCGGCGGCATGGCGACCGTTCACCTGGCGCACGACCTGAGGCACGACCGCAAGGTCGCTCTGAAGGTTCTGAAGCCCGAGCTCGCCGCGGTGGTCGGCGCGGAGCGCTTCCTTGCGGAGATCCGGACGACCGCGAACCTCCAGCACCCCAACATCCTGCCCCCTGTTCGACTCGGGGGATGGCGACGGGTTCCTCTACTTCGTGATGCCGTACGTCGACGGGGAGACCCTCCGCGACCGTCTCGATCGTGAGAAGCAGCTGCCGGTGGAGGAGGCGGTCCGAATCGCCTCGGAGATCGCGGATGCGCTCCACGCCGCGCACGAACAGGGCGTCATCCACCGCGACGTCAAGCCGGCGAACATCCTGCTGAGCCGAGGCCGTCCGCCGTCGCCGACTTCGGGATCGCGCTGGCCGTGAGCACCGCAGGGGGTGGGCGACTCACGGAGACGGGGCTGTCCGTGGGGATCCCCTACTACATGAGCCCAGAGCAGGCCAGCGCGGACCGGGAGCCGACGGCAGCCAGCGACATCTACAGCCTGGGCTGCGTGCTCTACGAGATGCTGGTGGGCGACCCGCCGTTCACGGGGGGGACAGCCCAGGCGGTGCTGGCCAAGATCCTTACCGCCAAGGCTCCGGAGGCCACGGTGGCGCGGCCCGCGATTCCGGCGAATATCGACGCGGCGATCCGGAGGGCGCTCGAGCGATTGCCGGCGGACCGGTTCGCCAGGGCCGGGGACTTCGCGAGCGCCCTCTCCGATCCCTCGTTCCGGCACGGTGAAGCCCCGGGCGTCGCGCTCGTGTCGGATGCCGGTCCGTGGAAGCGCATGGCCCTCGCCGCCGCCGCCATCGCGGCTGTGTCGGTAGCCGTGGCCGGGCGCTCGCTCGTGCGCCGCCCGCCCCCCGCCCGGGTCACGCGCTTCGCGACCCTCATCGAGCCGGGCACGGAGCTGGCCCGAGCGGGCGATTTCACGATCGCGCCCGACGGCAGCTTCATCGTCTACGTGGGTCCGGCGGCGGCGCCGGGTCGGCCGCCCCGGCTCTGGGTCCGGCGATTCCGTGACCTGGAGGCGGTTCCCATCGATGGCACCGAGGGCTTTCAGGACCTCCGTCCGTCGATCTCGCCCGACGGCCTCGAGGTCGCGTTCGGCGGCCGTAGCTCCGATGGCGTGAAGACCGTGCGGGTCGACGGCGGTCCGGTGCGCTAGCTGATGGCGGCGAACCAGTTTCCCCTCTGGGGGAGGGATGGATACGTCTACGCGTTCGCCTCAGGCGAGGGGGTCTTTCGGGTGCCGGGCGACGGAGGCACATCGACGGAGCTCCTTGCCGACCCGCCCGGCGAGCTGATCAGCCGACTCGATCCGGGGACGAGCCTGCAAGCGGTCACGGACATCCTGCCTGGCGGACGATCGGCGCTATTCACCGTACCCTCGGACTTCTTCGGTTTTTCGAACAGCTTTGCGACGAACTACGATGTCGCCGCGGACGGTCGCTTCCTCATGGCCCGCCGCATCGACGATCCGGACGCGCCCACGCAGGGACTGATCGTGGTCCTGAACTGG
>QJYK01000055.1 GCA_003248075.1 Gemmatimonadota bacterium | reverse complement strand
TGACGAGTCCGGACATGGGCTTCGCGGACTTCGGCCGTGCGCAGGTCTGGACTCCGCTCGTCCTCGATCGCACGGAGCCGTCGCGGGACCGCCGAGAGCTGTTCGTGACGGCCCGACTCGCTCCGGGGGTGACGCAGGAGCGGGCCACCCAGGAGGTCGCCGCCATTGGGCGTGACGTGGCGGCCGAGCACCCGGAGACGGATGCGGGGTGGGAGCTCTGGTCCGCGCCGGTCATGACCTCGCTCCTGGGCAATGAGGGTAAGGTCATCATGCTCATGCTGGTCCTCACAGTGACCGCCGTGGTCCTCATTGCCTGTGCCAACGTGGCGAACATGCTGCTGGCCCGTGCTTCTGCCCGGGAGACCGAGCTCGCCGTGCGCGGCGCACTCGGTGCCGGACGAGGTCGCCTCGTGAGACAGCTCCTGACCGAGAACCTCGTGATCTCCATGGTCGCGGGCGGGCTCGGCCTCGTCCTCGCCCGCGCGCTCCTCGACTTCCTCGTCCGGGTCTCCAACGGACAGGAAGAGCTCTTCATGATGGCCGAGCTCGATGGCAGGGTCGTGGGATTCACGCTCCTCGTGGCGCTGGTGGCGCCCCTCCTGTTCGGAGGCCTTCCGGCGCTGAGAGCCACGCTGGGAGCCATGGGCGCGCTCAGGGATGCGCGTAGCACGGGCGGCGGCCGTTCGGGTCGCCGCACGCGGGCGGTCCTGGCCGGGGCCCAGGTGTCGCTTGCGCTCACGCTCATGGTGGTGGCCGGCCTGCTGACCCGCACGATCATCAACCTGCAGACGCGGGACCTGGGCTTCGATCCCGCCGGCCTCATGACGGCATTCGTGGACCTGCCCGAGGCCTCCTACCCTGACGCTGCCGCCCGTGTCCGCTTCTTCGATGAAGCGCGCGGGGCGCTCACAGGGATACCGGCGGTGCGCGGCGTCGAGCTGGCGAGCTCGATCCCCCTCGCGGACTTCGGTGACTTCCGCGGGCTCCAGATCGAGGGGCGCCCGGAGCCCGCCGATCGCGCCCGGCCGCTGGTCGAGGTGATGACGGTGACGCCCGGCTACGCGCCGCTGGTGGGGCTGGAGGTTCTGGCCGGTCGTGGTCTGCAGGAGGGTGACGGCGCGGGGGAACCGAGGGTCGTGCTGCTCTCCCGGGAGGTGGCCGAGCACTTCTGGCCTGACTCCAGTCCCGTCGGCGGCCGCATCCGGTGGACCGAGGACGGCCCGTGGATCGAGGTGGTGGGGGTCGTCGCGGACGTGGCGACGCTGGCCGAGAACGATCAGCGCCCCGCGCAGGCGGTGTACGTCCCCTACGCGCAGAACGCGGTCTCGGGCATGTACCTAGTCGTCAGGACGCCCGCCGATGCGGCCTCCTTCGCGGGGCCGCTCCGCGAGGCGGTCTGGAGCGTCGACCGCAACCAACCGGTGGATCGCCTGCGTTCCATGGTGCAGGCTCAGTACGACGCGGGTGCCGGCGGGGTCGCGCTGGTCTCGCTGTTCGGGATCTTCGCCGTCTTCGCGCTGGCCATGGCGGTGATCGGCATCTACGGAGTGATGTCCTACGGCGTGTCCCAGCGACGGGCGGAGATCGGGCTGCGCATCGCGCTCGGCGCCGAGTCGCGCGACGTGGGCGGGATGGTGCTGGGTCAGGGGCTCCGTGTCGTGGCCGCCGGGGTCGGCGTGGGCCTTCCGATCGCGTGGCTTCTGAGCCGACTCCTCGAGGGCGCCGTCTACGGCGTATCCACGGGCGATCCCCTGATCTTCCTCGGCGTGCCCGGGATCCTCGGTCTCACCGCGACGGTGGCGATCCTGGTCCCGGCGATCCGGGCTTCCCGGGCCCAGCCGGTCGAGGTGCTGCGGAGCGAGTGAGCTGCGGAAGCTCGGAGGCCCGACTGGTTCCCACGAGGAGCTCCGCGCGTGCGGAGGCCTCGGCATGCACGATCAGGGCCTCGCGCGTGGCGTAGACTCCGACCACGTGGACCGAGTCCACCGCGCCGTGCAGGCGAGCGTCGACGCCCAGCGAAGCGTTGAGCCCCCGGTGGAGCTGGGCCTCCGCGAAGCTGGTCAGGTCCTCGACGGGCCAGCGCGCCCTGTCGCGCAGGAAGGAGACGACCTGATCGTGGGCGAACCAGTCCAACCCACCCACGAGCAGATCCAGGCTGGCGACGTCGAAGTCCAGATCGGGCACGTACACCTCGCGTGTGAACGCGTCGTATCTCGGCGTGCCGACCAGGAACACGCGGCCACGAGCCGATCCGCTGAACTCGAGCTCGACGACCAGGCGTCCGTCACCGAGGCCTGACACCGCCACGCGTGTGATCTCGAGCGTGCGTCCATTCTGCGCGAGGACCTGCCCGGCGAGACGTCGTGTCAGCATCTCGCTGCCCGTGGGGTAGTCCGCGGAGGCCGTCGCCCGGATGTGAAGCCCGGGGGCCAGGTGCACGGTGTCCAGACGGGGAAGCTCCACGGCCGGCAGGATCGGCCTGGGTCCCACCACGAGCTGCGGGTGCGCGGTCAGCCCCACGTTGGCCACCAGGGTCTGCCCGGTGCCCCCGGTCGAGCCTCGACTCACCGCCCGGGGCTCCATCACCAGCCACACGTCGTCGTCGAGTTGGATCGGATTCTGCAGGATGTCCCACCACTCGTCGAACTTCGGCCTGAGGTCGATGTGAGCGATGGCGCGCTCGACGTCCGTCATGTGCTCCTCGATGAAGCGGCGCGCGGCGCGCACGACGCGCGCGGTCATGTCGATGCGCAGTGCCGTGATCCGGCATCGGTCCCGGTCCATGTCGGACAGGGGGGACACGTCGTCGACCCGTCCGTTCGCGCGCAGGGCCCACTGCTCCGTGAGGTCGAGCCGTGCCGAGAGCGAGACGCGAAGCCGAGGCGCGGTCTCGCCGTCCCCGGTGCCGCAGGAAGCGCTCACCTCGGGAAGCAGCGCCGGGTCGTACCAGCCCCTCGCCCGATAGCTGATCACCGCCGACAGATGCACCTTGTCCCGGTCCAGCGTCACACGGAAGGGCGTCCGGGTCAGCTCGAACGCGATGCTCATCCGGTCGTTGGACTCGAGCTCGACCCGCTCCTCCAGCGAGCCATAGGTGCGTGGTACCCATCCCTCGAGCTGGCGGATGATCGGGGTCAGATCGTACCTGACCGGGACGTTGAGTCTGGACGGCTGGACTTCCGGGAGACGGACATCCGTCGAGCCGGCGGTCGGCGGCGGTGCCACGATGCGGGGCCCGATCCCGAAGCGCACGTACGCGTCACCCAGCAGACCGACCACGGCCGTGACCGCCATGGCTGCCGCTACGATGCGCCCGCGGCGTGCGTGGACCCGCGGCTCGGCCGGGCGGGCGTCCCGCTGCTGGGCTTGGTCGTCGTTCATGGGCCGATCCCGCGGGGGGGCCTGTTATCGACGATAGGCCCGCCCGAAGCCTGTCTGCAAGACGATGGACGCGGCGAGTCGCCGCCCGAGGCCTGGACCCTTCAGCCCGTTAGCAGCACTTCGTCCAGGATCTCGAGCGCGCGGGCCGCCTCGCCCTCGGTGAAGATCAGGGGCGGCCGGAAGCGGATCGACCGGGGGCCGCTGGCCAGCACGGCCAGGCCGCGGTCCCAGCAGCCCTGACGCACGCGAGCCCGGATCTCGCCGTCGGGGAGGTCGATGGCGACGAACAGTCCCGCGCCACGCATGTTGGTGATGGCGCAGTGGCGCTGCGCGAGGCTTTCGAGACCCTTCTTGAGCACCGACCCGACGTGCCGGGCGTTCTCGACCAGGCCGTCCTCGTGCATGATCTGCAGGTAACGCGCGCACCGGACCATGTCCACCAGGTTGCCTCCCCAGGTGGAGTTGATCCGGGACGAGGCCCTGAAGACGTTCTTCTCGACTTCGTCGATGCGGGTGGTGCTCATCATGCCGCACACCTGCGTCTTCTTGCCGAAGGCGATCAGGTCGGGCGTGATGCCGGTCTGCTGGTACGCCCACATCGTGCCGGTCGTGCCCAGGCCGGTCTGCACCTCGTCGAAGATCAACATCGCGTCGCGCCGGTCGGCGATCTCTCGTAGTCCCTGAAAGAACTCGGGCCGGAAGTGATGGTCGCCGCCCTCACCCTGGATGGGCTCGATCAGGATTGCCGCGATGCCGTGGGGGTCTGCGTCGAAGGCCGCCTCGATCTCGGCGAAGGTCTTGGCCTCCCGTTCGGCCGCGACCGACACGTCCACAGGGAAGTCCACGAACGGACTGGAGACACGAGGCCAGTCGAACTTCGGGAAATCCCGCGTCTTGGCGGGGTCAGTGTTCGTCACCGACAGCGTGTAGCCGCTGCGACCGTGGAAGGCGTCGGTGAAGTGCAGGATCTTGTCGCCTCCTCCCTCGACACCCGCCGCCCGATTCTTCTGGCGCTTCCAGTCGAAGGCGGCCTTCATCGCGTTTTCCACGGCGAGCGCGCCGCCGGCGATGAAGAAGAGATGGACGAATTCATCCGGGACCGCGAGCTCGCGGAAGATCTCCACGAACGCGGCGAATTGGCGCGAATAGATGTCGCTGTTCGCCGGGTTCGCGAGGGCGGCGAGGAGGAGGCTTTTGCGGAAGCCCTCATCCTCCATCTTGGGGTGGTTGTGCCCCACCGGGAGCGTGGCGAAGTAGCCGTAACAGTCCAGGTACTCCCTGCCCTCCAGCGCGTCCACGATCACGGACCCGTGGGACTTCTCCAGGTCGATGACGAGGTGGAAGCCGTCGACGAGCAGGCTCTGCTTGAGGATGGGGAAGACGCGGTCGGCTGAGACTTTGATCTCGGGCATGTGTCGACTCCGGCACGGACTTTTTCGCGGGGAGTCCCTCGGGCGCGGCGCGCCCGGAGGGGATGGGCACCGGGAACCGGTTCTGGCTAGGGATCCCCTCGGTCGGGCGGCGCGAAGCTGCCCGGGCGTTCCTCCAGCGGCCTCGAAACCATGACACAAATCTAGCCGCGCGGATGCGGGGGGACCAAACGAATGTTTCCCTCGCGGCGCCGGTTCGTGGGCACGCCGCTTGCTTCCACAGCGCCGGGACCGGAGGCCTGGGGGGGCCTTCCGGATGGTCTCGTCCGACGACGGTGTCCATGGGATCAGCGAGAAGGCGTTGGGTCGCGGCGGCGTTCATCATGGCGCTGTCGCCGGCGGCGGTGGCCGGGCAATCCGGTACCGTGGGGGGCAGGGATTTCCCCGATCAGGGCCTGTGGTGGACCGCGGCGTTCGGAGCCGGCGGCGCCCGCCTGACCTGCGACCTTTGCGAGACCAGCCGTGACCTCGGACCGGCCCTCGACCTCACCGTGGGAGCCGATGCCGCCCCCGGGCTGCGCGTGGGTGTCGACGTCGGAGCCTGGACGAACGACGACCACGGGGTGCGGGAGTCGGTGTACCGCGCCGGGCTCCTGGGGTTCGTCCATCCCAGGCCGGGAAGCGGGCTGCATCTCATCGGAGGGCTCGGCTGGTCCGGGTATCGCGCAGGCTCGTTCGGGTTCGACGCCGTGCGCCTGACCGTCGGTGCGGGGTGGGACCTTCCGGTCGTGGGCGGATGGTTCATGGGCAACCGGATCACCCTGGACGCCGCTTCGTTCGGCTCGCTGGCGAATCGTGGGACGACCGTGGTCCGCGGCGTCGGGCTGAGCGTGTTCCGCTTCGGCGTCTATCTGGGTCACCGCTGAGGGGGAGACCGCTGCCGATGAAGCGTCGATCCCCGTCCCTGCTCCCCATCCTCGTCGGTGGTCTATCGGTCGCGACGTGCACGCCGGACGAGGTATCTGGCCCAGGTGACGTTCCGAGGGTCGCCGTGGGCGACGCCACCGCCTTCGGCATCTGGACCCCGGGTCCGCTCGACACGTGCTCGAAGGAGCGCCACGACAGCTATCAGACCGTAGGCCCCGACGGTCTGCGCTACCCGACCTGGCACCCCGCCGTGGATCCGTCGGGCTGCAGGTTCGGACACGAGCACGGGAGGGATCCGTCCCGCTCGGACCTGTACGGGTTGGTGGGGGACATCCCGTTCGGCTACGCCAACGAGCACCTCGTCGAGGGCGGCTTCGGTGCGCACCGGCACGAGGACCACGTCGGCCACAAGATCGAATGGGCGAACGACATGGCCATGACCGTGGCCGACGGTGGCTCCGCCGCCCTGTCGATCACCTGCGACGCGCTCGTCAAGCTGCATCAAGGCACCCACTCGCCGGATGCCTTCACGAACAACATGCACGAGATCGCCTATCACATCCGGTGCAGCGACGGGACCGGGTTCAGCGCCACCCTGCTCACGCCGATCGGGGACGCGGGAGAGCTCGTCGTGGGGTGCGACAGGGACGTTCACCTCGTGGCGGGAACCGCCAACCCGCCCATCTCTCCCGATGGAGGGGGCAAGAGGGCGCTTCCCACGTCGGCTTGCGTGTCGCAGTTCGTGCTCCGCGCGGACGGCGAGCCCCCACGCTTCGACGCGGCTCTGCGAGAGAGTTGGGAGATCAGTGCGTCCCTGCGCGCGGCGGGCGGGCGCACGCTGGTCTCGTTCAACCCGTACTTCCAGGTGATGGACCCCAGTCGCTACTACGATCCGACTGCGGAGCGGTCCCTCGCGCGCCCCATCGACCTGTGCTGGACCGCGGGGGTGCAGGGGCGCGACCGCTGCGAAGGGCTTCCAGCGGAGCCGATCCCGTGGGACGACGTGCGATCGCCGTTCAAGGGTGTGGACCGCTTCGTGGACATCAACGGGAACAATGTGCGCAATGCCGAAGGGCCCGAGGTCTGGTACACCGACGCGCTGGGTCGCAACGGTCGCACCGAGCCCTTCCCGGGCGCGATCGTCCAATGGATCGCCAGGCGGAACAATGAAGGGATCGACCTGCACGGACCCGTGATCGGGCGGCAGCGCAGCTACGACGCTCCGGGCGTGCACGCCCCCAACTGAGGACCGCAATGCAGCTACGACCGCTCCTCGCGTGCGCGGCCGGGATCGCGCTCACCGCGCCTGCGCTCACGGCGCAGATCGCCTGGGAGACACCCCGCCTGCTGGGTCCGGAATCACCCGAGGGCTTCGGGGTGCATTGGCTTCGCGCCGGGACCGTTCCCGGAGACGGCAACGCGGTGCTGGTGACATGGGACCTTCCCGGGCTTCCGCGCGCCATCGGTCTGCGCGGGGGCGCAGGGGACGGAGCCGACGGCTCGGCCTCGGTCTTCGGCGGCCTGGACGTGCGCACGGAGCTGACGCGGCACCGCCCGGGACAGCCGGTGGACGTCTCGTGGACCGTCGGCGTCGGCCTGGGCGTGGGCGACTACGGGCTGCTCACGGTACCTGTGGGCATCTCGGCCGGGCGCTCGTGGACGAGCGGCTCGGTATGGCTCGCTCCGTACGCGGGGGTCGGAATCGCCCTGGACCTGCGCGTCGGCGGTGCCGCTCCCCAGGACGAGTTCGTCGTGCAGCCGTCCGCCGACCTGGGTGTCGACCTCGCGCTCGATCGCGGCCGTAGGCTCGTCCTCCGGGCGGCCGCCTCGTTGGGCGACCGGCAAGCGATCGCCGTCGGCGCGCTCGTCCGCACCGGTCGCTGATCGACCGCGGCGATCCGGCCGCGACCCCAACACCACGCCCGGACCCACCCATCTGTTTGACATCGCCCGCGTGTGGGGCTAAAATTAGGACAGCCTAAAAAACTACTCGGACACACGCCCCCGGCGGAGTCGATTGTCGATGGTGGATCCAGCACTGGCGCTCACGGTCTTTTTCGGCCTCGTTGGGGTGGCGACGATCGCGTTCTGGCCGCGGCGAGGTCTGGTCGCGCGACTGACCCGGGGTGCGCGGCTGGACGAGCGCGTGCGCCTCGAGGATGCCCTCAAGCACGCGTACACGTGTGAGCGCCGGGCCGAGAGCCTTACGCTCGAGAGCCTGGCCGGGCAGATGAGCATCTCCAGGACCGAGGCCGCACGTCTCCTGTCCCGGATGTCCGGACTCGGGCTGATCCGCTCCGACGCGTCCGGCGTGGGCCTTACGGACGAGGGAGTCCGGAGCGCGGTCCGGGTCGTCCGCACCCACCGCCTGTGGGAGCGCTACCTGGCCGACCGGACGGGGGTGCCCGCCGGCGAGTGGCACGACCAGGCGGAGCGGATGGAGCACGCGCTGTCGGACGACGACGTCGCGAAGCTGGAGTCGCGCCTCGGCCATCCGCGTTGGGATCCTCACGGTGACCCGATTCCCACGGCGGCCGGCGAGGTTCCGCCGGTGCGCGGAGTGGGCCTTCCGGGTGCCGAAGTCGGGCGCACCGTCGAGATCGTGCATCTCGAGGACGAGCCCAGGGAGATCTACGACGCCCTGCTGGCCGACGGATTGGCGCCCGGCGGACGGCTCGAGGTTCTCGACAGCGACGACGGATCGGTACGGGTGCGCGCCGGCGGTCGCATGTGGTCCCTCGACCCCGTGGTCGCCCGCAACGTCACCGTACGCCATCTCCCCGCCGGCGAGGTGGCTCCATCCGGGGGGCTGACGCTCGCGGACGTTCCGATCGGGACGCCGGTGCGGGTGCGCTCGATATCCTCCTCCTGCCAGGGCACCCAGCGTCGTCGCTTGCTCGACCTCGGTGTCGTGCGCGGCACGGAGATCACGCCCGAGCTGAGCAGCGCTGCCGGCGATCCGATCGCATACCGGGTCCGAGGGGCGCTCGTCGCGCTCAGGCGCGAGCAGGCGGCGTGGATCGACGTCGAGCTCTCGCACGAGGGTCGGGAGGTAGCATGATGGAGACCGTGTCGCCGGCGCCGTGCGTGGGGTGCGCCGAGCATCGGAGTCGGAGCCTGCTCCGGCTCGGCCTGAGCCCCGATCGCTGGGACGTTCTCATCGCCCTCGCCGGGAACCCGAACGTCGGAAAGAGCACGGTCTTCAATCAGCTGACCGGGCTTCGCCAGCACACCGGTAACTGGCCCGGGAAGACCGTGGTCCGGGCCGAGGGGGCATTCGCCCACGAGGGTCAGCGCGTGAAGGTGGTGGACCTTCCCGGAACCTATTCGCTCCAGGCGGGAAGCGAGGACGAGGAGGTCGCGCGGGACTTCATCCTGTTCGGCCGTCCGGACGTGACGGTGGTGGTGGTGGACGCGACCCGCCTGGAGCGAAACCTCAACCTCGTGCTCCAGATCCTCGACATCACCGACCGGGTGGTCGTGTTCCTCAACCTTATCGACGAGGCACGTCGGCACGGGATCGCCATCGACGCGGGCAAGTTGCAGAAGGAGCTGGGAGTGCCCGTCGTGCCCGGCATCGCCCGGTCGGGCGTCGGCATCGACGAGCTGTTGACCGCGGCGGCCCGCGTCGCGAGGGGAGAGGAGGCGGCACCGAGCTATCGGATCGAGCGCCACGCGCCCGAGGTCGAGGCGGCGGTAGGCGCGCTGGCGCCCACGGTCGAGGAAGTCTTTCCCGGCGTCCCCAACGCCCGCTGGGTCGCCATGCGCCTTCTCAATGCCGACGAGGCTGTGATGGAGGCCGTTCGCTCCGGCGAGCTGGGACAGCTCGGGTCCGACGGAGAGCCCGCAGGCCCCCCGGACGACGCCGAACGGGAGCGCGTGCTGGAGGCGGCGCACCGACTGCGCTGGGATCTGCCGGCGGATTTCCACGACGCGATCATGGAGCGGATGTTCGCGGCCGCTCAAGAGATCGCGGGCAGGGTGCAGATGCGGGGCGTGAAGCGCGTCGGCTTCGACCTCGACCGTACGCTCGACCGCTTGCTCACCAGTCGGGTGTTCGGGTTCCCGGTGATGCTCGCGATCCTGGCCGCCGTGTTCTGGCTGACGATCGAAGGGGCGAACGTACCGTCCGGGATGCTCGCGTCTTTGCTCATCGACACGGTCCACCCCTGGCTACAGAGCGTGGGGGTGAGCATCGGAATGCCCTGGTGGCTGAACGGCTTCCTGTTCGACGGCGTATACCTGGCGACCGCGTGGGTCGTGAGCGTGATGCTCCCGCCCATGGCGATCTTCTTCCCGCTCTTCACACTGCTGGAGGATTTCGGCTATCTGCCCCGAGTGGCGTTCAACCTCGACAGCCTGTTTCGAAAGGCCGGGGCGCACGGCAAACAAGCGCTCACCATGTGCATGGGCTTCGGCTGCAACGCCGCCGGGGTGGTCGCTACGCGCGTCATCGACAGCCCACGTGAGCGCCTGATCGCCATCATCACCAACAACTTCTCGCTTTGCAACGGCCGCTGGCCGACCCAGATCCTCATCGCGACGATCTTCATCGGTGCCGTGGCGCCGGCGGGCGCGGCGGGCTTGATCTCGGCAAGCGCGGTGGTGGGCATCGCGCTGTTGGGGATCGCGATGATGTTCCTGGCGTCGTGGGCGCTGTCGCGGACCGTGCTCCGCGGCGAGGCGACCAGCTTTGGACTCGAGCTGCCCCCCTACCGTCCGCCGCGCATCCTCCAGACGCTCTATACCTCGGTCATCGACCGTACGCTCATCGTGCTCTGGCGGGCGGTGGTCTTCGCGGTTCCGGCGGGGGCGGTGATCTGGCTCGTCTCCAACATCCACGTCGGTGGGCACAGCCTCGCGGAGACCTTCGTCGATTGGCTGAACCCGCTCGGGCTGCTGTTCGGGCTCAACGGCGTGATCCTGTTGGCGTACGTCGTGGCGATCCCGGCGAACGAGATCGTCATTCCGACCGTGCTCATGTTGACCGTGCTCACCGCCGGGATCGCCGGGGCGGGAGGCGGTGCCGGCGTGATGTTCGAGCTGGACACGGTCACCGAGACCGGCACGCTTCTGCGGGCGGGTGGATGGACCCTGCTGACCGCGGTCAACCTCATGTTGTTCAGTCTCCTGCACAACCCGTGCTCGACGACCATCTACACGATCTACCGTGAGACGCGCAGCGCGAAGTGGACCACGGTCGCTACGCTCATGCCGCTCGCCATGGGCTTCACGGTATGCTTCCTGGTCGCGCAGGTCTGGAGGCTCGTGGCGGGGTGAGCCTCCGACGGTATGGCTGGTCGGAGGCGTGGGCTGCGACCTGGAGCGAGCCGGAGGACTCCGGGGCCCGACCCGGAAGGGTCGTCGCACAGGACCGGGGCAGCTGGGAGGTGGGCACGGAGCACGGCGTGGTGCGTGCCACGCTTCCCTCCGGAGCGACGCGACCGGAGGAGTCTCCGGCCGTCGGCGATTGGGTCGCGCTGTCAGGCGAGCGCATCGTCACGGTCCTTCCCCGGCGCTCTGCCTTTGTGCGCCAGGCGGCGGGGAATGCCCGGCGCAAACAGGTCCTGGCGGCCAACGTGGACCGGGCGTTCCTCATGACGGCTGCGGGCCCCGACTTCAACGTCCGACGTCTCGAGCGCTATCTGACCCTGGCCTGGGAGAGCGGAGCCAGACCGGTGGTCGTGGTGACCAAGGTGGACCTCGCCGAGGACCCGGTGCGCCTCGTGGCCGATGCATCGGGCGTTGCCTGGGGCGCGAGCGTGTATCCGATCTCGTCGGTCACGGGGGCCGGGCTGGACGAGCTCGGTCGGGAGCTCGTCCCGGGTGAGACCGTGGTGCTCCTCGGGTCGTCCGGCGTGGGCAAGTCCACGCTGGTGAACCGATTGGCAGGAACCGAGCGCGCGGCCACACAGGGGGTGCGTGAAGGCGATGACCGGGGCCGGCACACGACCACCCGGCGGGAGCTCCACGTCCTACCCGATGGTGTCCTGCTTCTCGATACGCCGGGGATGCGCGAGCTCGCCCTGTGGGCCTCCGAGGGGAGCGTGTCCAAGACCTTTCCGGAGATCGACGAGCTCGCCGGCGCATGTCGGTTCCGTGACTGCACGCACCGGTCCGAGCCAGGATGCGCGGTCCTCGCCGCGGTGGAGTCCGGGCGGCTGTCCAGGGAGCGGCTCGCGGCCTATCGGAAGCTGCTCAAGGAGGTGGCGTTCCAGGAGCGGAGGTCGGACCCGGCACGCGCGGCGGCGTACGAGAAGTCCCTCCGGCCGATCATGAAGGCGTTGGACCGCGTCCACCACGACTAGGGTAGTGGATGCCGGTCGCCTTGGCATGCCGACGCGATCGTGGCCTCACGGACTCACCGCGACACACTCGTCGCCTATCGTCGGGGGGATGAGGCTCCAGGACGCCGCCGACAAACGAGTTAGGCGCAAGCGCAGAAACAGTACCTAGGTGTCTGGGTGCAGCCCAAGTGAGCCAATGGTCCTGGGCTGGGGATGCTGAGGTAGTGCCTGGACATACTCGACGAATCGCCTCGAGAAGACGTCGCTCCGGACCTGCCAATAGAGGTTGAAGCCTTCGGTCGCAAAATACTGTTCGAAGAGCTCGTTCCAGCCGCTCCAGGTATCCTCATCAAGGAGCCCGCTAGAGTAACTGAGATGTATGTCTTCACTCGCCTTCATTACCTGGAAGAAGAGGTGCATGACACGGGCTCGTTCCGGCTGAGGCAGTTCCCGCCAATCCCCGAGGCTCTTGAGGTAGAGGGCATTGATCTCCGGATCGACAAGCATGTGGCTGGTCACCTGGCAGATCGACGAAGTGGCCCGGTCTTGAGCCTCGGCGCGCGCCAAGATGAGGCCCTGCCTCATCTGAGACGCCAGGTAGAGCAGCGATGCGATTACGCCGAAAGCCCCAACAAGCTCGGCGAGCGCCGCGAGTGCATCCCAGCTCATTCGAACCTCCTGCTCTCGGTAGGCACGACGTCCCCATCGCCGCAAAGTCGGTGTGTGTCATGCTTGTAGGCAACCAATTGGGTAAGCCTGACTACGGTACAGTAGGTCGTTGAGGACAGAGATGGCGCCAGCGCCTAACAATGCGGCTCGCGCCTGCGTTCACTACGTTCGCTCCGGTAAAGCAAGGCGCGTATTGCGCGCCGTGCCGCGAACCTCGAAACGTTATGTGAAATCAAGTGGGCAGTAGGGACAATGGAACAAGTGTGGGTCTTCATCTGACGACTGACGGCGAAGTGAGGATCAGGTGACCTGCGTCTTCTGCGAGATTCTGGCAGGACGCGCGGAGGCGACGTTCGTGTATCGTGACTCCGTATGTGCCGCCTTCATGGACATCCAGCCAGTGAATTCGGGCCATGTCTTGGTGGTCCCTATTCGCCACGCCCCCGACCTGGCTTCTACCCAGCCCGACGAGTGGAGCAGAGTTGCCGAGGTAGGACGGCGTGTAGCCGAGGCCCTGAGAAGGTCGGGAATCCGATGTGAGGGAGTGAACGTCTTCCTCGCGGACGGAGCACCGGCAGGACAAGAGATCTTCCATACGCACTTGCACGTCTTCCCACGATTCACAGGAGATGGGTTTGGACTGCGGTTTCCCGAGTCATACAGGGACTTGCCGAGCCGCGATGCGTTGGAACAGACAGCGGCCGCCCTGAAGGCTAGCCTCGACTTGGGTCAGCAGAGATGAATACCGCCGGAGTAGACGGTCAGAGGAAGGTCCAAGGAGGGGCCTCGGAGGCCGCGGTGTCCGACTTCACTTAACGGTGCGGGTGCCGGCTCCGCGCGGGCCAAGTTCGCTGCGCTCACTTCGATGATCACGGCTTCGCCTTCGGCTCAGCCGCGACGGCAACGCTAAACGCTATGGGACAGCGCGAAAGCTCGTACGGACCCCGCGAGGGTCGGCATTGTGCCAAGGGAGCAAGAGTTGGCAGATGAATCAGGGCGGGCCTGGCGACGCCTTGATGAGGCTAAGGAAGCCTTCATCCGCTCTCACCTCATCGGGCACCCTCTGCGCTTCCGCGAGAGTATGGGCAGTTCCGCATGGCCGGGAATCTCAGAGCCTGTGCCGTCAGCAACCTGGAGTGCCGGGAGGGCGCTCGCCGACTTTCGGCCCGATGAGTCGGGTATCCCAGAGGTCATGGTGTCGGTCCCGAACCAGGGTCGGCTGCGGATCGACGTTCAGCTGGCCCAGGGCAGCATGGTTGTCGCTGAGGGTACGATAAGGTGGAACTTGACCGATGAGTACGAATGGGGATTGGACATATTCCGTCAGGCTGCCGATCCTGTCAGCGATTGCATCGCGTGTCTGGGCTCAGAGGCGGTGCTCATCGATGCTGCGGCGCACGGCGAGAGCGATGAGGCGCTTTGGTTCATATGGGGCGGAAAGCCAAGGGGATCCGACATCGTGTTCTAGGCCAGCCGTCCCCTGACAGTGCGGGTGCCGGCTTCGTTCGCTACGCTCCCTTCGTCCTACATGGCTCGCTGCGCGAGCCACGTCGGCACCCTCCGGAACGTTGGACGGCATAACCTGGCATGCATGAAGATCACGTAGTCAATCGGGCGAGCTGGGACGAGCTAGCAGCCGCGCACGGCCAGGACGTGTACTACGATTCCGAGAGCCTAGTCGCAGGCCGAAGCTCACTTATCGAGGAGGAAGAGGCAGCGCTTGAGCTAGCGGTGGGCGGAAAGATGGCCGGGAGGCATGTTTTGCATGTCCAGTGCCATTTGGGGTGTGACGCGATCACTTTCGCACGGGGAGGAGCCCAGGTGACTGGTGTGGACTTCTCAACGGTGGCACTCGGCAAGGCGAAGGCTCTGGCAGAGCGTTGCGGCGTAGATGTGGAGTGGGTCTGCGCCGACGTATTGGAGCTGCCCAAACGTCTCGACGGACGATTCGACCTCGCTTGGGCGACCATGGGCGTCCTCTGTTGGATATCGGATGTGCGCGCCTGGATGCGTTCTGTCGGTGGAACGCTGAGGCCCGGCGGGTCGCTGGTGTTGATCGATGGCCATCCAGTCGATGGGGACGTCGACGACCGCCCTCTGCAAGCGAGTACTCGGAGGACCTATGAGAGCGGGTGGGACTACGCGACGCCTTTGAGAACGGGCCCGCAAGTTCAGTTCACCCATTCCCTGTCCGAGGTGGTGTCGGCCGCCTTGGCCGCCGGACTTCGCGTTGTTGAGTTGAAAGAGCATAGAGCCGTATCGGACGGATTATGCGTTGCCGGATGGACGCAGGAAGCCGACGGCCGGTTTCGGAGCCGGGTGGACGGGGAAGCGCAGCCGGTGCTCTTCACGCTGGTGGCTCGGCGCTGACAGGCGGCCTGCAGCACCCTTGTAGAGGAAGCGAGATGGCAGCTACGACGTCCGACACGCTGGGCTTCCGGCTCGGGCTGCCTGCGGCGGCCTCCGTCCCAACTGGCTGAGTGCGTGCCGGATCGAGGAAGGGGCGTGACATCCCGAAGGGAGGGATCCGACACGCCGTGGGACAGGGCCAGTTCGGAGGCCCGGAAACGTTACAGGACATCGCCTGAATCGTGCGGCCGAAATCGGGGGGGAGTAGATTCCGGTATGAATTGGCGGCCCCTGGATACGACAGCGTCGAGTTGGTCGCAGTACGAGGCTGTGCTTGACGGATTGAGCGGACCGGCGCGGCTTCTCGCCGCGGTCGAGCTCAGCGAGGCCGTGCGCGAGCTCCGGCTCGCCGGGATCCAAGCGCGGCGGCCGGGGCTGAGCCTCCGCGAAGCCGTCGCTGTGATGGTTGCCGAAGACCACGGAGTGGAACTGCCGGTCGTGCCGTGAGCCTGACGGCGTTTCTTCAAAAGGTCGTCGCGGTCCTCGACGAGGCCGGGGTTCCGCACATGCTCACCGGATCACTCGCTGCGGCATACTACGCCGTTCCCCGTGCTACTCAGGACGTGGATGTGGTCATCGAGACCCAGGAAGACGGTATCGGTCGCATTGTGGAGGGATTGCTGGCGGCCGGTTGGTACGTGGATCGCGATGCGGCCCTTGAGGCCTGGCGGCACCGTGGGCAGTTCAACACGATCGAGCCTGAGTCGGGCTGGAAAGCTGACTTCATCATTCGGCGCGACCGAGCCTACAGCCGAGAGGAATTCTCGCGGCGCCGGTCGATATCCCTCCTAGGTGTGCATCTGACTGTGGCGAGCGTTGAGGATGTATTGATCGCGAAGATGGAGTGGAGTCAGCGAGGGGACTCCGCGCTCCAGAGACGTGACGTGGCTCAACTCGCATCCCGCACCTGGTCCCACCTGGACCGACCGTATCTGGAGCGGTGGGTCGTTGAGCTGGGCCTC
>QJYK01000239.1 GCA_003248075.1 Gemmatimonadota bacterium | reverse complement strand
CGTCGTCGAAGGCAATCTGCAGGCGGCGCTCGCGGCGCTCGAGAGTCCGGCGGGTGATCAGGGCCAGTGGGTATGGGACGAGTTCCCGCACGCGATCGAGTATCTCGTGTACGCCCTGCTCCAGACAGGCGATGATCGTGGGGCCTTGGAGCAGATGGTGAGACTCCAGGAGACCCGGCGCCTCCAGCCGGGCTTCAAGACGGCGTTCCACCTGTCGTCGGTGCCTGCTCGCTACGCCCTGGAGAGGCGGGACTGGGGCATGGCCGCGGGACTCGAGCCCAGGCCGGACGAAACGCTCGAGTGGGACCGCTTCCCGTGGCCGGAAGCCACCTGGTTCGCGCGGGGCGTCGGGGCCGCGCGCCTGGGAGACGTCCGGTCTGCGCAGGAGGCCGGATCGAGACTCAGTGCGTTGCGCGAGGCGTCGTCGGCCAGCGGAGAGGACCTCTTCGCCCGCCAGACCGAGATCCTGCGACTCGGGCTCGACGCCTGGACGGCGTGGGCCACCGGTGACGGCGAACGGGCCGTGACCCTCATGCGAGAGGCGGTCGAGCTCGAGGCCACCACTCCGAAGCATGCGGTGACACCGGCGCCGACCCTGCCTGCCAGCGAGATGCTCGGCGACCTGCTCATGGAGCTGAACCGTCCCGAGGCTGCGCTGGAGGCGTACCGGGCCTCGTTGGCCAGGACCCCCGGGCGGTTGAACGGCCTCATCGGTGCCGCCCGGGCGGCCGCTCGCTCCGGCGACGTCGCGAGCGCGGTCGGGTACTATCGGGAGGTCCGCGGCCAACTGGTCGAGGACTCGCCTCGACCCGAAGCGATCGAGGCCAGCGCGTATCTGGACGGTCACGGGGGTGGGCGATCCGGGCACGTCCAGGGTCGATTCCCTCCATCGGGCTTCAGACCGGCAACGGAAAGAGAGGTCCATGCGGCACAGACGCGTCGTCGTCACGCGGTACGGCGGACCCGACACCATCGAGGTCCTCGACGAGGAATGCCCCGAGCCGGGCCCTGACGAGGTCCGGGTCAGGGTCCTTGCCGCCGGCGTCTCCCTGCCCGACGTTCTGGCGCGCGAGGGTGTGCATCCGGAGACGCCCGTGCCCCCCTTCACGCCGGGCTGGGATCTGGTCGGCGTGGTGGATCGTGTCGGCGACGGCGTCTCCGGCATCGAAGCTGGCGCGATGGTCGCGGCGATGCCGATCAGTGGCGCTTACGCCGAGTTCGTTTGCCTGCCGCAGCGCGAGCTGATTCCGGTGCCCTCGGACTTGGATGCCGCGGAAGCGGTCAGCCTGGTGCTCAACTACATCACCGCGTACCAGATGATGCATCACTCCGCCAAGGTCAGGTCGGGCCAGCGAGCGCTGATCCACGGAGCCGCGGGCGGGGTCGGTACCGCGCTCCTGCAGCTCGGACGCCTCGCCGGTTTGGAGATGTATGGCACGTGCTCGCCGCGTGGGGCCCAGGCCGTATCTGAGCTCGGAGGCGTCCCCATCGACTACCGCCAGCAGGATTTCGTGGAGGAGATCCACCGGCTCACGGGCGATGGCGTGGATGTCGTCTTCGACCCCATCGGGGGTGCGCACCTCTGGGAGTCGCGCGGGGCCCTACGGCCAGGGGGCAGGGTGGTGGGGTACGGCCTGTCCACGTCGCTGCGGGGAGAGGGTCTGACCTCGAGCCGGCCGGGACGCCGCCAGCGCTTCCGGGGAACCGCGGTCTTCGCCCTGTACATCGCGGCCGGGTGGGTGCTTCCGGGAAGGAAGCGAGTGGTCCCCTACAGCATCCAGACGCTCAAGCGGATCAAGCCGGCGATGTTCCGCCAGGATCTGATGGCCCTCTTCGACCTGCTCCGGCGTCAGCAGATCAAGCCGGTCATCGCGCATCGCTTCCCCCTCGCCGAGGCCAGGCACGCGCAAGAGGTGCTCGAGAAGGGCGGCGTGGTGGGCAAGATCGTCCTGGTCCGGAACGACGGGTCGGGAGACGCGTAGGGTGACGCACACGAATCCCAACGCGCGCCTGGAAGCGTTCTGCGATGCTGTCTTCGCCATCGCGATCACGCTTCTGGTCATCGACATCAGGATTCCGCCGACGGCCGAGGTCGAGAGCACGGCTGAGCTGTGGCGCCAGCTCGTGCACCTGGTGCCGGCCGTTCTGGCCTTCGCCCTGAGCTTCGCGGTCATCCTCATCACGTGGGTCAACCATCACGCCGCGCTCAAGCTCATCGAAAAGTCATCTCCTTCGTTCATCTATGCGAACGGATTTCTGCTGCTGACGGTCGCGTTCATCCCGTTCCCGAGCGCGCTTCTCGGGGAATACGTAGCGTCGGATCACGCGGCCCCTGCGGTGATCCTCTACGACGCCGTGCTGGCGGCGCAGGCAGGGGCCTGGGTCCTGATCTGCCGGACCGTGCTGTCCAACGGTCTGACCCGGAGCGACCAGGCCGCGACGACGATTCGCCGGAACGCTCGGTATGGGTGGTTTGCCCTCGTGCTCTACGCGATCTTCGCCGTGGCCGCGCTGTGGCAGCCGCAGGCCGTGGCGGGTCTCACGGCGGCGACGTGGGTCTTCTGGCTGGTTCTCGGCATCAGGATGAGAAGCGCGCAGAGGTGAAGACCCGATTCGTGGCCTGCACGGGTTCTCGTCCGCAGAACGGGTACGCGGCCCGCTTGCTGCCCTGGCCGGTGGCAGTGGCCCTGCTGGTGGTCGCGCCGACTCGGGTGGGTGCCCAGGCGCGGCCGCGGTCGGCGCCGGCGACGCGGACCGCCGTCGCCCTGCCCGTTCCCCGCATACAGCCGTCCTGGTGGGATTCACGAGACCCGGTGACCGTCGTGGAACCCACGCAGGCAGAGCCGTCGCCGGGCCGGATCGTCCTCACGCACGCGCTCGTCGGCACCGGAGCCGGGTTGCTCATCGGCCTGGCGCTGACCGGTGCCAGCTTGGGTTACGACGACTCATCGGTCGTGATCACGTGGACCGCCCTCGGTCTGGGCGCGGGCCTCGCCAGTGGGGCCCTGACCTGGTTGATGCACCGTCGGGAACGCGCATCAGAACAGACATGGAACCAGAACGGAGCATGACCGACCCGGATCGCACGTCGGACGAGAACGGCAAGGCTGTGCGAACGACCCTGCCCGACCGGATCGAGACCGAGCGTCTCCTTCTTCGCCCGTTTCGGCTGGACGACGCCGACGCGGTGCTTTCGTACGCGCGCGACCCGGAATGGTCGCGGTACCTGAGGGCGCTCCCCAGTCCGTACGGACTTCCCGACGCCGAGCGGTTCGTCGCGGGTCAGCTGCTGCGCGACCGGGTCACGCATCCGTCGTGGGCGGTGGTCTTCGAGGGTGCCGTGATCGGTGGTATCAACGTGCGCTTCCGGTTCGAGCACGGCTCGGCCGAGATCGGATACTCGGTCGCGCGCACGCACTGGAACCGTGGCCTGTGCACCGAAGCCGCCCGGGCCGTGGTCGACGCGGCCTTCTCGACGCACGAGGAGCTGAATCGCATCGAGGCTCGGGCGGACCAGGCGAACGGGGCGTCGCAGCGGGTCATGGAGAAGATCGGCATGACGAAGGAGGGCGTGCTGCGGCAGAGCAGGATCGAGCGCGGGGCGGTGCTCGACCTGGCCTGGTTCTCGATCCTCCGCTCGGAGTGGGGAGGGTAGGGACCGTACGCCTGGCGCCGGTCCCGACGCCGCCATCAATATGGCCCCCATGGCCGATCAGGGCCGCTGAGGGCTGGAGGGAAACATGACGGACCTCGACAGGGCGTTGGACGAGAACCGTGCGGCGGTCGACGACATGATCGTGGCGGGGGAGCGGGCCGTCGACCGATGGTTGACTCCCCGCGGACGGGGTAAATGGTCGCCCAGCCAGGTCGTCGAACACGTGGCCCGGGCCCTGGAGGAGTCCGCGCACCTGATCGCGGGGCGTCCGTCGAAGCTACCGTCGCTGCCGCGGTTCCTCCGTCCCGCGGTTCGCGTCCTGTTCTTCAATCGGGTGCTCAAGACCGGCCGCATGGGAAAGGCCAAGACGGTTGCGGCCATGGATCCGGCCGACGGACCCGCGACACCTGCCGCGGGCCGCGCGCGTCTGGAACAGGCCTTGTCAGGGTTCGATCGCGAGTGTCGCGCACGAGCCGACGCCTCGGCTCCCGTGGACAGCGGCGTCTTCGGGGTGGTGCCCCTGAGCGACTACGTCGCGTTCCAGAGGCTCCATACCCGACACCACATCGCGCAGATGTCGTCGTGATGCGGCGGCGTCGGGGCCGATAGGCGTTTCGAGATGCCACGACACTCCGAGGCCCATCGCGGCCAACGCATCGGATGGCTTCGCGCCGCCGTGCTCGGCGCCAACGACGGCATCGTCTCCACCGCCAGTCTGGTGGTCGGCGTGGCCGCCGCCGACTCCGGCCGGGGTGGGATCCTGATCGCCGGCGTGGCCGGCCTGGTCGCCGGTGCCATGTCGATGGCCGCCGGCGAATACGTCTCCGTGAGCTCCCAAGCCGATACCGAGCGTGCGGATCGCAGAAGGGAGGAGGCGGAGCTCGCCGAGCAGCCCGAGGCGGAGCTCGCCGAGCTCCAGAACATCTATGTGGCGCGAGGGCTCACGCCCGAACTGGCGAAACAGGTCGCCGAACAGCTGACCGAAGGGGGTGCTTTGGCGGCTCACCTGCGCGATGAGCTGGGCTTCACGGAGGCCCTCGCCGCGCGCCCGATACAGGCGGCCATGGCGTCGGCGGCGACCTTTGCGGTCGGTGCGAGCCTCCCACTGCTCGTGGCCGTACTCGCGCCGCCCGAGAGCCTGGTGATGTCGGTGTCCCTGTCCTCGCTCGCCTGCCTGGCAGGGTTGGGGGCCCTCGCGGCCCGGGCGGGGGGAGCCCCAGTGGCCAATGCCACCGTCCGGGTGTGCTTCTGGGGCGCCATGGCCATGGCGTTGACCGCCTTGATCGGCCGCCTGTTCGGGGCCGTGGTCTGAGTCGGCTCGACTCGATCGACGCCGAGTGCGGTGGGCCCCGGGCGTCGCCATCGAGGTCTACGAGACGATGCCGCTGCCCGGGATGGAGGAGCGCTGAGTCGTCGCGGAGGCATCGCCAGGGATGCGAGCCCAAAGCATGGCCGCGCTTGTCCGCGGCGGGACCCAAATGAACATTGGGCACCCCCGTGAAGACACGCCGAAGTCGGACGTCAGCCATGACCCTCGCCCAGCCGCGTCGCTCCGGCGCCGCCTGGCTCGTTTGTGCGCTCGCCCTGCTCCTGGTGGCATCGCCCCCGGTATCCGCGCGGGCTAGGAATCACTCCGGCCGCGGCGCACGGAGGGAGACCGTGGCTGGCGTTGTCACCGACGCATCCGGGGCGCCGCTCGAGGGGGTCAGGGTCCTCATCGCGGAGCTCGAGCGCGTCGTCTACACCGATCGCGACGGTCGCTTCTCGATCTCGGACCTGCCGGCAGGCCGGTATACGCTCGAGGTGCGGAGCACGGGATATCGCACCAGCGTCGTGACGGCGGACGTACCGTCGTCGAGCCCGCTGAGGATATCGCTGACTGCCGCCCCGATCTCCCTCGATCCCCTGACGGTGACGGCCGCGCGCGCTCCTCTGGCTCTGGGCGGCTCGCCACTCCCGGTATCGGTCCTGGGGCCCGAGGAGCTGGAACGGGACATGAGCGTCTCCCTGGCCCACACCCTCGAGCGGCTCCCGGGGATGCGGACGCTGAGCACGGGCCGGGAGATCGGGAAGCCCGTCATCCGTGGGCTCGCTGGGTCCCGGGTGCTCGTTCTGTCCGACGGGCTGCGTCTCGAGGACTACGCCTGGAGCGACGAGGACGGTCCCGCCGTGGATGCAGCCATGGCCGAGCGCATCGAGGTCGTGCGTGGGCCGGCCTCGGTGCTGTATGGCGCAGACGCTGTCGGTGGCGTCGTGAACGTGGTCTCCCGGGCGCTCCCCGACGCCGACGGCGACGAGGCGTTCACCCGCGGGGAGGCAGAGTTGGCCTTCGCAACGAACAACCGCGAGACCGACGTCGTGGTGCGCGGAGAAGGAGCCAGCGGGGACTGGGGCTGGCGTGCGGTCGCGACCGGGCGGCTCGCAGAGGCGCTGCATACTCCGGAAGGAGAGCTGGAGAACACGGGATTCGGCTCCGTGAACGGCGAGGCGTCAGCCGTGCGGCGAGGCCCCTGGGGGTCCGTCACCGTGCGCTACGTGCACAACGGAGGTGAGTTCAAGCTCCTGGAGGAGGAAGGACCCCCTGCAGGGGTGGAGGAGGGCAAGGAGAAGGGCCCCGAGCGTCGGCTCGGCGACGATCGGATCCAGCTCCTGGGCATCTTCCCCCTGGGTGACCGGCGCCTGGAGGCCCGACCGCAGGGTCAGCGCCACAACATCATCGAGCTGGAGGACGACCCGGCGGCCCTGGCCCGGGGGGAGTTCATCGAGGTGCCAGTGTTCGACCTGACGCTCACCACGGGCCTCGCCGAGGCCCTGCTTCATCACTCGCTCGTCTCCGGGACCTCGGGCACCGTGGGCTTCACCGGCAAGCTACAGGACAGCGGCACGGACGGGTTGATCCCCATCGTGCCGAGCGCCGATCAGCGGGCTGCCGGCCTCTTCGTCCTCGAGCGCGTGAAGCGAGGTCCATGGTCCGTTCTGGCGGGCGTGCGGACGGACGTCGTGCGGGTCGCCGCCGCCGGGTACGGACCGCGCGCGTTCGGGACCCCCACATGGAGCGTCGGGGCCAACCTGGATCTGGCGGATGGCCTGGACCTGAAGGCCAGCGTCGGTTCCGCCTGGCGCGCACCGACCCTGTTCGAGCTGTACGCCTCGGGCCCGCGGCTGGGCGAGTCGCGCTACGAGATCGGGCGGGCGGACCTGGATGAGGAGCGCTCTCTCAACCTGGACGTGGGCCTCCAGTGGGAGTCGTCGGTCGTGCGGGCCGAGGTGTCGGTATTCCGGAGCGACTTCGACGGCTTCCTCTTCATCCAGCCCGCGAACGAGGTCCGCGACGGGTACAGCGTCTACCGGTACTCTCAGGCCGATGCCTTCCTCCGGGGCGGCGAGGCTTCCGTGGACGTGGAGACAACGCCCTGGTGCACCCTCTCGGGTCGAGGCGACTACGTGCGCGGCTACAACGTGACCCGGGACGAGCCGCTCCCGCTCATGCCGCCGCGACGCTTCGTGCTCGGAGCCGAAGTCCACGGCGAGCGGCTGGGTGACTGGGTATGGTTGGGCGCGGAGGTGGAGCACGTGGCCGAGCCCGACCGCCTCAATCCGCTGGATATCGCCGTGGACGGGTACACGCTGGTGCACCTGAGCGGCGGCGTACGAGGCCGACTCCTCGGGCGTGAGGGGTCGGTGGACCTGCGGGTCCGCAACGCGGGCAACGTCGCCTACCGGGATTTCCTCAGCCGGTACAAGGCGTTCGCCCTCGATCCGGGGCGGGACATCGTTCTTCGGATCCGGATGGGGATGTAAGCCCGGAGCCCACGACTACGGACTTCCGAGGACGCCGTCCGGTTCGTTCGACGGGTGGTCGCGCCCGCGATGCGCGGGGCTTCGGCGGACCGTACATTGTCGCGAGACGCGCCACCCACCCCCCGGAGGGTCGTGACCTCGCAGACGCCAGGAATCCGGAGCGCCCCCGCCGGGGGTGAAGCCCCCGGCGTGGCCCAAAGCGATGGCTGGTATCAGCGCTTGGCGAGAGCCACGGGGTTGCTCTACCTGATCGTCGTCGTGTTCGGCATGTTCTCGGCCGTCGTCCTGGAGACGCTGGTCGTGCCGGGCGATGCCACCGCGACGGCCCAGAACGTTCTGGGCTCGCTGGCCCTGTTCAGGGTCAGCCTGATGGGCTGGCTCTTGATCGTGGTGGCGGACGTCGCCATCTCGGTCCTGCTCTTCTCGTTGCTGGAGTCGATCAATCGCACGCTGTCCCTGGTGGCGGCGTCGTTCAGGATCGTGTACAGCGCCATGCTCGGCGCCTTCCTGCTCAGCCTGTTCGACGGGCTCCTGGTGCTGACCGGCGCGGAGCGCGCGGCGCGCCCGATGATGACGGACGTACCATCTCAGGCCCTGTATCACTTCGAGACGTTCAGCGCCGGCTTCACCTTGGCGCTGGTGTTCTTCGGGGTGCATATGATCGTGCTGGGGGTCGTGCTCTTCCAATCTCGGTACGTGCCCCGCGTACTCGGCGTGCTCCTCACGCTGGCGGGCATCGGCTATATCCTGGACGGCCTGGGGACGTTCTTCGGGGCGCGTCCTGGCAGCCTCGCCACCGCGATCCTCTTGGGACCCGCCTTGTTCGGCGAGGTGGGGCTGACCCTTTGGCTCCTGGTGAAGGGAGTCGACGTGCGTCCGAAGGCGACTACTCCGACGTGAGCTGAACGCCCGGCGGCCATCCTGAGCCGCAAGCGGCGCGCGGTGGGAGGAGACCGTGCGAAGGACCGACTGGCTGTTCACAAGCGGAACCGTGCTGTTCGTCGCCGGCGCGGCCATCATCATGCAGTCCCTCGGCGAGCGAGCCGCCGCGCCCCTGCTGGTGGGGCTCGCGGGAATCGTAGCGTCCGTCTTGTGCTTTGCGTTGGGCGCGTGGGCGATGCACAAGCGCGTGGACTGGCGGCGTGTTCAGGCGGAGCAGCGGCTGTGGGAAAGTGGGATCCTCGGTCGGGCGTGGTCGAGGATCCGACGGACGCTTCTGGGGAGGTAGGGAAACGCCGATCCCTCACTGCGCCCGCGCCAGCCGCACCCGGATGTCGTCGATCCAGTTGAGCGCCACGCGCACGTCGATCCGCTCACCGAGAACCGGTCGCAGCATGAGAAACCGACCGTCGGGGGCGACCTTGCGGTCGTGCCTCAGATCCTCGGCGAGATAGACGGTGGCCATCCCGCCCGCGCCGAGCTCGCGCTCGATGCGGTAGCGGTCGGAGAGGGCGGCGACCAGGCGCTGGATGGCGTCCGTCATCCGTTCGGCACCATGCGCTCGATGACCTGGAAGAAGTTCGTGATGAGCATGACCCTGCGCGGAGCACGCTCGGGAGGGCGCACGACCATGATGAAGCGCGCTCCGTCGGCTGTCACGTCGTAGCTTCTGCGTGGCAGGTCCGTCGGTGCCGCGGGAGCCGTGAACAGCACCTTTGGCGCTCCGAGCTCCGCGGTTTCCGGATCCACGCTCAGAGCGAGAAAGTCGTTCCCCCGGCGGAACACCAGCTCACGGCCGGCCTTGGTCCAGCGGGGCTCCGTTCCCCCGTTCAACGACACGGCCTGGCGGCTGCTCATTCCGGGCCACGCGGCCACGTAGACCTCCTGGTGCCCTGACACCTCGGACGTGAACGCCAGTAGGCGCCCGTCGGGCGAAAGCGCGGGCGCGTGGACGGCTTCGGTCGTGAGGGGCGAAACGGTATCGATCGAACCCGATCCGTCGAGCGCGACCGCCTTGATCCGCGACGCGGGGAGCACGGCCGACTCGAAGAGCAGACGCGCCCGGTCGGGGGTGAAGGAGAAGGCGTAGCTGTCGAACCGCTCCTGCACCAGAGGCTCGCGTGGCGCGCTGCCGTCTGCCGGGCGCCGGAACAGGTCGAAGACAGGGTTCTCCGAGGAGTAGATGATCCACGCGCCATCCGGCGACCAGATGGGTTGGAAGTCGCCGCCGCCGCCCACCGTGAGGGGCGACCGGGATCCCCGGGCCAGATCGAGGACCCAGACATCCGACGACTCACCGGGCCGGGTCAGGCCGACGGCGATGGAGCGGCCGTCCGGCGAAATGGACGGTGCGGCCCAGGCCGCCGCTTCGGGACCCACCGGCGTCGCGTTCCCCGTGCGGTCGATCCAGACCAGATCGGATGGCGCATCGTATTCCGATGCGCGCACGTATGCGGCGATACCGTTTCGAGAGACGCCGAAGAACGCCTGACCATCCTCGTAGGCGATCCGCACGTCCTCGATCAGGGCGACGGGTTGACCCTCGGTCTCCATCGTGGCTGGATCGAACGCCACCGCGAAGATGGTATTCGCCCGGGCGAACAGCAGGTGACCGGTCGGGACGTACTGGGCGTCCACCCCGCCGCGCAGCACGGTGCGCCGCTCACCGGATTCGAGATCGAGCACGGCGATGCTTGCGCTGTCGATGGGCGTCCGGAACGCGGTGAACAGCAGGTGGCGTCCATCCGGCAGCACCTGGGGGTTCCAGTGCGCCAGCTCCGTGCTGTCCGGTTGGGTCACCATCTCCGGGGCCCCGTCGGGCGCCTTCCGCCAGATCCCGCTCACGTAGCTTTGGGGGTAGTACACCGTGCCATCGCGTGCCCAGGCCCCGTCCGCCCAACGTGCGTCGGGGTCGAGGACCGTCGCCGGCCCCCCGGCCGTGGGCACCTGTGTCAATCCGCCGCCGGACAGGAACAGGACCTGACTCGCGTCCGGGGAGAGGAAGGGACGCTCCCCGCCGTCGCTGTTCGGTAGGGCCCTGAACCGCTCCTCGGAGAGATCACGGACGAAGATCATCTCCACTCCGTCCACGGTGCCCTCGATCGCGACGAAGCGCCCATCGTCCGAGATGCCCAGGGGCCCGGTGATAACCTGGTTCGCCTCCATGTCCAGCGACGCCCGGACGAGGGGAGGCTCCGGGCTCGCGGACGGCCGCGACATGATGACGTACAACAGGGCCAACAGTGTGGAGCCGAGCAGCACCCAGGGCAGGAGGGCCGTCTTGGCACCCGTGGTTCTCGTCGGTTGGGCGGCCTGGGTCCCGACGAACGACGGATCTCCGAGGGCCGCGGCGAACGCCTTCGCGCTCTCGAACCGGTCCGCCGGCAGCTTCTCCAACGCCGTCATGAGCGCTGCTGCGACGTTGTGCGGCACCGACTTCCGCAGCCCGGTCACCGGCTGCACCGGCTCCGCGATGATCTTCATGATCACCTGCTGCGCCGACGAGCCCACGTGCGGAGGACTCCCGGCCAGCATCTCGTACAGCACGCTCGCCAGCGAGTAGATGTCGGCCCGACCCGTGATCTGCTTGTCCCCCGTCGCCTGCTCCGGCGCCATGTAGTGTGGCGTGCCGATGCTCGTGCCGGTCTCCGTCATGCGCCCGCCCGCCGCCGCGCTCACCGCCAGCGCGATCCCGAAGTCGGCCACCATCGGCCGACCGTCGTGCAGCAGGATGTTCTCCGGCTTGATGTCCCGGTGGATCACGCCGTTGCGGTGCGCGTAGTCGAGCGCGTCGGCAACCTCGCGGGCGATGCGCACGGCCTCGTCGACGCCGAGCTGCGCTTCGCGCTCGAGCTTGTCGCGAAGTGTCTCTCCTTCGATGTAGGGCATGACGTAGAACAGGAACCCGTCGGCGGTGCCCGAATCGAAGAGGGGCAGGATGTGCGGGTGCTGGAGTGAGGCGGTGGTCTTGATCTCCTGGACGAAGCGCTCCCCGCCGAGGACGGCGGTGAGCTCGGGCTTGAGGACCTTCAGCGCCACCTTGCGGTCGTGCTTCAGATCTTCGGCGAGATAGACGGTGGCCATGCCGCCCGCGCCGAGCTCGCGCTCGATGCGGTAGCGGTCGGAGAGGGCCGTGTTCAGCCGCTCCATCATGGGCACTTCATGGGGCGATGGGATCGGATATGGGGGTGGGGAGATTGACGCAGGTGTGCATGATAGGCGGTGGCGGGCAGGTTCGGACAGGCTGCCGCGTCATGGCGCAGAACCGGCCCCTATCCCCTGAGAAGGTTGACCGAGACCGTGGCCAGCTCCGAATCGGGGAACCGATGGGAGTAGTCCTCCGTGCGAGTCAGGCCGGCCTCTGCCGCCACCCTCTCGAACACGTCGATCTCGAGAATGTACTGATCCGAGTACCCGTGGACGGCGTCGTACGCGGTCACGGGAGTCCGTCCGAGGTTGGCGGCCGCGAGCTCGGGGGGCAGCGTATGAAGCTCGATCACCAAGAGCCCGAAACGGCCCACGTAGGGCGCCCAGCGGCTCAGGTGCTCCCTCAAGGACTCTTCGACGTCCCCGTTTCTCAGACGCTCTCCCCGGCTGGCGAAGGCCCCGGTCGATGCGCTGACCCGAGCTCCTCCGTTCGACGGAGCCCTCCACGGCCTATTGTGGTCGAGGAACGTTCTTACGTTCAACAGATCCCTCAGGTCGATTCCATAGTCGTTCACGAGATCGCGGGCGAGCCGATCGGGCTGAGCCACATCGCCCCAGATCACCTTCGCCCAGATGTCCGCATGGGTGAGGTTGATGCGCGTCACCCGGAGCGCCGCCTCGTTGAAGTCGACGCCGACCAGGAACAACGGGTAATCCTCCAGCTGCTCACCCCTCGACGTCCGATTCTCGATCACGTCGAAGAGGTGCTCGAGAAGCGCTCCGTTCCCGCACCCGACATCGACGATACCTTTCGGCTGATCCTGGATCGGCCGGTTGAACAGCTCGATGATCACCTCGTCGATCGCCCTGAAGTAGGCCGCGTGCGCCCCGCCGCTGCCCCACACGTTCACCTCGCGGTCCACGTGGCGCTCTGGCCCTCCCTGCCGTTCCGGCATCAGCACCCCGGGGTCGCCGAACAGGAGGTCATCGAGTCGCCGAAGCGTCGGAACATAGGAGACGGTGACGCCGTAGGCGCTCGCCCGCCGAGCGAAAAAGAGCCCCTTGTCGGTGAAGCGCAGGGTTCCATTCCGTTCCGTGAACCATCCCAGGTCGGTGAACATCGCGAGGAGTCTGCCGAAGCTGTCGGCGTCGCTATGGAACTCCTCGGGCCGAAACGAAGCCTCCATGAAATACTTGTGGAACATGCCGCTCATGCCGAGGCGAACGATGGTGGGCCCGAAGAGCGCGCCCTCGATGTGCGTGAAGATCTGCTCGACGACGCGGCGGTCCGGTCCATGTCGAGGCAGCTCCATGCCGTAGCGTTCGGAATAGCGTCGGTACACCTCTTCCATCCTCCGGAACGGCTCCACCTCGAACTTCCGGGGGTGGAAGCCACCGGTGAACCGGAGGAACTCGACCACGTCGCGGTAGAGCCCGACGTGCGCAAACGCGACACGGCCGTCATCCGTCGGCGTGTACCGTACGTCGTCCCGTGCGGGGTCGATCTCCTGCTGGAGCCATCCCTGCGACGCCAGGGTGCGAAGCGCCACGTTCAGGTAGCCTCCATTGGCGTCGAATCGGCTCTCCAAGTCCGACAGGGCCGCGGTGCCGCTGTCGATCAACGCCGACAGAACCCCCTTCTCGCCCAGCGCATGTGCCGTCGGCGCCGTTACGACACCGTCCAGGTGGCGAAACAGCGTCCCCCGCAGCGCTCTCTTTTCGTCGTTCGTCAGCATGGTGGATGGCTCGTTCGCGCGGGACCAGCGCTGGATCGAGGGATCAGGGAGGTCCGAGTCAGGCGGTCGCGCATTCGCGGCTCGGCGTTCCCGCCCGGCCCCGGCCTCACCCGACCGGCGACCAGGTCGTGAAGTCGATGCTCAGACCGACCTGCAGGAACGCCACCCATTGGTCGAAGCGGATGTTGTAATAGTCCTGGCCGAGATACGTCTTCGCGAACAGGGTGGCGTCCCTGAGCTGTGGAGGCGCGAAGCGACCGGTGAGCTCGACGGTGACCCGTCGTCCGTCCAGGGCGGACCAGCCATCGACGGACCCCATCAGCAACGCGAGATCAAAGTCGATTTCCTTCAACACGGGCGACGGATAGACGTAGTCCGTGCGGAGGTTCAGGCGCGAGGTGCTGTACCGGCCCTTGAGCTCGTCGGTCTGGTCGATCGGCACATGTTGCTCCCACGAAAACGAGACGATGCCGTATCCCCGGGCCAGCCCCGGCCCGCGAAAGAAGAGGCGGTGCACCCCGAGCTCGACGAAGTTCGTGGAGAACGAGCCGTCCACGTGGTTGATGTCGCCCTCGGCGGTGAAGAAGTCCCCGGCCTGGCCATTGGAGTGGTGGCCGAAGCGGGCGGAGTAGAAGGTTCCCGGACGATGCTGGGCAAAGTCCCATGTGCCGTCGCGCCAGAAGTAGACGGTCGCCCTGGGCATGAAGCTGGGTGACCAAACCGGAGACGATTCCTCCCTGAAGATCCTCAGTCGGATCGCCGGAGTCAGCTCCAGAGCCCATCGTCCCTGGTCCCGGTTGAGGAAGAGGTTGGGCGCGATCCGGCCTTCGAGGTAGATCGGGGCCGCGCCGGATTGCACCGGCTGGAAGCCGAGCTCACTCTGCTCGCTCTGTATGGCGACCGCGGCGAGTCGGACGGGTCGTTCGCTCTGGAGCTCCTGCGCGACCTGCTGCGGCGGCGAGACGGTTTGGGCCCGGACCGTGGCGTGCAGTCCACCGATCATCAGGAGCTCCAGGGCGATTCCCGATGCTCTCATCACTGCCCCCCGCTCCTTGACCGCGGTTTCGAGACCGTCACCAGTGGTTCCCGTCGCGCCTCACACCGCGATCCGGATCGCCCTGCTGATCCGCCGCTTGATGCCGCGATAGCTGGGAAAGAGCGACTCCAGCTCGTCCAGGTCATCGATCCACTCGGACAGGCCCGCGATCACCAGGAAGTCCGGAAGCCCGAACAGAGCTGACCAGCCGGCCACGACGAACGCGACCTCTCCGTCGAGGGCCATGCTGCGATTGTTCTGGTTGTGGGAGCCGATGGCGAAGAAGAGAGCGATCCTCGACTGCTGCTCGGGCGTCAACCGCGCCGCATAACTGAGGAGAGTCTCCCGAGCGGGCGGGAGGAGCTCGTCGGTCATGATGCGGAAATTCCGGTACTCGCCCCTCCTGAGCGCACGGTTCCGCTCGGCCAGCTCATGGAAGTAGATGCGGAGGGAGAGACCCACCTCCGGCCCGGACAGGAGCTGATCCCAGGCCTCCCGCGTGGCGAAGTAGTTCGCCTTCATGTGCAGCTTTGGGGGGCTCATCACACCGGCCTCCGGATAGTCGCGCTCGTAGCCGTCCCGGATCAGAGCGATCGCCTCTTCCTCGACCTGAGCCACCGCGTCGGGATGGAATCCGTACAGGTCCCGCAGCCAGGGGGTGGACGCCAGGGTCGCCCCGAAGGCGTTCAGCTTCCTCGGTACGTCGCCCACTGCCAGCGTGGAGTTGTACAGGCCCACCTTCAGGAGCCCGCCGACGCGATCGAGCTCATGGTCGAGGACGGTACCGGCCACGACCAGCCGGGTCAGGACGTCCTGCGCCTGCGCCATCTGCGGGAAGCCGGCACTGGGCGCGTTGACGATCGTGGGCGCGATGACCAACGAGCGCCCCCCCCGGAGCGCGTGGCCCGTGAGCATGGCCGCCCACAGGTGGGAGCCCCAGATCGAGTCGGGCGCCTTGATGATCGAGCCTGGCGGCATGAGCGTGTAGAGCGTCGCCTTGAAGACGGTCACCGCCTTGAAGCGGAACCCGATCTGGTTGTGGAGCTGCATGTCCCAGCCCCAGTCCCCGTCTTCGGCCAGCCAGTCCGCGACCTCCTGATCGTAGGAGCTGGACTCCGCCTTGGGGCGGAGCTCCCACGGGATGTCGCGATCGCGCATTCCCTGGTTGAGGAGCAGCTGGCGCGCCGCGTCTTTCAGCGACAGCAGCACGGGACCTTGGACCATCATGGCCCGGTCCTCCCAGGAAGCGCCCACGTAGTGCTCGCCGACCCCCATCCCAGTATAGACCGCCATCCCCTTGTAGGGAGCCTCCTCGGTGACATCGTAGAACGAGATCTTGCGGTGATCCCGCATGATCACGTCCGGCAGGCCCATGAAGAACGGGAAGATGTCCTCGGTCCAGAAGGAAGGATCGGGAGGGTTGGTGACGTTCACCTGCACCTTCACCACGTTCTCGATCCACCCTTCCCCGAACTGCCGCGCCTGTGACTGCATGAGCGCCGAGTTCGCCACCGCGAAGCGGAGCTCGGATTGCAGCGCGCCGATGGAGTCCTCCCACGCCTGGAATCCGCGAGGCAGGTGGATCTGGTGATGCAGGGGGTTCTGGAGCAGGTCGAGCCAGAGGCGTCCCCCATTGGCCTGGAAATACATCTGGTCGATGAAGATGAGGTACTGGGGGATCTTGCCCACGGCATCGTACGCGTCCACCCGGTCGATGAGCGCGCGCAGATACGCGTCCGTCACCTGCTTGAAGCCCTCCCCGTCGGGGTCGCCCTCCGCATCGTAGCCCCTGAAGTCGTGCACCCAGAGCACGTGATAGTCCTCGGCCTCACGGATCATCCGGGTGAGCTCGACCTGGAACTGGTCGTTCTCGATGTACCAGCGTCTGTTGCCCTTCGTGAAGGACTGGCGTGTAGCTCGCTCGACGATGGCGTTCAGCTCACGCTGCTCGTCGTGATCCTCGGGGCGAAGCGCCAGCTGGAACGGGAGCCACACGAAGCGAGAGTCCTTCCATAGCCCGAAGGTGTAGGCCCGCACGTCTTCG
>QJYK01000273.1 GCA_003248075.1 Gemmatimonadota bacterium | reverse complement strand
GAGGGGGCCTCGCGAGACCACACTTCTCACCACACCCGAGCTCAGAAACCTCGTCCATCGCTAGCGAGGCAATCACGCCAATCGTGGCCACAGCCTGGCCAACGCCAGTCTTCTTGGTCATCGACTCCGCTCCTGTGAAGTGAGAGGCTCCGCGAAGCGAGGAAGAAAGGACTGTCCTCCGTTCTGCCGCAAGCGAACCGCGAATGACGCACCCACTCAGCAAGGGATCTGAATGGTCACGACGATAGCGCCATTCTTGCGCAGGCGGCCCGCAACAGGGGACCGTATCGCGCTCATCATCGACAGCCAGCGCTGGAGCTTTCGCGAGCTCGGCGCCTTGTCGAACTGCGTGGCAATCGGTTCAGTCGGCGACGGCAGCGGGCGCACCGCTGCGTCGGTGGAGCGCCGATGGCCCGAAATCGGGCTCAGAACCGGTACGTGTAGTTCACCTTGAGGGACGCCCCACGGGAGAGCGTCGCGAAGCGACGGTCGAGGGGATCGTCGTGCAGGCGCTGCGCGTTGTGGGTGTACACGAGGTAGACGTCGTTCCCCGGCTTCACGATCCAGCGGAGACGCGCAAAGGCGCCCACCACCTCGGAAACGTCGTCGTACTGGAGATTTCCGGTAACCGACACCCAGGGGCTGGCGCTCCACTCACCGCTCAAACGGTAGACGCTCGCCGTGAAATGACCCTGCGGGAGCGTGACCATGTTGCGCTCCCAGTCCGACGAGAGCGACGTCCCCGGGGCCGGGCGCACGGTCAGGCCGAGCTCGAGGTTCTTGCGGTCCCCGTTCCAGAAATCCCCCAGCCCGACGCTTCCGTTGAGCGAGAATCTGCGGCTTCCGGTGGTCCGGCCCCGGATCGAATACCGTGTCGTCGAATACCGGCCCGACGCGATGTCGATGCCGTCGCTGACTTCGAAGGCCTCGTCCAGGAACTCGTACGTCCGTGTCACCTGCAGGTCGATATTGTCCCCGGTCTCGAAGTTCACCCCGAGCACGTTGACCTCGAGCTCGCGTTCCTCGACCTGGCCCGTCTCGATCGACGTCAGGTACCGGAACTGGGTCGAGAAGTCGAGACTCCGCAGCCAGGACACGCTCGCGATGCGGGGTCTGAAACCGATCCGTGGCTCGAGACGACGGAAGCCGTTGCGAGTGACGAAACCGACGTCGGGGTCGTACTCGGAGCCCAGCTCACGGTAGGACACGTGACCGCTCCACACGTCGTTCGGGAAGTCGAAGCGTAGGCCGCGAGCGCTGAGCTCACCGAGGGCTCGGTCCAGCGACGGGTCGGGGTTCGAGTTCCAGACGAAGAAGGCTTCGAATTGAGCGTTCTTGTCGCCGAAAAGGCTGGACGTGAACAGATCTACGTCGATGCCCGCGGTGTGGCGGTCCGGTGCCGCGCCTCCGTCGATGTCTGTGCTGGTCGCGCGTCGTGTGTAGATTGCACCGATGGTCGACTGTGTGAAGATCGACCGTCGGACCCGAGCGACCGTGAACGTCTCGGATGGTAGGGGCGCGTCGTCGGGATCCAGGAACGTGTGCGACCCGGTTCCCACGTGGATGAAGCCCAGCTCGTACCGTCCCGCCTGCCCTCCGAGCCGGGCCCCGTAGTCGATGGGCACCTGTTCGCCGCCCTCCAGGCCGATGCGACGGCTGAAGTAGGGCGAGACGCCGCTGCTACCCGCGAACGAGAAGACTCCGGAGCCTTCCAGGAAGAAGTCCCTCCGCTCCGGGAAACGCTGAGGGAACCGCGTGAGGTTGACCCGCCGGTCGTCCACCTCCACCTCGGCGAAGTCCGTGTTGACGCTGAAGGACGCACGCAGGCTGGGGGTGATGCTGTAGTTGACGTCCAGGCTGACATCGCGCGGGAAGGTGTTCGGGTCTTCGTCCTCGATGACGGACCTCCAGCCGGCGACTGCGGAGGGAAGCACTTCGAGGCCGATGCCCTGGCTCATACCCCTGAGCCCGGTGACCCGTCCCGCGTGGATCGGCCGCCGCAATCCCTGATTCCGTCGGTATCCGCGCCAGAGGATTTCCTCGTTCCGGCGACGGATGGTGCGTTGGAAGTTGATGCCCCAGGTGTCGAGCGCGGGATCGAAGTTCAGCGTTCGAAACGGGATGCGGATCTCCGCGGACCAGCCGTTCTCGAGGCGCGCGACGCGAGCCTCCCAGATGCCGTCCCACGACTTGTTGACGCCGAATCCGCCGCCACCGCCCCCCGGCCCGCCTCCGCCGCCACCCCCGCCGCCCCCGGTGATGATCCCGTCTCCCATGAGTCCGGCCGCGTTGATCTCGAAGAAGTAGCCGGTGCGGCCGTCGAGGAAGGTGTCCAGGATCCACATGAATCGATCGTCGGTGCCCAAGCCGGCGTCGCGCTGCTTCTGGAAGGCGAGGATACCGTCGGGATCATCGTAGATCATCGCGCCGATGAAGAACGCCTCCTTGTCGAACGCCACGCGGATCTCGGTGCGCTGTGAAGGCACCCCGCCTTCCGACGGCTCCTGCTGCGTGAAGTCGGACGCCGGCTCGGCCATCAGCCAGGCCGCGTCGTCGAGGCGGCCATCCAGATCGAGCCGCTGGTCCTCCGTAATCGGGTAAGCGCTGAGGGTGGGTGCGGCGCCCCCATCGGCGTCCTGCCACCCGACGGCCATGCCGGGTGTCAGGAGCGTGCCGAGGGCCACGAGCGCAGCCGTGGTGAGACGGATCTGGGGCATCGGTACTTCGTTCGGGAGGGTCGGTCACCGGCGAGTCCTCATGCAACGGACACGCGGGTACCCGCCGGCGTTGTCAGAGTCCCATCGCCACCGGCAGGGAGATCATCGCCAGGTAGGCTACGAAGACCAGGAGCATCCAGCGGAGGAATGTACGGCCACGCTGGACGCTGGAGGTCGCGCGGATGGCTCCGAAGGTCAGTGCGGCGCCCAGCAGCAGGACGACGATTGTGGCGACCGTTGGGCTCATGGGGTGCGGTTCGGGAATACTTTTCCGGCGGCTTCCGAATGTAGCCGCTCCTGCTGCTAGATTGAACGGACCTCCCGCCTCCTCGGTGGCCCATTCCCGGAGAGTGCACCATGCATCAGCAGGGCACGGAGTCCCGATTCGGCGGCGATGTGCCGGAGCGCGTCGACGTGGTGGTCGTGGGGGGAGGGATCGCGGGCACGTCGACCGCCGCGCATCTGGCTCGGGCGGGCGTGAGCACCCTGCTGCTGGAGCGCGGCAGGATCGGATCCGGCGCGACGGCAGCGGCGATCGGTGTCCTCTCACCCCCGATGCGCCAGCCCTTCGACGAAACCGTGCACTTCCGGGGCGAGGAGACCGCCCGGACGGTCTGGGAGCTCGCCCTCCGCTCCGTCACCGGGCTCGGCGCTACGCTGACGGAAAGCGGCAAAGCGGAGTCTGCCGAGCTGGACCTGTCGGGCGGGCACGTCCTCGCGGATGCGCACACGCTGCACGAGGTGGACGGGTCGTTCCGCGCCCTGGAGAAGGCCGGCCTTCCGGTCGAGTGGTTGAGCGCCGAACGGGTGAGGGAGCTGGCCGGCGGCAGGGGCTTCCTAGGGGGCTACCGGATCGAGGGCCTGGGATCCCTGGCCTCCGGTCCCACGGCGCGCGCGCTCGCGGAGATCGCGGCGGACCGAGGGGCGACCGTGCGGGAGGAAGTAGAGGTCGGCGACTCCAGGCGCGCGAACGGAATGATCGTCTGCGAGACGAGCCGGGGTGCGGTACGCTCCGAGATGGTCGTCTACGCGACGCACGTGGACTCACGGCGCTTCTCGGCCTTCCTGGGTGACGAGATCGTTCCGATCCGTGGCCAGGGAATGGTGGCCGACCCGGTCGAGGGCGGGCGATTCCCCGGGGCCTTCTCGACCCACTGGAAGCTCAATGTCTGGCGGTCGGATCCGGCGGGGCGCCTGCACCTGGGAGGCTGGCGGCACGACGCGTGGGACCGCTCCTACTGGAAGGTGCGACCCGAGCTCGACGAGACGCTTCAGGAGAACATCCAGGCGTGGTTCGAGTCCTCCTTCCCCGAACGTGCCCCGCTGTCGGTGGTCCGTCGCTGGAGCGGGATCTTCGGGTGGACCGCGGATTACCTTCCTTTGGTGGGCCCTCTTCCGGGCCGAACCGGGGAGCTGGTGGTCTCGGGCTTCAGCGGCGGCGGCCTCCCGTTCGCGTTCGAGTCGGGTCGGATCATTGCTGCGATCGTGTCGGAGAGCGAGCCGATCGAGGGCTCTGGCCTGTTCAATCCCAGGCGCTTCGCGTGATCCGTCGGCGGTGAGGGGCCCCGGGTCGTTCGAGGCGCTGGCCGCGGAGCTCGAGCAGCTCTTTGCCCGGGGTGCGGACGGGCCGATACCCGAAGACGCGTTCGAGGATCTCGCGCTGAGGGTCTTCGCGCACCAGGTGGCAGCCTGCCCCGTGTACGCAGCCTTCTGTGCCGCCCGCGGGGTGGCTCCCGAGCACGTCGTCAGCTGGCGTGACGTCCCCGCCGTCCCCGCCTCGGGCTTCAAGCACGTCGAGCTGCTGGCAGGGCCGGAGCCGGAGGCTGTTTTCGCCACCAGCGGCACGACGCGCGGGGCGGACCGGCGCGGCCGTCACTTCGTGCCGCGGCTCGCGCTGTACCGTGCCTCGCTGCTTCCGTCGTTCCGCAGGTGGGTTCTGCCGGGAGGCGCGACCATGCCGCTGTTGTCGCTGATCCCCTCGCCCACGGCCGCACCGGAGTCGTCCCTGTCCTACATGATCGGAGCCGTCTCCGACGAGCTCGCCTCGCGGACCCTGTGGCTATCGGATCGCGACGGCCTCCCCGACGCAGAGGCGTTCCGGGACGCCGCGAACGGCGCCGCGCGTGGTGGAGACCCGGTTTTGGTCGTGGGGACCGCCTTCGGGCTCGTTCATCTCCTGGAGCGACTCCTCGAGTCGGGTCTCCAGGTGCGCCTGCCAGAGGGGTCGCGGATCATGGAGACCGGCGGATTCAAGGGTCGGTCTCGTGAGCTTTCACGGCCCGCGCTCCGAGAGGCCATGACGCGACTTCTCGGGGTGCCCGCCAGCCAGGTCGTGGGCGAATACGGTATGACCGAGCTGTTGTCGCAGCTCTACGAGCCCGTGCTGACGGAAGGCGTCGCCGCCGCCGGGCGCTATGTGCCGCCGCCCTGGCTGAGGGTGCGCGCGCTGGACCCGGGGACCCTCGCGGAAGTGCCGGCCGGACGGGAGGGGCTGCTGTGCTTCCACGACCTGGCGAACGTCGGATCGACGAGCGTGGTGCTCACCGAGGACGTGGGCACGGTCGGCCCGGACGGTGTGCATTTGCGCGGTCGGGTGGCAGGCGCAGAGCCGCGCGGTTGCTCTCTGGCCGTCGATGACCTCTTGAGCGCCCGTGAGGCGACCCTGTGAGACGAGAGGGGCGCTTCGATGCGTGGAGGCTCCCCGGCGGTGTGACCTGTCCCGCCGGGGTGAGCGTCGATGGTCACGGCGGGGCGGAGGTCGTGCGCGTCCGCGCGACAGCCGCCTGGGTCGAGACCGTGTGCGAGGCGCTTATGGGGGCAGGCGAGGCACTGGCCGACATCCCCGCGCGCGAGATCGCCAGGGCTCTGGGCCGCGTAGGCGAGCGCTTCCTGGATGAGGACGACCCGCTCCGCCGTCGGGCGCTCGAGATCCTCCCGGGTACATCGGGGCTCTCGCCGGAGATGTGCCGGGTCGTCCTGGACGGCATGGCGCGCGATTGGACCGAGGAAAGGCTGAACGTCCTGTTGGCACGCGAGTTGGGCGCCGCGGAGGCCCTGGACGACTTCCTGGAGGGTGCCGCCGACACGCGTGCGCGGGCCGTCGGTCCCGCGTTGTGCGCGCAGGTCGTGTCCGGCAGCGTGCCAGGGGTGTCGGCGACCGCGCTGGCCCGAAGCCTCCTGGTCAAGGGCCCCACCCTGGTGAAGCCGGGCCTGGGAGATGTCGCGCTGCCGGTGCTGTTCGCGGAGGGCCTGGCCGAGATGGATCCGAGGCTCGGGGACGCCGTGGCCGTGGTCTACTGGCCTGGAGGGAGTCGGGAGCTCGAGACGGTCGCCCTGGAGGCGGCGGACGTGGTGGTCGCCTACGGCTCGGACGAGACCGTCAGATCGCTGCGCGACCTCTCGCCACCCACGACCCGCTTCGTGGGATACCACCATCGAGTCAGCGTCGGCGCTGTCGGGCGGGAGACGCTGAGCGGCGAGCAGACGGTACGCGCCGCGACGGAGGTGGCCGAGGCGATCGCCGTGTTCGACCAGCGCGGGTGCGTATCGCCGCAATGGGTGTGGGTAGAGGAGGGCGGGGCCGTCGCACCGGACGCCTTCGCGGAGATGGTGGCCGTCGCGCTCGAAGCGATCGAGGACCGCTGGCCGACCGGGCGACTGGACATGGACGAGGCTGCGGCAGTGCAGCAGATCCGCGGCAGCGCGGAGCTCCTTCGCGCCGCTGGCCGGAACGTGCGGTTGTGGCAGGGCGCCACGTCACCCTGGACCGTCGTCTACGAAGGCGGCACCGCGATCGAGCCGGGAAGGATGTGCGTCGGGCGCGTCGTCCGGATGCGGCGGATCGAGACGCTCGAGGCGTTACCTGAAGCGATCGCGGCGTTGCGTGGCCATCTGCAGACGGTGGCCCTCGCCGTGCGGCGCGACCGCTTCGATCGGGTGGCTGCCGCGGTCGCTTCTGCCGGGGCCAGCCGTGTGGCACCGTTCGCGGAGGTCGCCTTCCCCCCTGCGTGGTGGAGACAGGACGGGAGGGGCGTGTTGCAGGAGTTGGTGACCTGGGTGGACGCGTGAGCTCCCTCCACGGGCCGGGACGCTACCCGCGCTCCGAGAGCCTCCTCAAGGTCGCGGCGTCACTCTCCGAATAGCCGAACAGCACCGCCACCTCGGGTAGGTCGGCTGCGTGGGCGTGCAGCTCGTCGAGCATCACGGTCGCCGCCTGCTCGAAGGGGAAGCCCCCGATTCCGGAGCCGAGCACGGGGAACGCGACCGTGCTCATCCGATGCTCGGTAGCCAGGTTGAGCGCATTGCGCGTCGCGGCGCGGACCGACTCCGCGGACGGCGGCACGTCGCCCATCGCGGCCGCGTGGATCACCCACCGACAAGGCAGGTCGCCGCTGCCCGTGACCGCCGCTCCCCCGACCTGCAGGGGGCCGTGCCGGCGGACGTAGTCGTCACACTCGTACTGGATCTGCGGGCCACCGCGGCGGCTCAGCGCACCCGCCACGCCCGCGCCCATGCGGAGGTGGTTGTTCGCCGCGCAGACGACGCCGTCTCCGTGGAACGTGGAGATGTCGCCCTGCTCGACGCGGATGAGGAGCCCCACCGCCCCTACTCGTCCTCCGGTTGCTGCTCCGCTCGCCAGATGACCATCTGCCGTCCGCCGCCGGGGTTCTCTTCGACCCGAACGGTCAGCGTATCGCCTTCGTCGATACCCAGGTCGTCCCGCATCTCCTGGGGAATGGTGATGCGGCCGCCGACACCGACGGAGACGTCGCCGTAATACAGCGTACGGTAGATGGCCATCCAACCTCCTTCTGCTCCGGAGCCCAATCCCGTCAATCTAAGCCGAAGCCGGAAGGCGCGCGACGCGCGTGGGCGCTAAGAGAAGGGTATCCCGGGACTTCCCGTATTGGGTGCGTTACCTTGTTGTCCCGTCCCGGTCCTGCCGATTTGGCATTCAAGGCCCGGGGCGCATCCCGACCCCCGATGCGGGACCGATCGATGAGCGCAGACGGATTCGCGGTGCGGCTGGAGGGCGTGACCAAACGATTCGGCAAACACACCGCCGTGTCCGAGCTGGACCTCGAGGTGCCCAAGGGTGTGATCTACGGCCTCCTCGGGCCCAACGGCTCGGGTAAGACCACCACGATCCGCATGATCATGGGCATCCTGCTCCCCGACGAGGGGCGCGTGAGCTTGTTCGGAGGCGACCCGGGCGAGACCAGGCGGAAGCTGGTGGGATACCTGCCGGAGGAGCGGGGCGTCTACCGGAAGATGAAATGTCTCGACCTGGTGGTGTTCCTGGCTGAGATCCGCGGCCTGCGGCGGGACGAGGGCCGCCGGCGCGCATTGGAGTGGGTCGAGCGCCTGGGCCTCGGAGCCTGGGCGGACAAGAAGGTCGAGGATCTCTCGAAGGGAATGCAGCAGAAGATCCAGTTCATCGGAACGGTGATCCACCAGCCGGAGCTCCTGATTCTCGACGAGCCGTTCAGTGGGCTGGATCCCATCAACCAGGATGTGCTCGAGCAGATCGTTCGCGAGTTCCATGCCAAGGGGACGACGATCCTGTTTTCCACGCACCTCATGGATCAGGCCGAGCGTCTCTGCGAACGCGTCTGCCTGATCTCCCGAGCGCGTAAGGTGCTCGACGGGGACCTGAGGGAGCTGAAGGCCGCGGAACAGCGTGAGCTGCTCGCGGTGGAGTTCGAGGGTCCCGATGCCTGGCTGCGTGGTCCGGAGGTCGCCGGAGTCGAGGCCGCGAACGGGACGGTCCATCTGACCCTTCGGGAGGGAGCGGACCACCAGGCCATCCTTCGTCGCGGTGTGGAGGCGGGAGCCACCATTTACCGCTTCGACCTGGTTGAGCCGCGGCTTCACGAGATCTTCGTTCGCCACGCCGGAGACGGGGCCGCCTCGGATGCGGGGGTCCCTCGGCGAACCGAAGGAGCCGCGCGATGATGGCCAACGTTTGGGCGGTGATCCGCCGCGAGTACCTGCAGAGGGTCCGCTCTCGCTGGTTCATCTTCACGACGATCGCGGGCCCGCTGATGATGGCCGGGCTGATCTACGTGCCGGCCTACTTCGGTCAGCGTCAGCAGCGCAACGAGCGCACGCTTGCGGTCGTGGATCGGACCGGCGTTCTCTTCGCGCGCCTCGCTCCGATTCTAGAGGAGGCCGACTATACCCTCAGTGACGAGCCCGACACCGCGGGAGCCGTCCAGACGCTGAGCCAGCGCGTTATCGACGGCGACCTGGGCGGCCTCATCGTGCTGGATGACCAAACCCTGCGATCCGGCGAGGCCGTGCTCTATGCCACGTCCCGTCCCTCGGCCATCCGCCGCATCAGCATGCAGAGCGCGGTAGCGAGAGCATCGCTCCAGGCGCAGCTCGCCGACCGGGGTGTGGACGCGGACGCGCTCATGAGCGGGGGAGAGCTTCGGGTCGAAATGCTGACCGGGAGTCCGGGCGGGATGCAGGAGCCCCGCGTCGCGATGGCGTTCGTCGGGGCGTTCCTCCTGTACATGGTCATCCTCCTCTACTCGGTGGCCGTCATGAGGGCCACGCTCGAGGAGAAGACCAACCGGATCGTCGAGATCGTGATCTCCTCCATGAAGCCCTGGCACCTGATGCTGGGCAAGATCATGGGGGTCGGCGCGGTCGGGGTGACGCAGATGGCCGTGTGGGCGGCGTCCGCCTTCGTTCTCGCGTCTGCCGCGCTCCCCGCCGTGCTCGCAGCCAACCCCGAGCTCGCCAGTCTGCGCGACATCGGCAGCGCCATGCCGACGGCGTGGCAGCTGCTGCTGCTGCTCGGCTTCTGGATCTTCGGCTACTTCATCTATTCCGGCATGTATGCCGCCGTCGGCGCCATGTGCAACACCGACGAGGAGGCGCAGCAGGCGCAGCTCCCGGTCGTCATGCTGGTCGTGGCACCAGCCATCCTGATCGCGCCCGTGCTCGAGAGCCCCAACAGCGCCATGGCGGTCAGCCTCTCGCTGGTGCCGTTCTTCAGCCCGATTCTCATGTGGGCGAGGGCGGCAGCTGGGGCCGCTCCCTGGTGGCAGGTCACCCTCTCGTTCGGTTTGATGGCGATCACGGTGCTGGCCGTGGCGTGGGTCGCCGGAAGGATCTACAGGGTCGGGATCCTCATGGCGGGCAAGCGTCCCACGCTCCCCGAGCTGTGGAGGTGGGTGAGGGAGGCCTGAGGCTAATCCTGGTCCGTTTCTTCGGGCAGGACCGACCGAAGGAGTCCCTGAATCTGTCGGTCGTCGAAGGTACGTGCGCGTGCCAGCGCCTCCTCGATGGACTCCTCGATGATCACCACGGCGGTCCGGTACGATCCTTCCGAGTCCGTGATGCCGGGGGGGTCGAAACGGAGTCGAGCCCGGTACATCTCGGGTCGGGCAGGATCGTCGTCGAACTCGACGTAGACGTCCCAGAGTCGCCCCACGTGGGCGACGGTGGCGAGATGCAGGCCCGAACCCCGCCCGTCGGAGGTCATGCGTCGCCCTCCCGGCTGATCCGGACGGGAAGGGGTTCCGTCATGGAGCCGGCATAGAGCGAGACGTGCGGGAACGGGATCTCGATGCCCTCTTCATCGAAGCGTCGCTTCACTTCTTGGCTGATCTCGTTCTTCACCCTCAGAAACGCCTCCCGCTTGGTCCAGACCGCGAACTTGAAATCCACCGACGAGGTCCCATAACCGACGAAGATGACCAGAGGCTCAGGCTCCATGAGGACGTGCGGGTTCTCTTCCGCGATCTGGAAGAGCACCTCGCGCACCCGCCCGATATCCTCTTTGTACGCGACGCCGACCGGAATGTCCACACGGCGGATCGGAAAGCGCGTAACGTTGGTGAACTGACTCTTCACCAGCGTCTCGTTGGGGATACGCACCATCTTGTTCTCGAACGTGCGGATCTTCACGGAGAGCATGTCGATGGTGAGCACGACCCCGCTCACGTCGCCCACCTCGATCAGATCACCCACCTGGAACGGCTCCTCGGCCAGGAGAAAGAAGCCGCTTATGATGTTCGACACGGACGTTTGGGAGGCGAAACCGAGCGCAACGCCGAGGATGCCCGCGGCGCCAAGAAGAGGCGCCAGGCTGAACCCGAGCTCTCGGAGCACGGAAACCAGAATGATCAGCACGAGGGGGTAGAAGATCAGCTTCCCGAACACCAGCCCCTTCTGCTCGTTGTAGATGCGCGCGACGTACGCGCGGATCCAACGGGAGATCAACCACACCGCCGGTATGCCGACGAACAACAGGAGTCCGGCCCTCAGAAGCGGTCCCCATCCCCGGACGAGAACGGACTGCAGGGTCCAGTACGAAACCGATTCTGTTGCCTGTTGCGCGACGGCGCCGACGACGAGCGCGGTGGTCATGCTCCCCAGCCCGACCACGCGCGGAACCGCGCAAACGTCCGTGCCCGCAGTGAACGCGCCTGCGCTCGCGCGGGCGAGAGTTCCACGGCCCCCTCGGCCTCCGCCGGCGGCTCGTCATCCATGTGGATCTCGCTTCCCTCTTCCTCCCCGTGATAGTGCACTTTGACCTCCTCGGCCCATAGGCAGCCGTCCTTCATGTAGATGCTGAGATGCTCGACGCGCAGCGCGAGCTTCTCGACGGTGAGGTCGTCCTCGGAGCGATTCGTCAGTTGGAGCGTGGCCATCACGAGGTGCGGCTCGAAGAGGTCGGGGGTCACGACGCGACGTCCCTTGGTCGGGACCCAGTAGGCGAGCTCGCCGTCGAGGAAGTCTCCCCACCAGGTGTCGGAGAGCGGCTCGGTCGGGATCTCGGTGAGCACGGTGGCTCTCCGTCGTCCCTCTTCCACCACCTCGAGGGATACCCACACCGGGATGCGCGCATAGAGCCGAGCGTCGGCTCGCCGAAGCAGCGTGAACGGGTGCTCGGGCTTCACCACGAGGGGGCGGTCCGGGAAGACGGGCCTCAGCCTGAGGCGGTGCGGACGGTCCGCCAGCGCCCATCGGCTCCATTCGGAGTCGTCCGGTTCCTCGTCGAGCGGGTCGCCTTCCTCCGCGCCCACCCGGTGTGCGACCCAGATCTCGTTCTGCACGCTCCGCAGCCAGAGCGTGAGGGGGCCGACGTCGACTCGGTCCACGGTCTCGGATCGCGGCGAGGGACGCTCACCCCACAGACCCGTCGATTCCTGGCTTCCTGCGGTCATGGCTCCTTGGCTCTTGGCGGCGTGAGGTCCTTGAGCGCCCTCCCGACGGCCGCCAGCGCCTCGCGCATCTCTCGCTTCTCCGACTCGCCGAGGACTTCGCGACCGTATCGTGCACGAAGATAGAGATCGACGACGCGTCCCGCCGGATGGGCAGCGGGCGCACCCACCACACCCACGCGCTCGACCAGGGCCAGCGGTGTCAGCCCGGGGGGAACCTCCAACCCGGCGCGCGCGCACAAGGCCCTCAGGCGGAGGTAGGCCGTGGCCTCGGGCGAGGGTGGCGGCCGTGCGCCGCGCTTGGCCCAACCGAGTCCCGCGAAAAGCACCACCAGGAGCCCGGCCAGTCCCCAGACCAGGGGGCGCCTTCCCCTCTCCTCCGGCGTGTCGTCGGGCTTCGCGCTGGGTACCAGCATCTGTGACCAGCGCTGGAGGAGGCCCGACTGGGCCTCGACGTTGTAGTCCAGCACCCACTTGTTCCAGCGATGCTGGATCGCGTCGAACAGGAAGCGACCGGGCCAGATCCACGACGCCTCGCGGGAGCCGAGTCCCGCTCCGGCTGGGGTGGGGTCGAACGTCACCCAACCGAAGCCGGGGAACCAGACCTCGACCCAGGAGTGGGCCTGGTTTTCCGTGACGGCCAGGTAGCTGCCGAAAGAGCTCCACTCGCCGCCGAGGAAGCCGTTGACGTTCCGCGACTCCACTCCCGCTGCTCGCAGCAGCACCACCATGGCGGTCGAGAAATACTCGCAATGACCCGCGCGGCGCTCGAACAGGAAATGCTCCAGTGTGGCTTCGCGAGCCGTCGCGGGAAGCTCCAATGTGTACTGGAACGAGCCCAGATGTCGCTCGACGGCCCTGGCCTTGTCGAATCGGTTCGAGAGTCCGGCGGTGAGCGAGTCCGCCAGCGCCTGGATGCGGGGATCCAGGTCGGGGAGCTGCAGGAAGTAGCGTGCCTGGGGCACGTAGCCCCCTTCGGCCCCGCGCAACAGCTCGGCATCCGGATTCCCGGTTCGTGAGAACGCGGTGTAGGCTGGGGATGCCGACCCCCAGTAGAAGAGATCGCCGGCGTTGTCAGACAGCGGTTGGATCCCCGGCTCCGGGTCGAGCTCGACCACCGGATGCACACCGAAGATCGCGCGGACGTCCAGAGGAGCCGCCCAAATCCTCTGCTCGAGGACGGGCCCGCTCCAGCGGTCGCGGTACCACTGACGAGGAGCCTGCGAGGGCGGCAGGGCCCGCGAGCGACTCCACCGCACCCCGTCGAAGCGATCGTAGGACCGTCCCCGCCAATGCAGATCCAGCAGTCGGTCCGGGATGCCTTGGGGAAACTCCACCCGCAATACGATCCGCGGGTTCCCGTAGATGCGGGACCCGTGCTCTCCGATGCTCACTCGGTCCGAGAAGCCTGCGATGGAGGTCGCGACGGTCTCGCCCCTTCCGGTCCACCCTCGGGACACCCGGGGAAAGGAGAGGAAGACAACTGCCGAGACGAGGAGGATCACCCCGCTGAGCGCCAGCGTGCTACGCACCAGACCCCCCTCCAGGGGCATGTCCGCGATGCCGTGGCGTGCGGCGCGGCGGCGCATGTGCCCCACCGTCAGCGCGACGCTGGCGAGCGCGACGTATGCAACGAAAGCCACCAGGAACAGGATGCCGGGTCGGTAGGCGGTCGCCGCCAGGAGTAGCGCGAACGACAGCGCGTAGAGGCGCACGTCGTTGGGCGCGTCCAGGGAGCGGAGCGCTTCGGCCGCCATGAGGAGCAGGAGTAGATCCACCACGGGGATCACCACGTCGTCGCGAATGACGAGGACGTGCGCGAGCGCCCGTGCCACGAGCAGCGCGGCCACGGGCAGCCACACGCGCTCCAGTCGGCGCGCCAGCCCCGGGTCGGGCTGCCAGACCAACGCGACCGCCAGGGCGGCAGCGGCGAGCGTGGCCGAGATCGGCTCCACCCCGGCGCCGCCGGCGAACGCGAGGAGGCCGGCGAGGCCCATGAGGACGGCCATCCTACGGTGCACGGACGCGAGGCTCACGCGTCCTCGTCTTCGAGAGCCGCGTCCGCCCCGACCACCAACGCGTCTCCGAACCCGGCGGCGCCCCCGACCGAGACCAGGACGCAGATCCCGGGGTCGACGGGCGGTGCGGGGAACGGAGCTTCCGGCTCCACGTCCGCCCGCGCGAGCGCGTCCAGAACCAGCTCGAGCTGGCCGGCTCCCTCGCCCGGGGGGACCACGTGCGCGCCGGCGATCAGCGCAAAGGGTCGGCTCTCCGCGGCTGCGTCGGCGGCCAAGGATGCGGCCACCTCGATGGCCACCTCTCCGGCGTCTCGCTCAGGGTCGCCCCTGAGGTCGAGGCAGATCCAGCGCGTTTCGGCTCCGTCCCGGTCGTACTCCCGGATCACCGGGTCCTGCAGTCGGGCCGAGGAGCGCCAGTGGATGTCTCGGGGATCGTCGCCCACGCGGTAGGACCGCAGGCTCCGGTACTCTCCGCGATGCCCGGCTGCGCCCGGGACCGGGGATCCCGCGACGGCCCGCCTACCCGAACCGGCCACGGGCATCGGGACCCTGCGGTCGGCCCGAGGCCACACGATGATCTCTCCGGGCAGCGCGAGGTCGCGCTCCTTCTGAAACAGGCCGAAGGGGAACGCGGTCGAGAGGGTGACGGTGCCCAGCGGGTAGATGCCGCGCCGGACGAAGGCGTTCTGGGAACGGGCGAGCGAGCGGCCGCCGATCGGCACATGGGCCACGAAGGCGGTCCCGGGAAGGCCGTACTCGCGTATTTCGACCGCGACCGCCGGGATCTTCGAGAGACCGTTCGAGACGCGATACGTGATCCGGAGCTCCTGTCCGACCGTGACCGCCCGCGGAACCACGCGCTCAATGGACAGTCGTCGGATGGCCTGCTCGGACATCCATCCACTGACGGCGATGAACCCGAGCATCGACCCGAGCAGCAGGTAGAGCAGGTTGTTTCCCGTGTTCATCGCAGCGAAGCCGACCGCGAACGTCCCCAACGTGAAGATCAGCCCGCCGAGGGTGAACCGGATGCGTCGCCAGGCCCGGATCCGACGCCAGGTGCCGCGGAGCCACCGCGCTGCCCGCATGGGGGCGGCCGGCGCCGAGCTCACACCGGCGCCTCGATCTCGTCGAGGATCGACTCGAGGATATGGCCGGCCTGTTGATGCGCGTCCAGGGTGGCCCCGCTCACCCCCGAAGGCAGGATCCGGTGGGCCAGGCAGGGAACCACGAGCGAGCGCACGTCGTCGGGCACGAGGTACGTCCGCCCGTTGGTGAGGGCGAACGCCCGCGCCGCCCGGTACAAGGCGATCGCCCCCCTTGGGCTGACCCCCATGCGCAACCTCGGAGTGGCCCGCGTGCGCTCGACCACGGTCATCAGGTAGTCCACGATGGCCTCGTCGGCCTCGACTTCCTCGACCCGCTGCTGGAGGTGGAGCACCTGCATGGGGGTGAGCACGGCGCGCAGTCGGCCCATGACCGGCTCCACCACGGACGACTCGGTGAGGATGCGCCGCTCCGCTTCGCGCCCCGGGTAGCCGATCGTGACGCGCATGAGAAACCGATCGAGCTGGCTTTCCGGGAGGGGATAGGTGCCGTGGTGCTCGAGCGGATTCTGGGTGGCCATCACGAGAAACGGTCGAGGAAGATCGTACGTTTCGTTGTCGATCGTGACCCGACCCTCCTGCATCGCCTCGAGGAGGCCGCTCTGAGTGCGCGGGGGCGCTCGGTTGATCTCGTCGGCCAGGACCACGTTCGCGAAGATGGGGCCAGGCCGGGTCTCGAAGTCGCCGCTCTGCGGCCGGTACACGGACACGCCGAGCACGTCGGACGGAAGCAGGTCCGAAGTGAACTGGATGCGTCGGAAGTCCAGGCCGAGCGTTCGAGCCAGGGCGTGTGCCAAGGTCGTCTTGCCCACGCCCGGAACGTCCTCGAAGAGCACGTGACCGCGGGCGAGCAAGGCAGCCAGCGCGAGCCGGACGACCTCTCTCAGCAGCTCGAGGCTGGGCCGGCTGTCCCGAGGCATCGTCTGGGAGGTCGTCTGCGTCATCGGGAGCGAAACGCCGGGAAGGTCCGGAAACGGCGAAAAATTGCGAAGAAATTATAACACCGGGGTGGTCGAAAAGGTTCGCCGCGCAGGGGCTCCTTCCGCTTGACCGTGCTCGGGGGCGCAGGTAGGTTCAGGCCGCTTTTACCAGAGCGCTTTCCGCCCCCGACACGACCTCCCGGCACCGGGCGGGCATGGCGTGTCGACAAACCGCCCGATCCCACGGGCGAACGGCTCGATCAGGAGCTCGTCCTCGAAATGACAAAGCACTGGCTCATCGGCGGGCTGGCGGGCGTCTCTGCCCTCGCCGGTCTGGCCTTCGTCCGGGCGCAGGACGCGCAAACGAGGGCGAACGCCGAGAGCCCCGCGGCGTACGCCGCGGGGCAGCCCATCGCGTTCCCACACAACATCCATGCGGGCAGTGAGCCCGGTCAGAGCAACATGGATTGTCAGTACTGTCATTTCTCCGCGGAGCGGTCGGTGGATGCCGGCCTGCCTCCGTCGGAGCTGTGCATGGGCTGCCATCAGGTGATCCCGGGGGCGAACAATCCGCAGGAAGTTGACAAGCTCAAGGACTACCACGCTCGTGGCGAGTCCATCCCGTGGGTCCGGATCTACAAGATCTCCGACCACGCGCATTTCCCGCACATGCGGCACATCGCCGCCGGCCTCCAGTGCCAACAGTGCCACGGCGAGGTCCAGACGATGGAGGTGCTCAGCAGCCGGGACCCGGCGTGGGGCGGAAACAACATGGGGTGGTGCATATCCTGCCACCGCCAGGAGGGCGCGTCGGACGACTGCGCCGTCTGTCATTACTAGGAGAGACCGATGACCGACGGCATCAAGCGCAGGGACTTCCTCAAGGTCCTGGGCGTCTCGGGCGCGGGGGCGACCCTGACGGCGTGCTCGACGGAGAACGTCGAGAGGCTTCTCCCCTACGTCACCATGTCCGAGGACATCATCCCGGGCGTGTCGACCTGGTACACGACGGTGTGCGACGGCTGTGCCGCTCAGTGCGGGATGTGGGTGCGTACCCGCGAGGGCCGCGTGGTCAAGGTGGAGGGGAATCCGAACCACCCTGTCTCCCAGGGGGCGCTGTGCTCGCGCGGCCACGCGACGCTCCAGCATCTGTACAACCCGGACCGTTACCCCGGGCCGATGATTCGCGAAGGCGATGTCCTGAGGCAGACCACCTGGGAGGAGGCGGAGGCGCTCCTCGCGCAACGGATCCAGAGTGCCGCAGGGAACGCGCTGTTCATCGGTGGCGCCACGGGGCCGTCGATGGCGCGGCTCGTGGACGCGTTCGTGCGCGCGGTGGGCGGACGTCGCGTGCAGTACGACGCCCTGTCCGACGCGCCCCTGCGCGAAGCCACCCGGATCGCGTTCGGCGTGGACGAGCTGCCGCGTTACGAGATCTCCCAGGCCCGGCTTCTGGTCTCTTTCGGCGACGATTTCCTGGAGACGGGCGCGTCGCCGGTCGAGCACGGGCGTGCGTTCGCGCGGATGAGCGCCGCTGACGAGCATGGCTCGAAGGGACGCTTCGTGTTCGCCGGGCCACGGCTGTCGTTGACCGGCCTGAACGCGGACGAGTGGATACCGATCCGGGCAGGGGCCGAGGCGGCCCTGGCCCTGGGTATGGCGGCCGCGATCGCGGAGGACGGTGCGGCCGCCGGACCGTACGCCTCCGTCGTTCGCGCCTACGACGTGCGCACCGCGGCCAACGCGGCCGGGGTGAGCGAGGACACCGTTCGCCAGTTGGCCGAACGTTTCGCGGAGGGCCCCAGCCTGGCGTTGGGGCCGGGCGTGGGAGCGCACCATCGCAACGCGACCGCCGCAAACGTCGCGGCGTTGATCCTCAACTTCGTGGCCGGCAACGTCGGGCGCACGCTGCACGTCGGCGGCGGCCCGAACGTGGCGACGCGACCTTTCTCGGAGATGGAGGCGGCGATCCGCTCCATGGCCGGTGGACAGGTCGGCGTCGTCATGGTTCATGGCGCCAACCCCGCCTATTCGTTGCCCCCGTCGTCCGGGTTCGCCGAGGCTTTCGGGTCGGTCGGATTCAAGGTCTCGTTCGCTTCGGCGCCGGACGAGACCTCGGCGATGGCGGACCTGATCCTTCCGGATCGCCACTTCCTGGAGGCGTGGGGAGATTCGATGCCGCGGTCGGGCGTCATGGCGATTCGGCAGCCGGCCATGCAACCGGTTCCCCACTTCGATTCGAAGCAGACCGGCGACGTAGTGCTTTCGGTCGCGTCACGCCTGGGCCACTCCCTGGGAGGTGCGACGTTCTACGAGCACCTGCGTGGCGCGCATCGTGCGATGCACGGGAGTGACCCCGCATTCGAAGCTGCTTGGCGTGAGGCGCTGCGGAGCGGCGTGTCGGGACACGACATGGGCGGTGCCTCCGGACCAGCCCAGCTCCGCGGTCCCGATGCCGCGCTCACGTTCGACCTCCCAGAGCTGGACGGCGACGGGGACCTCACGCTGCTCGTCCATCCATCGGCGCGCTTCGGCGCGGGTGAGTTCGCCAACTCGCCTTGGATGCAGGAGCTCCCGGATCCGGTTTCGAAGGTGATGTGGCACTCCTGGCTCGAGATGAACCCCCGCACGGCCGAGGCCCGCGGCATCCGGGAGGGCGACGTCGTCACGGTCGAGTCGCCCCATGGATCTCTGGAGGTGCCCATCCGGATCTATCCGGGCATCCGGGAGGATTCGGTGGCCCTCGCTCTGGGCGGCGGGCACACCGACTTCGGAAGGTGGGCGAACGGGAACGGCGTCAATGCAGTGACCTTGCTGCCCGCGGTGTCCGAGCAACCGTCGGGCGCGTTCGTAACCGTTGCCACGACGGTGACCGTGACGCCCACCGGACAGCGTCGAAGGACGGTGACCAACGAGGGCTCGTCGGATCAGCACGACCGCCCGATCGCCCCCGCGGTGGCGCTCGCGGAGCTCGGTCGTGAGCCGGCCGGCGAGGAAGAGGCGCACGGTGAGCTGAAGGAGCTCCAGGGCGTCGGGGGCTTCGTTCCGGTGCCCGCCGAAGGCGGCGAGCCGACCGCATTCCCGCTCGAGGGCTCGCGACACGGCAACTACGCGAACGCCCACGAGGCGCGGGCGCGTTGGGGCATGGCGATCGATCTGGACAAGTGCACGGGCTGCAGCGCTTGCGTCACCGCCTGCCAGGCCGAGAACAACATCCCGTGGGTCGGTGAGCAGCAGGCGCTCATGGGGCGCGAGATGCAGTGGATGCGAATCGAGCGTTACTACGAGCATGTCGACGCCGCCGAGGCCTCGCACCTCGACGTACGCTTCCTTCCGATGCTGTGCCAGCATTGCAGCAACGCCCCGTGCGAGCCGGTGTGTCCCGTGTTCGCGACGTATCACACGCCCGAAGGCGTGAACGTGCAGATCTACAACCGGTGTGTCGGCACGCGGTACTGCGCCAACAACTGCCCATACAAGGTCCGCACCTACAACTGGTACCGCTACACGGACGAGAACGTACCGGAGCCCATGAACTGGCAATGGAACCCGGACGTGACCGTGCGCACGAACGGCATCATGGAGAAGTGCAGCTTCTGCATGCAGCGCATCCGCGAGGCCGAGAACCGGGCCGTGGTCGAGCGCCGCGAGGATCGGATCCCGCGCGACGGCGAGATCGTTCCCGCGTGTCAGCAGAGTTGTCCTGCGGAGGCGATCGTGTTCGGCAACCTGCGTGACCCGAACTCGCGGGTCTCTCAGGTGGTGAGGAACGAACGGACCTACCGCGTCCTGGACGAGATCATCAACACACAGCCTGCAGTGAACTACCTGAAGAAGGTCACCTTCCACGAGGTAGCGTCCGGAGGGCACGACTGATGGCTGGGGGAACTCCCATCGAACGGGGGGCGTTGACCCACCCCGACGTCGAGCGCCTCTCGGACGTCAACCGCGACGTTCTACGAGCTCTCGGCCGCCCCGGGCTCGGCTGGTGGGCGCTCTTCGCGCTGGCCGCCGCAGGAGTCGGGCTCTTCTTCGGCTCCTGGGGCTGGCAGCTCTATCGCGGGATCGGGGTGAGCGGCCTGATGTCCCCGGTGGGCTGGGGCGTCTACATCACGACCTTCGTCTTCTGGGTCGGCATCGCCCACTCGGGGACGCTGATCTCCGCCATTCTCTTCCTGTTCCGTGCGCCTTGGCGTCAGTCGATCTATCGGGCAGCCGAGGCGATGACGGTCTTCGCCGTGATGACCGCGGGACTCTTTCCGCTCATCCACGTCGGGCGTGTCTGGCACGCATACTGGCTCGTCCCGTATCCCAACTCGCGATTCCTGTGGCCCAACTTCAAGTCCCCGTTGGTGTGGGACGTGTTCGCGGTCACCACGTACTTCACGGTATCGGCGGTCTTCTTCTTCCTCGGTACGATTCCGGACGTGGCGGCGGCGCGGGACGCCGCGAAGGGCCTGCGCAAGAAGCTGTACTCGGTGATCTCCCTTGGCTGGCGTGGCACCGACCAGCAGTGGCACCACTTCGGCAAGGCATACATCTTCCTCGCCGCTCTAGCGACGCCGCTGGTGCTGTCGGTCCACTCGGTCGTGTCCTGGGACTTCGCCATGGGCATCGTCCCGGGGTGGCACGCCACGATCTTCGCGCCCTATTTCGTCGCGGGAGCGATCTTCTCCGGTGTCGCGATGGTGATCACGCTCACCGTCCCGATGCGGAAGATCTTCGGCCTGGAGGCCTACCTCACGACGAAGCACTTCGACGCGATGGCGAAGCTTTGCCTGCTCACGTCGTTGATCGTGCTGTACGCCTACCTGTCCGAGTTCTTCATGGCCTGGTACAGCGGTGAGGAGATCGAGCGCACCGCGTTCTGGAACCGGCTCTTCGGAACGTACTGGTGGGCGTCGTGGACGATGCTCACCTGCAACGGACTCGTCCCGATCCTGCTCTGGTTCAAGCGCGTACGCCACTCGATCCCCGCGCTCTTCGTCATCTCGATCTTCATCAACATCGGGATGTGGTTCGAGCGGTACGTCATCGTCGTGACCTCGCTGCACCACGAATACGAGCCATGGGCGTGGGGCGTGTACCGTCCGTCGATCGTCGAGATGGGGATCCTGATCGGTAGCTTCTGCTGGTTCGGCTTCTGGTTCCTGCTCTTCACGAGGCTCTTGCCGCCGATCGCGATCCAGGAGCTCAAGGAGGTGCTGCCGCCGCCCCTTCGGAAGCAGCGGCAGGAGGTCCACTCATGAGCGCATCCAGGATCGGCCTTTTGGCTTCATACGAGTACCTCGACTCGACGGTCGACGCGATCGAGAAGCTCAAGAAGGCGGGTTTCGACGACGTGCGCGCCTATGCCCCGTACCCGGAGCACCATATCGAGCACGCGCTCGGGTACGGACAGAGCCCGGTCCGCGTCTTTACGCTGGTGGGCGGCCTGACGGGCACCGCGACCGGGTTCGCGTTCACGACGTGGACCTCCGTGGACTGGCCTCTGGTGGTCGGTGGCAAGCCGATCGTGTCGATTCCGGCCTACGTGATCATCGCCTTCGAGCTCACGGTGCTGTTCGGTGCACTGGCCACCGTCATCGGGTTGTTCCTCAACAGCCGCCTGCCGGCGATCAAGCCCGCCGTCGTGTACGATCCGGAGTTCACCTCGGGCCGCTACGGTGTCTACGTGGTGTCACCGCCGGAGCGGGCCGACGAAGCACGTGCGATCCTGCAGAAGGAGGAGCCTGTCGAGCTTCGCGAAGGACAGGAGGTGGCCCATGCGTAGAGCGCCTCGCTTCCTCGCCGCGGTGATCGCGCTCGCGATGCTCGCCGGCTGCAAGCCGCTCGACGACACGATGGTGCTGATCTTCGGTCGATCGATGCGGGATCAGCGCAGCTTCGATCCGTATGAGAACCCTCTTCCGCCGCCGCCGAACTCGGTCGCATTCGCGTCGGGCAACCTGGCCGCGGACCCTAACACCGTGAACGTCGGGCAGCCGGAGGGCGTGGACGTGGTCCCGTTCACCCAGATGGACATGGTGCCGATCGGAACGGGTAACGCGGTCGTCGCCGGGCTGGTGAACCCCGTGGATCCGACGGACGAGGTGGCCCTGGCGAGAGGGGAGCAGCTCTTCCTGCGCAACTGCGCCGTGTGCCACGGGCAGAACGGGATGGGCGCCAACGCGTACATCGTGGCCAAGCATCCGACCCTTGCGGCGTACAACCTCGCGGGCCCGGTCGTGACGGGGTACACCGACCAGTACATCTACGGGATGATCCGGGTGGGGCGGGGGCTCATGCCTCCGTACGGGTGGCGCATCGGCCACTTCGACCGTTGGAAGATCGTGAACTACGTGCGTAGCCTGCAGCAGCAGGCCGGGAACGGAGGGCTGGAGGACTGACATGGCCCACCATCACATACCCTCCGAGATTCCCGTGCGGTATCTGCCGCGCTCGCGGGGAACGTCCGCGCTGGTCGGCGCCCTGATCGTGGTGGGACTGATGTCGTTCGTGGTCCGGCTCAGTCAGGACGCCCATTCGGCGTGGATCTCGTACGTCTCGAACTGGCTCTTCTTCACGAGCGTGTCGGCGGGGGGCGTGCTGTTCGCGGTCGCGACCTGGATCGTCAAGGCCAAATGGAACTGGCCCGTGCGGCGCGTCAGTCAATCCTTCGCTGCGTTCCTTCCCATCGCGTTCGTGTTGCTGCTTCCGATGCTCGGCCTGCGCGAGGGATACTTCCCCTGGATCGAGGAGATGGCCCACGATCCGGTGCTTCAGCGCAAAGCCGCGTACCTCAACGTCCCGTTCCTGATCACCCGCAATGTGGTCGGACTCGCCCTGCTGTTCGGGATGGCGCTCTATTTCGTCTATCTCGCGGTCCGTCCCGACATGGGACGGGTCCAGGGCCACGAGGGTGGCGATCTCGCTCGGGTTACCTGGCGGCAGCGCCTCACCTCCGGGTGGACCAGCCAAGCGGCGGAGGAGGCGTCGAGCTACGAGCGCATGACACGCCTGGCCCCCGCGTTCGTGCTCGTCTACGCCGTCGTCATGAGCATCGTGGCCTACGACTGGGCGATGTCCCTGGAACCGCATTGGTTCAGCACCATGTTCGGTCCATGGTTCTTCATGGGGGCCTTTTGGGGAGGCATCGCCGCGACCTCGCTGTGGAGCCTGTTCCTGCGGACGCAGCACGGAGACTTCCGCAATCACATCGGGCTTCAGCAGCGCCACGACCTGGGTAAGCTGGCCTTCGCGTTCACGGTGTTCTGGACCTACCTGTTCTTCAGTCAGTACATCGTCATCTGGTATGGCAAGCTCCCTTGGGAGCAGGCATGGATGATTCGCCGATCGGATCACCCCTGGGGTGGCTACTCGGCGTTGGTCGTTGTGTTGTGCTTCGTCGTTCCTTTCGCGGGCCTGATCGGACGGAAGGCGAAGATGAAGCCGGCGTTGCTCGCGACGTTCGCGACCGTGATTCTTTCGGGCCTGTGGCTGGAGCGCTACGGTCTGGTCGCGCCTTCCCTGCACCACGAGGGGGATCCGATCTTCACGATCTGGCATCCCCTGATCGGGTGCTTGTTCCTGGGACTGTGGTTGGGCGCGATCCGCTGGTTCTTGAGCACGTTTCCGGCGATCCAGCTCTGGCAGCCGCCGGTGGATCCGGAAACGGTCGAGGCTGAGCTCGAGGCCGTCAGCGGCGACTGACTTCCCGGGGGTTGCGAGGCCGGTTGCGCCCGGTCGTATCTTTCCGGCTCCGGTTTGCATTGCGTAGGGGGAGGATGGGATGATGACGAGGCGACGTGTGGGGCTCCCGTCGTGGTACGACCGGCACCGGGTCCGCTCCGATCTCCAGGATTTCGTCGAGCCGGTCGCAGGTACCCCTCGCCGCGCGGCCCGCCGCTTTCCGCTCGCCATGAGCCGCCCTAGCTTTGCGCCCCCTCGGGCCACGCCGTCCACGATAGACAGACCCTCCGCTTTCGGAGACAGAAGCATGCGTCATCGCACTCGCGGCCTCACGCTGGCCGCATCGGTCCTGGTCGCCATCCATTCTCCTCTCGCGGGGCAGGAGCAGCCTCTCGACCCCGATCGGGGTCTTCCACTGCAGCCCGAGCGAGTCGCCCGCTTCACGACGCACGAGGGGACGTGGATCTCCCTGGACGTGAGTCCGGACGGTTCGACGATCGTCTTCGATCTGCTCGGTGACCTGTATCGGATGCCGATCGCGGGCGGCACGGCCGAACGCCTCACGCAGGGCCTGGCCCACGACATGCAGCCGCGCTTCAGCCCCGACGGGGCGCGGATCGTGTTCGTCTCCGATCGCAGTGGTGACGACAACGTCTGGCTGATGCCGTCCGCGGGCGGCGAACCGACCCAGCTGAGCAAGGGGATCGGTAGCGCGTTCCTGTCCCCGGAGTGGATGCCCGACGGCGACTACGTGGTGGTGTCCCGCTCCGCGCCGTTCCAGGGCCTGGAGAAGCTCTGGCTCTACCACGTGGGTGGGGGGACCGGCCTGGAGATGGTGGGCGGAGCCCCGGGGCTGCGCATGATGGGCGCCGCGGTGGACCCGGAGGGTCGTTACGTCTGGTACGAGCAGCGCTTCGCGCCCTGGTCCTACAACGCGATCTTCCCGCAATACCAGCTCTGGGTGTACGACCGGCAGTCCGGCACGCGCACGCCGATGAGCAACCGGTACGGATCGGCGTTCCGGCCGGCTGTATCACCGGATGGGCGATGGCTGGCCTACGGGTCCCGTTACGATGCCGACACGGGCATCCGGATTCGGGAGCTGGCGTCGGGCGAGGAGCGCTGGCTGGTCTATCCGGTCCAGCGGGACGAGCAGGAGTCCATCGCGAACATGGATGTCCTTCCGGGCTACTCGTGGACCCCGGACTCGCAGGCGCTCGTGATCTCGTATGGGGGCCGGATCTGGCGCGTGCCGGCCGACGGCTCGGACCCCACCGAGATTCCGTTCACGGTGAACGCCGAGGTGGCCATCGGGCCCGAGGTGAGCTTCAAGTACCCCATCGAGGACACACCCACCTTCACGGTCAAGCAGATCCGTGACGCCGTGCCATCGCCGGACGGCAGCCGGGTGGTCTTCACGGCGCTCGACCGCCTGTACGTCGCCGACCTGCCCGACGGCGCTCCCCGCCGCCTCACGCGTCAGGAGGTCGGTGAGTACCATCCCACCTGGTCGCCCGACGGGAGCTCGATCGCCTTCGTGACCTGGAACGACGACCGGGGTGAGGGACACATCATGCGGGTGCCTGCAGCGGGCGGCACGCCACGAGCGTTGACCCGGGTGTCGGCCTACTATCAGCAGATCGCCTGGTCACCCGACGGCGCGCGCATCGCCGGGATCCGCTCTTCCGCGAGGAATCTCGAGGAAGCCTACGACCCCTTCGTCTTCCAGGGTCTCGACGCGCAGTTCGTGTGGATCCCGGCGGGTGGAGGCGAGGTCACCGTGATCGGCCCCACCGAGGGGCGCGGGAGACCCCACTTCACCTCGGATCCCGACCGGATCTACTCCTACGGCTTCTCGCAGGCACCGGCGCCGCCCGGATCACCGGGCAACGGGCCGGCGACCCTCGCGCTGGTCTCGACCCGGTGGGACGGCACGGACCTCAAGCAGCACGTGCGCGTCACGGCGCGCTTCGACGTGGACGCGGGTGCATACCGCTTCTCCGAGACCTCGGATCTCGTGCTGCCCCGCGACTACGGGGATGAGCCCGCGTACTGGGACCCACAGGGGGAGCGCCAGCAGGAGGCGGAGCGCGAGGTGATTCCCAGACGCTCGGCCGGGCTGGTTCTGATGGCGCCTCGCGGTGACCTGGCCCTCGCGACGATCGGCCGGGACATCTACGCGGTGACCGTGCCGGCGCTGGGCGCGGGCGTCCCCGTGGTGGACGTCACCAAGCCGGACTCGGCGTCGGTACCCGCCTGGAAGCTCAACGAGCTCGGCGGTGAGTTCCCAGCGTGGAGCGGAGATGGTCGGACCGTGCACTGGTCCATCGGCAACGCGTTCATCAGCTACGACCTGGACGCAGCGCAGGCCGACGCGGCGTACCGACCCGCGGAGCGCCGCATCGAGGTGACCGCGCCGCGGGACATCCCGCAAGGCACCCTGGTGCTGCGGGGGGCGAGGGCCATCACGATGAACGGCGACGAGATCGTGGAGAACGCCGACATCGTCATCACCAACAACCGCATCACGTCGGTGACGCGCGGCCCGGGCCAGGCACCGGCGGGCGCTCGGGTGATCGACGTGAGCGGGAAGACGATCATCCCCGGCTTCGTCGACACGCACTCCCACATGTGGAACCTGTGGGATTTCCA
>QJYK01000224.1 GCA_003248075.1 Gemmatimonadota bacterium | reverse complement strand
CCCGGCTCAGGGCGGCACGATCTACGCGACCCTGATCACCACTTCCACCAGCGAGAGCAACATCGAGCCGGGCCTCCAGCAGTATCGGGATCGTTGGGCGGCCAATGTCCAGGGGACCACCATGATCCCGATCGGGACCCTGACGGTCACACCGCAGTCCGCGCCGGGCGTGTTGCGCGGTCGTGTGCTCGACGGGTCGACACCCCTCGACAGCATCTACGTCATCGTCGAGCCGATCGCGGGGTCGTCCGGCACGTCGCGGCCCCGCGGGTGGTCCGGCGACCCGCTCCCTCTCGAGCCGGGCGTCATTCCCCCCGGCGGATTCCTCTTCGAAGTGTCCAGCGGCCAGTACGTGGTCGGCGTGAGCGGACTCGACGGGAGCCGCTGGGTTTCCACGTCGGGTGACACCACGGTGGTCCTCGCCGGTGACACGACCGTGGCCGACCGGGACGTCCGACGCGGCTACCACCTCGACATGCTGAACACGGACCTCACGGTCTCGGCGGCGCCGGGAGGGAACGTCAACGTCACGCTCGGTTTCCGCGTCTGGAACCGGATCCACTGCCCGGGCTGTGTCCCGTCCATAGCCATCGGCGTGGAGGGTGAGCCGGTAGCGGTTCACCGCTTCGACAGCCCGGGCGCCCACCCCGGGCAGGACTACGGCGACCAGGCTATTTCGTTCGCGGCCCCCAGCGTGGGCGGCACCATATACGCGGTGCTCGTCATCGCCTCGACCGCGACGAGCCTGGAACCGGGATTCGACGAGTACCGCCGGCTCTGGGGAGATCCGCTGAAGCTGCGCTTCGTCCCCATCGGGACGCTGACCGTGAACTGACGGACGGTCGGCGGAGCCGCCGCCCCCTCGTCCCTGCGGCCTCAGTTGTTCTGGGCGCCCTCCGCGATCCACGCCCGCAGCAGCGCCAGCTCTTCGGGAGGAACCGGGTCGCCCTCGTCCGGCATGTCACCGTCCTCGATCATCTGGATGATGACGCTGTCGTCCGGGTCTCCCGGCGTGACCACCTCGCCATACTCCGAGCCGATCATGAGGCCCTCGTAGGTGGTCATGTTGAGGCTCAGCTCCAGCCGGATCTCGCCCTCGTCCATGCCACCGTGGCAGCGGATGCAGCGCTTCTCCAGGATCGGGAAGACGTCGTTGGCATAGCTGACCTCGGCGCGAGCCGACCGGTCGTCGGGCGTCGGCGCGGATGCGGACACCGCCGGCAGCACGAAGGCGCCCGAGCCCAGGACGAGCGCGAGCATGGAGGTCAGTTCGATTCGGCTTGGGAGCACGTGAGGTCCCTCGTCTCTCGGCGGGGGGCCCGCCGCCGTGGGCAGATTCGAGATCGAGCTTCGAAGATCCTCCTTCGGCGGGAATCTGTCGAGGGGGTGCCGGGGCGCACCGCCCCGAGAGGCCCTACTCGGCCTGAAGCGCGCTCCGGGGATCGATGCGCGCGACCCGCCAGGCCGGCACCGATCCCGCGATCCCTGCCACCATCAGCAGCACCACGGCGACGCCCGCGTACACGAGCGGACTCGTCGGCGACACCTCGTAGAGGAGGGCTCCCACGAAGCGCGCGGCGGCGACAGCCGCCGCGCTCCCGAGCACGACGCCGGCTGCGACCAGCGCGACGGCTCGTCGGAGCACGATCGAGACGAGGCGCGACCGTGCCGCGCCGAGCGCGGCCCGGATCCCCAGCTCGCTCTGCCGGAGTGCAACGTCGAAGGCCAGGACGCTGTAGAGTCCGAGGGCGGCCACCACCAGTGCCAGCAGCCCGAACACCGAGAACATCGAGGCACCCAGCCGCCAGGAGCGAAGCTGCGGCTCGATGTTGTCCATCAACGAGCGCACTACCGGGGCGCGGATCAGGGGAGACGTGGAGCGCACGACGGCGGCGATCTCCGCGAGCGCGTCCGCGGGTGGGCCGACGGTCCGAACCATGAGGGCCTGGGGCGGCCCCACCGCCTCCGGGTGTCCCTGGTTCACGAAGTACATGAAATGCGGCTGCGGCTCGATCAGCTCCTGTCGGCGGAAGTTCTCCACGATCCCGACCACGGTGGTGCACGGGGAGTCCTCGTCGTTCCGGTCCAGGTAGATGCACTGTCCCAGGGGGTCGGCGTCGGGCCAGGCGGCGCGCGCCATGCTCTCGGTGAGCACCGCCACCGGCGCCGCCTCGGGTGCCTCGTCCGAGGCTTCGAGGCCCCGGCCACGGAGGATCTCGAGCCCCATCGTGTGGAAGTATTCAGGGCTGACCTTGTTGACGTACGGACCACCGCTGGGGTGTCGTGGGAACGAGTCGAGCCCAGGAACCCGGGGCCTGCCGATCCCGATGCTGGAGTAGAAGGGGATCGTCATGGCGAGCGCGGCGTCGTCCACTTGCGGAAGGGCCCGAACCCGCTCCGCGACCTCTCGGAAGACGCGCAGACGCTCGTCGCGTGGGAGCGTCTCCGACCATTCGAGACCGACGATGGCGACCCGCTCGGGATCGAAGCCGAGATCCGTGCCCAGGGCGCCGCGCAGGCTCAGGACGAAGAGACCGGCACCGATCAGGAGGACGGCCGAAAGGGTGGCCTGGCCGACCAGGAGCGCGGCCCGCAGCCGTCCCGAGCCATGGGAGATGCTCCGGGCTCCGGCCCGCAGGGCGTCGGCGACCTCCCCTCGACTCGCCTGCAGCGCCGGGAGGAGACCCGCGAGCAGGGCCGTGACGGCCGACGACACGGCCAGGAAAGCCAGCAGACGGCGACCCATCGTCTGGTCGGTGAACGCGACGTTGGGCAGGAGGACCTGGTGGATCACGTCACCGCCCCAGCGCGCGACCAGCAGTGCGCCCACCGCGCCCAGGAGCGCCAGCGCCAGGCTCTCGGTCAGGAGCTGGCCGAGCAGACGGCCGCGGCTGACGCCGAGCGCGGTGCGCACTGCGAGCTCCCGGCGCCACCGGGCCGCCCGGGCCAGGAGGAGGTTCGCGACATTGAAGCACGCGATGAGCAGGACGATCGCCGACACGCCGGCGAGCCAGCCAGCGACCCGAGCCTCCGCCGACGGGTCGGGGCCACGGGCCGCGATCACCGACCCGAGCACCAGCTCCGCATTCGCGTCGTAGCGGTCCTGCTCGATCAGCTCCTGCCGGCCGGCCCGATGCGCGGCGGTCGCCTCGGCCGTGGCGACCTCGTCGGACACGTCGTCACGCAGGCGAACCACGCTGCGCAGCCACCACCAGTTCCGGTTGTCACGCCACTGCGTGCCGCCCTGCTCCAGCTCCTGGGCACGCTCGATGGGGAGCCAGACGTCGACCGGCTCCAGCTCGACACCGGTGAACCCTGCCGGGGCGACGCCGACCACCTCGTAGGTTCCCTGGCCGATCTCGAGCTTGTGTCCGAGCACCTCGGGATCCGATCCGAACCGGCGCTTCCAGAACTCCTCCGAGAGCACGGCGACCGGGCTCGCACCCAGACGGTCGTCCTCCGGGTTGAAGAAGCGGCCCAGCTCCGGGGCGACGCCCACGAGGGGGAAGAGGCTGGCCGACGCGCTGATCATCCGGATGCGCTCCGACTCCTCCCCGCGCCCCATCGTGAGCGGCTCGGCCTGGGTGTACGCGGCCACGGACCGGAACGATTGCACCCGCTCGAGGTCGACGTAGTCCGGGAAGGTCAGGGTGCGACTGACGGGTCGCGTGCCGTTGAAGATGTCGCGCTCAATGAAGACGTCGCGCACCCGGTCCGCGTCCCGCACGTGCTGCGGAGGCGAAAGCAGAAGGCGGTCCACGACGCCGAACATGACCGCGTTGGCGCCGATGCCCAGCGCCAGGATGGTGATGATCGCTCCGGCGAAGCCCGGCGAACGGCGCATCCCCCTGAAGGCGAACGTCAGATTGCTCCGTAGCACGTCCATGCGCTCCACCCCCCTCTCTTTCCCCGTACCGGTTCCGTCGATGCGCTCCAACGCGCGGCGATAGGCCGCCTCGTTCCCGAACCGCCGCTCCGCCTCGCGTCGGGCCGCCGCCTCCGACATGCCCTGGGTCATCAGAGCCCGCACGGTCTCCTCGAAGTGGAAGGCGAGCTCCTCGTCCAGGTCCTTGGTGGCATCGCGTCGACCCGCGCCCACCCGGAAGAGGCGACGAATGCCCTTGGGGAGCGCCATGTCAGCGTCCCGCGGCCAGGACCTTGGCCATGGCCTCCGCATAGAGGGCCCACTCCTGCGTCGACGCCTCGAGCTCGCGGCGCCCGTGCGGCGTGAGGCTGTAGTATTTGGCCCGTCGGTTGTTCTCGCTCACGCCCCAGGTGGAAGCCAACAGTTCCCGCTTCGCCATCCGGTGCAGGGACGTATACAGCGCCCCGTCCTCGATCTCGAGCGTGCCGTCGCTCGTGCGCCGGATCCACTCGGCGACCCCGTATCCGTGACGCGGCTCGCCCGCCAGCGCCTGGAGGACCAGAACATCGAGCGTTCCCTGGAGCAGGCCGAGCTGTTTCGGGGACATCGGTCTTCACCTGAAATGTTGAGGGAAAGCGGCCGAAAAGAGCCCCGGACCGACGCCCGGGGCCCTTCCCCTGAATTGTTGAGGGCAATCTGGGGGGTGTCGCCGAGGGGGTCAAGAGGGAGCCTCGGGCTCGGTCGCGGAGCCCCACCGTGACGCCCTCGCGGCTCGGTCCGCGACCTCGTACCATCGGGGATGCGCCCGGCGTGCTCCCTTCCATTCGTGCTGACGGCTGCGCTGGCCGTCGGTTCCTGCTCCAGCGGCCCGGGTGCCCCGGGGCCGTTGCCCGCTCACCTGGCCCGAGCCGACTCGATCGTGTCCGCGTGGGTGGCCGACGAGCGCGTCCCGGGGGCGGTGCTCCTCGTCTCCGAGGGTGGGCGAACCGTCTTCGAACGGGCGTACGGTTGGGCACGTCTCTACGAGTACGACGAGGGTCAGTACGGACGGTGGACGAGCGACGCCGGCGAGGTGGGCGGACGTCCCGGTGGAATCAGGCGCGTCGCGTCACCCCGGGAGATGACCACGGACACCCGCTTCGACCTGGCGTCGGTGACCAAGGTGATGGCGACCACGTTCGCGGTCATGCTGCTGGTCGACGACGGCACGCTGGACCTGGACGCGCCGGCGCGGGCGTACCTGCCCGATTTCGGTGGCGCAGGCAAGGACGCGATCACCCTGCGCCACCTGTTGACCCACCGCGCCGGCCTCTATCAGTGGCAGCCGACGTTCTACCACGCCGCGAACGCCGAGGAAGCATACGCCTACGTCCGCGAACTGCCCCTCGCGTGGGGCGTCGGCGAGGGGCGTCACTACTCCGACCTGGGCTTCATGCTCCTCGGCAGGATCGTCGAGCGTGGGTCGGGGACGACGCTGGACGGCTTCCTGAGAAGGCGCCTCTGGGAGCCGCTCGGGCTGAGGCACACGGGGTTCGGGCCGCTCACCGAGGACGTCGCCGTCGCGTCGACCTCCCACGGCAACCCGTTCGAGCACCGCATGGTCCACGACAGCGCCTTCGGCTACCGCTACTCGGGCGATCCCGACGCGTGGGACGGCTGGCGACACTACACGCTGGCGGGAGAGGTCAACGACGGGAACGCATACCACGCCTTCGGCGGCAAGGCCGGACACGCGGGCCTCTTCTCGACCGCGTCGGATCTGGTGGTGCTGCTTCGGCTCCTGCTCGACCGGGGCGAGGCCGGCGGACGTCGCTTGCTGCGCGCGGAGACGGTGGACCGGTTCCTCGCCTCCACGGGCGACGGCCAGGCCCTGGGCTGGCAGGTGCCGGCTTGGGCGCCGGACGGGAGCTTCTCCCACACCGGGTTCACCGGGACCTTCGTCCTCGGCGTCCCGTCGCGGCGGCTCGCCGCGGTCCTGCTCACCAACCGGCAGAACGTGGGCCTGGACAGCGCGTGGGCCTACCCGGACGTGGGGCCGCTCCAACGCGAGGTCACGACCGCGCTCACCCGTCCCTGAGTCCGAGCCTCACGACGGTGTTCGGCGCGCCTCGGAACCGTCGGGGTCGAACCACAGCGTGAGGTGGTAGCAGCTTCCCTCCGTGCGGTTCTCCACCCGCAGCCCGCTGTTCTGGAACACCATGAGCATGGGCTTGTTGGACATCAGCACGTCAGCGGTGAAGCCCGCGATCCCGCGGGAGCGCGCCACCTCGCCCATGCGCCTCATCAGGAGCGTGCCCAATCCCTGACCCTGCCACTCGTCGCGAACCACGAAGGCGATGTCCGCCAAGCGGGTGCCGGGGTCGACATCGTACCGGGCCATGGCGACGATCCGCTCCTCGTTCTCCACCACCGCGGTCGCGATCAGCGCCATGCTGGTCTCGTAGTCGGTGTCCACCAGCCGCTGCATCTCGGCATGGGGGTGGACGCTCTTGAATCCCATGAACCGCTTGTAGGTGCTGTCGTCCGAGAGCCGGTAGAACAGGTCGCGGAGCGGCTCCTCGTCTGTGAGCCGGGCAGGGCGTACGTCGACCCGCCTCCCGTCCAGGAGCTCGTAGGTGCCCGTCTCCTCCCAGGGGTAGGTGGTCTTCGAGGCCACCTGGTCCGGAAACACGTAGCGGCGCTGCTTCGCTGCGGCCAGCAGCTCGGTACGGAAGTCGGGGTGGGCGATCTCGATGAGCGCCATGGTGCGCTGGCGGATGTTCTTGCCCCACAGGTCCGCGACACCGTGCTCGGTCACCACGTAGCGGACGTCGCCGCGGCTGGTCACGACGCCCGCTCCCTCCTCCAGCACGGGCAGGATCCGGCTCAAGGTCCCTCCCTTCGCGGTGGAGGGGAGCGCGATGACCGGCTTGCCGCCCTCGCTGCGCGCCGCGCCCCGGATGAAGTCGACCTGCCCCCCGATGCCCGAGAAGAACTTGCCCAGGAGCGTGTCGGCGGCGACCTGGCCCGTGAGGTCCACCGCGAGCGCGGAGTTCACGGCGATCATGCGGTCGTTGCGCGACACGGTCAACGGATCGTTGGTGAAGTTGCTCGCGCGCATCTCCACGGCCGGATTGTCGTGCGCCCACTCGTATAGCGCGCGGCTCCCCATCATGAACGAGGTGACCACCTTGCCCGGCAGCAGCGATTTACGACGTCCGGTCACCACGCCGGCCTCCACGAGGCGCATGACCCCGTCCGACACCATCTCGGAGTGGATCCCCAGGTCGTGGTGACCTTCAAGCGCCCGGAGCACCGAATCCGGGATCTTGCCGATGCCGAGCTGGAGTGTGGCCCCGTTGGGGACGAGCGACGCCACGTGCTCGCCGATCGCGCGGGACACCTCGTCCGCGGGATTGTCCGGGAGCTCGGGCAGCTCGTACTCGACCGGGACCAGGGCGTCGATGCGGTCCACGTGGATGAACGAGTCCCCGTGCGTGCGCGGCATCTTCGGGTTGACCTCGGCGATCACCAGGTCGGCCGCGTCTACGCCCGCCTTCACGATGTCCACCGACACGCCCAGGCTCACGTACCCGTGTCGATCGGGTGGGGACACCTGGATGAGCGCCACGTCCAGGCGCACGCGTCGGCTGCGGATCAGGAGCGGGATCTCGGATAGGAACACCGGCATGAAGTCCGCCCGCCCCTCGGCGACGGCCTCGCGTACGTTTCCGCCGATGAAGAACGCCGTGTGTCGGAACCGGCCCTGCATTCCGGGGGCCACGTACGGCGCCGGTCCGAGGGTCATGAGGTGGACGATGTCGTTGTCCGCCAGATGCAGGCCGTGCGTCACCATCGCGGCCACGAGCTCCCGGGGCTCGGCCGCGCCGGATCCGATCAGGATGCGCCGCCCCTTGGGGATGCGCGCGACCGCTTCGCGGGCCGTGGTGATCTTCCGCCCATACCGCTCCTGCCAGCCGTCCATGGATCGCTCCGGTCGCGCCGCGACGTGTCAGTTCAGCGTCGCCGGGTCGACGCGGGTGGGGGTGGACTCGCCGGAGATGATCGTTTCCGCCCCCAGCGCGATCGCCCTGATCGTCTGCGTCATGTGCTCGAGGTCGAGCGTGGAGACGTGGTCGCTCACCTGGTGGTAGTCGCGATCGACGTCGATGGGCGTCGTCGAGATCGAATGCGCCGGTACGCCCAGGCGCGCGAGGGTCGCGTTGTCGGAACGGGTGAACAGGTTCTGGCCCGGGTACGGGTCCGGGTAGAACGTGTAGCCCGTGCCCTCCACCGCCGCCTGGAGCAGCGGTCCGAAGGACGAGCGATCGAAGCCGGTGATCCAGGCCGTGAACGGGCCCTCCGCGGCGGGCTTGCCGATCATCTCGATGTTGAACATGGCGACGATCTCGTCGGGGTCGAGCCCTCTGGAGAAGTACCGAGAGCCGTAGCCGCCCGCCTCCTCCGCCGTGAACGCCGCGAACAGGAGCGAACGCTCCGGAGTGCCCCGGGAGGCGAAGTACCGGGCGAGCTCCACCACCGCGGTGGTCCCCGAGGCGTCGTCGTTGGCGCCGTTCGCGATGGAGTCGCCGTCGACGGGGGGCTGGATGCCGATGTGGTCGTAGTGGGCCGAGAACAGGACGAGCTCGTTCGAGCGTCTTCCCGGCAGCACGCCCACCACGTTGGCCAGCGGCTCCTCGGCGAAGCTTGCGGTGGCGGACACCGAGTAGGTGGCGTCGGCGCCGTCGTCGACCAGGGCGAACACCACGTTGGGGGTGCCCGAGCCACCCAGCGTGCGAACGGGTCCGCCGAAGAAGCGGCGGAACTGCCGGAAGAGCTGGGCGTGCGCGGGATGGACGAAGACGAGGGCGTCCTGCCCACCGCGGATCGCTCGGAGGATGGCGCCCTGTGGATCCGGCTCCCCTGCCGCCACCACGGTTGGTGCCATCGAGCCCGTCTTCCATTCCAGGGTCTCTCCGCCCAAGCGGGCCGCGAACGCGTCGTCCGCGAGGGCTGACCCGTTCACCGTCATGCTCGCGCTCTCGGTGCGGATCGAATGGACGGAGAAGCGCTGGAGGTAGCCATCCGCGTCGGGGAGCTGGGAGAGGCCGGCAGCCTCGAACTCCCGGGCGAGGAAGTCGGCAGCGCGAAGCGCGTCGTCCGTGAACGCGCGTCGACCGCGCATGTCGTCGGACGCCAGGATGCCGATCACCCGCTCCACGTCCTCCCGCGTGATCGCATCCGGGTCGGGCGGCGAGAGGCCCGGTTGACCGCAAGACCCCGCGATCCAGGCAAGCGAGAGGGCGGTGGGCAGGGTCACCCGTCGCCAACTCCGTGACCGGAACCTCATCGTCTCGACTCCTTGCAGCTCGGGGCTTTTTCGGGCGCGCGTCGAACAATGGCGCGGACGGTCGACGGATGCCACGCCTCCCCTTCTTGCTGAGGCATCCTCGGGACGCCACCATCCCTCCAGACCCTCCCCCATGCATCGAGGAGCCAGGGACATGTCCGGCCGCACCGTCCTCGTGACCGCCCTGCTGGCGGGCGTCGTCGTCCAGCTTCCCGCCGCCGTGTCGTCGTCCGCGCAGGAGGTGGACCCCGCCTATCTGGATCTGGTCCAGTGGCGCATGGTGGGGCCTTCGCGTGGCGGTCGCGTCCTGGCCGTGGCCGGGGACCCCGAGGACGATCTGGTCTTCTATCAGGGCACGGCGGGTGGCGGGGTGTGGAAGACCGAGGACGGCGGCATCGGATGGCACAACGTCTCGGACGGCTTCTTCGGTACCGGCTCGGTGGGCGCGATCGCCGTCTCCGACGCGAATCCGCAGGTCGTATACGTGGGCATGGGCGAGGCGTGCATCCGTGGCAACGCCTCCATCGGCGACGGCGTGTACCGCTCGAACGACGGCGGTGCGACGTGGATGCACCTGGGGCTGGAGGCGACGAGCCAGATCGCCCGCGTGCGCATCCACCCCACGAACCCCGACCTCGCCTACGTGGCGGCACTGGGGACGCCCTGGGGCCCGGGCGAGGATCGGGGCGTCTACCGGACGACGGACGGAGGGCGCACCTGGGACAAGATCCTCTACCGAGACGACAAGACGGGCGCGATCGACCTGGTCATGGACCCCTCGAACCCGAACGTCCTCTACGCCTCGCTTCTCGAGCTGCGCCGCTACCCCTGGGGCTTCACCAGCGCGGGGCCGGGCACCGGCCTCTTCAAGTCGGTGGACGGCGGCGACACCTGGAGCGAGCTCACCGGCAACCCCGGGCTGCCCGACGGCCTCAAGGGCCGGATCGGCATCACGGTGTCGCCGGCCAACCCACGGCGCGTCTGGGCGATCATCGACGCCGAGCTGGGGAAGAAGGGCGTCTTCCGTTCCGACGACGCCGGGGCCAGCTGGACCCGTACCAACGAAGACGCGGACCTGACACAGCGCCCCTGGTACTACCACCATATCTTCGCGGACCCCGCGGACGTGAATACCGTCTACGTCCTCAACGTGCGTTTCTGGAAGTCGACGGACGGAGGCGTGACTTTCGAGCAGATGGCCGTGCCCCACGGCGACAATCACGATCTGTGGATCGACCCGGACAACCCGATGCGCATGGCCGAGGCGAACGACGGCGGCGCGACGATCTCGTTCAACGGGGGACGCTCGTGGTCGGACCTCATGAACCAGCCGACCGCTCAGCTCTACCACGTCGCGGTGGACAACGGCTTCCCCTACCGGCTCTACGCCTCGCAGCAGGACAACACCACGATCTCGGTGCCGAGTCGGTCGGACTTCGGGTCGATCACGATCGAGGACTGGTACACGGTCGGCGGCGGTGAGGACGGCTACGTCGCGCCGCGCACGGATGATTCGAACATCGTATACGCCGGCGATCACCACTTCGTGTATCGCTACGACCACCGCACCCGCCAGATCCGCGACATCTCGCCGAACCCCGAGACCTATTACGGCTGGGGCGCGGCGGACATGCTGTACCGCTTCTGGTGGACGTACCCCGTGATGACGTCGCCCCACGACCCGGACGTGCTGTACGTGACCTCGCAGTACGTGCACCGTACCCGCGACGAAGGACAGAGCTGGGAGGTGATCAGCCCCGACCTGACGCGCGCGGACCCGCAAACGCTCGAGCGCACGCCCTCCTACGAGCATCCCGAGCCGGGGCAATACTGGGGGCCGATCACCCGGGAGGCGTACGGGCCGGAGTGGTACGCGACGATCTTCGCGTTCGCGGAGTCGCCCGTGGACGGGAACGTCATGTGGGCAGGGTCGGACGACGGTTGGATCCACGTGTCGCGCGACGGGGGAGCCAGCTGGACGAAGGTCAACATCCCGGACCTGCCCGAGTTCGCGCTCGTCAGCATCATCGACCCCTCACCGCACGATGCCGGCACCGCGTGGGTGGCGGCGACCCGCTACAAGCTCGATGACCAGACGCCGTACCTGTACCGGACTCGGGACTATGGGCGCACCTGGACGCGCATCACGAACGGGATTCCCGACGGGGACTTCACGCGGGTCGTCCGCGAGGACCCGGATCGGGCCGGGACGCTCTACGCGGGCACCGAGCGCACGGTGTACGTGTCCTTCGACTCGGGCGATCACTGGCAGCCGTTGAGCAACGGCCTCCCGGTGGTTCCGATCCACGACATCCAGGTAAAGGACGGAGACCTGGCGGTCGCGACGCATGGTCGCTCGTTCTGGATCCTCGACGACGTTGCGCTGCTGCACCAGCTGGACGCGGCCGCCATGGCGGAGCCGGTGCATCTGTTCCGGCCGCGCCCCACGATCCGCTTCCGGGACGGGGCCGACCTGGTCGCCACGTTCTCGAGCAACTCGGTGGCGGGTCGGAATCCGCCGCGCGGTGTGGTGATCCCGTTCTACCTGGGTTCGGCGCCCAACGGCCCCGTGAGTGTCCGCATCCTGGACTCCCGCGGCGAGGTGCGCCGCTTCGAGGCGGTGAGCGCAAGGGCGGGGGCCAACCGCTTTGTGTGGGACATGCGCTACCCGGGCGCCACGGTGCTCCCGGACGCGGTCTTCCAGGGCAGCGCGCAGGGGCCGCTCGCGCCTCCCGGCACGTACCGCGCGGAGCTGACCACGGGCGGTCGCACGCTTGCGCAGCCGTTCGAGATCCTGCGTGACCCGCGTATCGACTACACGGATGCCGAGCTCGTCGCCCAGTTCGAGTTTCTCATGGATGTGCGCGACAAGCTGACCGAGACGATGGACCTGGTCGGGCGGATCCGTGAGATGCGCGCACAGGCGGGGCAGATGGTGGAGCGAGCCGGGGGTCGCCAGCAGCTCCAGGACGCGCTCCAGGAGCTGAACGACAAGCTCTATCCGCTGGAGGAGCGCCTGGTCCAGTACCGTGCGCGCGCCGGGCAGGATCTCATCGCCCAGCCCACGGGCATCGACAGCAAGCTCGCCCGGCTCATGAACTTCGCGTCGATGGCGGATGCGCCTCCCACCCAGGGCGAGCAGGAGCTCTTCGGGCGGCTCGTCCAGGCCATCGCGGAGCGGGCCGACGCGCTGGCGCGGGTGGAGGCGGAGGAGTATGCGCGCCTCGTCCGGATGGCACGGCCGGTCGGTGAGTAGCCTATAGCCCCTGTGCGGAGCTTCCCTACCGGCCCGCCTCGACCTCCCTGACGAGGAGGCCCGAGGTCGACACGAGGACTTCGAGCTGCGCCGGCTGGCGCACGGACACGAACGTGCCCGATCCGTACTCGGCGTCCAGAAAGGGCGAGAGCGCTGCGAAGCGCCGTCGCAGATCGAAGAGGTCCACCCAGCGCTCCCCGGTCAGCGAGTAGACCGTGCGCTCGGCGTCGATCTCCTGGTCGATGTTCCCGTACCGCCCTGCGATGCGGTCGAGATCGTAGGCGGTGTGGAGCCCGAGGACGTTCACGAGGGGCTTCCACTTGAGTATCCGCGCATCGACGTAGATCTGATCGCCCGCCAGCTCGTACGTCGCGTCGGGCCGGTCGGGGATGTGCACGGTCGCCTGGAAGCGCTGCTCCCCGAGCGGCCGCACGTCGATGCGCGCGGCGAGCACCTCGCGCGTCAGCGCCCGGTACCCGTGCAGGCCCGCTCCGATCGTGGCGACGAGTCCACCCAGCGAGAGGAGCAGCAGGCCACCCAGCGTTCGGAGACCGAATCCGACCGGTTTCGCGCGCCGGAGCGCCTTCACACCCGCCAGGATCGATCCTGCCCCGAGCGCCGCGAGAGCCACGACGAGCACGGTGAGCAGGGGTGCCATGGGGTCCTCCCATCGGTCGGTGGGCAGTCGTTGCAAGATGGCGGCTGGGGCGGCGCCTGGGGAGGGAAGCCCTCCGACCCGCTGCGGCCGAGGTGCGTCTCGGCCCTTGCTCTCCGGGGCGTCCCGCCGCCATGGTCGCCGGACGCTTCCGCTCCAGACCGGTGCACCGCCATGGCTCGCCCGCTCGTCCCAGCCCTCGCCCTCGTCGCTGCGCTCGTCGTCGCGCCGTCGTCCGCGGCCCAGTCCCGCGAGGCGCTCCCGCCCGGCCTGGACGCCTACATCCGCCGCATCATGGAGCGCTTCGAGGTGCCGGGCCTCTCCGTCGCGGTCGTGAAGAACGACCGGGTCCTGCTCGCGAAGGGCTACGGCGTGCGCGCGCTCGGCCAACCGGCGCCGGTGGACGGCAAGACGCTCTTCGGCATCGCCTCGAACACGAAGGTCTTCACGGCCACCGCGCTCGGCATCCTGGTCGAGGAGGGGAAGCTGGACTGGGATGCTCCGGTGGTGCGCTACCTGCCCTCGTTCGCCATGTACGACCCGTGGGTGACGCGGAACATCACCGTACGGGACCTGTTGGTGCACAGGAGTGGCCTCGGGCTGGGCGCCGGCGACCTCATGTTCTGGCCACCGACGGACTTCACGCGGAAGGAGCTGGTCGAGCGGCTCCGCTACATCCCGCCGGCGACCAGCTTCCGGAGCGCCTACGCCTACGACAACGTGCTCTATCCCGTGGCTGGCGAGGTCATCGAAGCCGTGAGCGGGATGACCTGGGAGGACTTCGTGCGCGCTCGCATCCTGCGCCCTGTGGGCATGGCGGGGAGCGACGTGCGCCTCGGCGATCCCCGTAAGGTGCCGAACGCCGCGATGACCCACGCGCGCGTGGACGGCGTGGTGCGCGGCGTCGAGCCGTACCTGGGCGATGTCGTGAATCCGGCGGGCGGGATCTTCTCGAACGCCGAGGACATGGCGCGCTGGGTGATGGTCCAGATGGACTCCGGTCGCGTCGCGGCGGGCGGGGCGCGTGTGTTCGGTCCGGCCGTCACCCGCGAGCTGTGGGCGCCGGTTTCACCCATGCCCTTCGGCGACCCGCCGCCGGAGCTCGCACCGCTCCGGCGCTTCGTCAACTTCTACGCCCTCGGCCTGAACGTGCGTGACTATCGCGGCGAGCGGGTCCTGACGCACACGGGTGGCCTGCCGGGACACGTGTCCCGCGTGACGATGGTGCCGGACCGGAAGCTCGGCGTGGTGGTGCTCACGAACCAGGAATCGGGAGAGGCCTTCGAGGCGATCACCTGGGGGATCCTGGACCACTTCCTGGGAGCCGAGCCGTTCGACTGGCTGGAGGCGTTCTCCGCGGTGAAGGCGCGCGGTGATTCGGAGATCGCCGCTGCCGAGGCGGCCACCACGGGCGAGCGCGACGCGGCGTCGACGCCGTCTCTACCTATGGACCGATATGCCGGTACCTATCGAGACGCATGGTACGGAGACGTGACGATCGCGCGTGAGGGGGACGGGCTGGTGATCCGCTTCTCGCGCTCGCCCCAGCTCGTGGGTGACCTGGTGCACTGGCAGTACGACACGTTCGTGGCGCGCTGGCGCCTGCGGGAGCTGCGCGCGGACGCGTTCGTCACCTTCTCGCTCAACCCGGACGGAAGCATCGAACGGGCGCTCATGAAGCCGGTGTCGCCGGCGACCGATTTCAGTTACGACTTCCAGGATCTGCTGCTGAGACCGGTCCGTTGAGGAGGAGCGTGCCATGATCATGCTCGAGCCCCGGGCGCTCGAGGGGTACGGCGTCCGTCTGGAGCCGATGTCCCACGACCACGTCGATGCGTTGGCGGCGGCGGCGGCCGACGGCGAGCAGTGGCGCCTCTTCTTCACGTTCGTGCCGCGGCCCGACGAGGTGTCCGCGTACGTGGACCACGCGCTCGAGGGGCACGCCGCTGGTCACATGCTTCCCTGGGTCGTTCGGGAGCTCGAATCGGGGGAGCTAGTCGGGTCGTCGCGGTACCACGACGTGGTGGCCGCTGCGGACCGGGTGGAGATCGGCTACACGTGGTACCGGCCGCGCTGCCAGCGCACGCACGTCAACACCGCGTGCAAGCTGCTGTTGCTGGAGTACGCGTTCGACGTTCTGGGATGTGGCGTCGTGGGCCTGCGTACCGACGGGCTCAACTTCCGCTCGCAGCGGGCCATAGAGGGGATCGGCGCCAAGCGCGACGGCGTGCTGCGGAACCACTCCGTGCGACGGGACGGGAGCGTGCGGGACGACGTCATGTACTCGATCCTCGCGCACGAGTGGCCCGGCGTGCGCAAGCACCTGGAGACGCGGCTGTGGCGCCACGGCCGCTGACGCCGCGCTCCGCCCGGTCACACCGCGAGGCTGCAGCGTAGCTCGCCGACGCCTGGGATTCGGATCGCGGGCTCGTCCTGCGGCTCGCTCCGCACAGGCCTTCCTGGGCCCAACGGGAGCAGCAGCACGTCGCCGTGGGTCACGCGCCGCCCGTCGAGCAGGGCGCGCAACCGCTCCAGGGACGCGGCGCCGGGTAGCACCCGCCGTGGGCCGCCACCGCCCGGGTGGCCGACGCCGCCGAGCTCCTCGACCTCGAGGCCACGAGCCACACACGGGCCGAGCGCCAGCCGGGGGCGCTCCGGCGAGGCGTGCGCCACGAGCCCCGCGGTCACGCCGAACGCCTCGGGCGCACCCGGTGACCCGCCGACCAAGACGCCCACCGCCGGACGTACGATCGTAGACGCCACCGGGAGCGGGAACCGGTCACCCGGTCCCGAGAGTGCGGACGCGTCGATGCGGGCGATCGCCGTCGCCAGGGTCGTCCGCGGCCTTCCCAGCCATATCGCCCGGTGGAAGACCCCCGGCCCGAGGGGCGCGAGCAGGCGCACGTCGCCGAGCGGGTGCGTCCATCCGGTCGGGGTCGGGGCAGAAAAGGGGTCGCCGACGATCCCCCGGACCACGTCCCCATCGAGGATCCCGTACGTGGGACCCAGTCCGGCATCGAAGCGCACGAAGCGGGTGGGCTCCGGCCCACTGGGGCGCCACGTCGGCCCAGGGGCCACGAGCTGCAACGTCGGCCGCCCGTCGAGCCACGGGGGGCTCATCGTGACGGAGGGCACGGCATGCGCCTCCGTGAGGACCTGGAACGCCGTCGTCACGAGGGCTGCCCCCAGGGTGGCGATGCGTGTCCAGCTCATGACGTCATTCTCATCTCGGTCGCCTATCGGAGCAGGCGCTCCGCCGCGGCGATCCGGTCCTCGGCGAGACGCACGGTGATCGGGTTGGGCGCCTGGTCGCTCCCCTGGAGGTCCCGGTAGAGCGACTCCAGCTCACCCGCGATGCGCCGTAGCGTCGCGTCGTCCCGGCCATCGGCGCGGTCCAGCACACTCTTGATGCGCATCGACGTGTCGAACTGGAGGCGCAGGTCGGCCGCGGAGGTCGTTACGCGCGGGTCCATGTCGACATGGAGCGTCCCTGTGTGTGTCCGGCCGTCCACCGTGAGGCGCACCGTGTAGTCGCCGGGGAGCGCGATCGGGCCGCGCGGCTCCGCGGGGGTGTATCGGTCGATCGCCGAGATCGGGTATCCCTGACGAACCCCGGCCGGGCGCTCGTAGCGCAGGTCCCACGCGAAGCGGTGCATCCCGGCATCGGCCGACGGCACCTGCGGGGGGCGCACCCAGCGCGGCGGCACCTGCTGGCCCTCGAGCATGGGCTCGGGCACGTCGTCGCTGGAAAAGCGGCGGGCGACCCGGCCGGCCACGTCGAGGACCTCGAGGACGACGGGACCGCGGGGCGCCTCCTTCAGCCAGTAGTAGAGGATGGCGCCCTCGGGCGGGTTCTCCCCCGCGGGCTCGTCGGGCGGGAGCGGCGTGTCGGTCCAGCGGTTCCAGCGGAAGCGCCAGGCGTCACCCGGCTCGAAGAGCGCGGACGGCTGCTGGATGGTGGTGCCGTCGATCTGACGGAGCGGCGAGATGTCGTCGAGGATCCAGAACGACCGCCCGTGGGTGCCCACCACCAGGTCGTTGTCCTTGATCACGAGGTCGCGGATCGAGGTGGCGGGCATGTTGAGGCGCAGCGTCTGCCAGTGCGCCCCGTCGTCCACCGAGAAGTAGACGGCCTGCTCCGTGCCCGCGAAGAGCAGGCCTTTCCGGACGGGGTCCTCCTTGATCGTGTTGGTCGCGCCGCCGTCCGGGATGCCGCTCACGATCTCCGTCCAGCTGCGTCCGCCGTCGTGCGTCGCGTACAGGTGCGGGCGCAGGTCGTCGAGCCGAAACGTGTTCACCGCGGCATACGCGGTGAGCGTGTCGGTGTGCGACGCGTCCATGATCGAGACCTTGCTCCATGGGGCGTTGCGGATCTGGGCGGGGGTGACGTCGCTCCACGTCGCACCGCCGTCGCGCGTCAGGTGGATCAGACCGTCGTCCGTGCCGATCCAGATCCAGTCGCCGTCCACGTACGACGGGGCGATCGTATAGATCGTGCCCGGGTGGTGGCGGCGCGCCTCCGGGGTGTCGCGCCACTTGCCCACGCTCGCGGGCACGACGGAGTCCTTCCGGGTCAGGTCCGGGGAGATCTCCTCCCAGGTGCGCGCGCCGTCCGTCGTCTTCCACAGCGTGTTCGCGCCGAAGTAGAGCGTGCGCGGATCGGTCGGCGCGAAGAGGATCGGCGCGGTGCGCACCGTGAAATAGCCGTCCCCTCTGAGCGGCTTGGGCCCCACGTCCTGCACGTCGTTCGTGCGCCGGTCGTAGCGGGTGACCTTGCCGCCGTAGACGAGGTCCGGGTCGAGCGGGTCGGGCGCGACGTAGCCGTACTCCTCGACGCCGACCGGCCGCCAATCGTGGAAGGTGATCTGTCCATCGTCGCTCCGGCTGGCGATGCACACCGAGCCGCTCTCCTGCTGGCCGCCGCACACGCGGTAGGGGAAGGCGTTGTCGGTGCTCACGTGGTACAGCTGCGCGGTCGGCTGGTTGTACCAGCTGCTGAACGACTCGCCGCCGTTCACCGTGATGACCACGCCCTGGTCGGCGGCGAGCGCGATCACGCGCGGGTTCGTGGGGTCGATCCAGATGCGTTGATAGTCGTCGCCGCCGGGCGCGCCGCGGAACGCCTCGAACGTCTCGCCTCCGTCGGTCGACTTCCAGGTGACCACGTTCGCGACGTAGACCACGTCCCGGTCGGTCGGGTCGGCCTTCACCTCGTTGAAGTCGCCGTCCCGGCCCCAGATGCGGGGGTCGGCCTGCACCAGGCGGAACGTCTCGCCCGCGTCGTCGCTGCGGTACATGCCGCCACGCTCGCGCGGCGACCCGACGATGGCGTAGATCCGGCTCGGATCGCTCTCGGCGATGCCGATGCCGATGCGGCCGAGCCCCTCCTCCCCCGTGGGGAGTCCGCGCCCGATCTGCATCCACGTGTCCCCGCCGTCGGTCGACTTGAACAGGCCGCTCGCCGGGCCGGAGAAGACCGCGTTCTCCCACGGCCCGTGCTGCGACTCCCACAGGACGGCGTAGACGACATCCGGGTTCGCCGGGTCGAGCGTGACGTCGGCGCCGCCGACCGTCGGACCGCGGTACAGGATGCGCTGGAATGACGCTCCCCCGTCGGTCGATCGGAAGATGCCGCGCTCCTCGTTGGCCGCGTACGGGTGGCCGAGGACCGCGACCCAGAGCCGGTTCGGGTCGCGCGGGTCGACCTGGATCTGCGGGATCTGCTGCCCGTCCCTCAGCCCGAGGTGCGTCCACGTCTCCCCGCCGTCACGCGAGCGGTAGATGCCGTCTCCGGTCGTGAGGTCGGGGCGCTGCATCCCCTCCCCGCTCCCCACGTAGATCACCGCATGGTTCGAGGGCGCCACCGCGACCGCGCCGATCGAGCCGGTGGGCTGGTCGTCGAAGATCGGCGTCCAGATGCGGCCGTAGTCGGTCGTCTTCCAAACGCCGCCGTGCACGAAGCCCACGTAGAAGAGCCCCGGCTGCGCCGGGACTCCCACGACGGCCTTGGTGCGCCCGCCGCGGTGGGGGCCGATCATGCGCCAGCGCAGCCCCCGGTAGAGGGACGCGTCGACGGGCTGGGCCGTCGTCGGGGCGGGGAGGACGACGAGGCTCGCGAGCAGGCTGAGCGACGCCAGCGTCGCGATGGCGGTTCTCGAGCGAAGGAGCATGGGACGTGCGTGGCCTCGGGACGGGTCGCCGGCCCGGCGCCGACGAACGCACGGAATGTGCGAGGACGGTGGAGTCCCGGCCACCGCACGGGCACCGACGTCCCGACGACCGAGGTGCGCGGCGCCGGGCGCGGGCGCGTTCAGCGGATGCGCGCGACCCGCCCCTGGGTCGGGAAGCGAGCGAACTGCTCCGGATCGTGGCCGGGGACCACGCGCCCCGCCGCTCCCGCGAGTCGCTCCATCCGGGACAAGGCGGCCTCGTTCCCCGCCCGGTCGGATGGGAGGAACGTCGCCCCGGCGGTACGGGTTTCCAGATTGCGGAACAGGTAGCAGTTGTCCGACGCCAGCACGAAGCGCTCGGCACCCTCCACGAGGATGTACTGGGACGCGTAGGTGTGGCGCGCGCCCGTATACGCGCGGATCCCGGGAAGGACCTCGACGTCGTCACCGTCGATGGGCGCAACCTGCCCCGCGAGGTTGCGGCGCACGAGGTGGACGATGTCCTCCGGGTCGATGCCGCCGTGCCGGCCCCCCTCCCGCCAGGCGGGGCCCGTGTAGTAGTCGTATTCGTCCCGCTGGATGTGGATCGTCGCGTTCGGGAACAGGTCGATGCCACCCATGTGGTCCCAGTGGGCGTGGCTCACGATCACGTCGGTGACGTCCGCCGGGTCGACTCCGGCGAGCATCAGGGCCGAGTCCGGCCGAAGGTAGTCGGCGACGTCGAAGCGCTCGAACCACTCGGACCGGTGGAACCCCGTGTCGAAGAGGACGGTGTGCCCGTTGCCGCGGATCAGCCACACGGCCATGGCGATGTCGATGCGCTCCTCGGGAGGCGCACCCACGAGGAGGCCGGACAGGCGGAACTGCCGGATCGTACCGTAACGGACAGCCTCGATCGTGTATTCCGGAGGGGCCGGGAGCGCGCTCACGAGCGTGAGGAGGGCCACGGCGGCGAAGGTCCGGTGCGCGAGCCTCACGCTGCCACGCCCATCCGCTCGTGCAGGAACACCGTGCTCAACAGCGACATGAGCCCCGGCTCGGCGACCGTGCGCGCTCCGGCGTCCGCACCTTGGAGACCGTCCAGGAAAGCGTGCACGCCCGACGCGTCCAGGAACGGCACGTCCTCGACGACCTTCGAGCGCAGTGTGTCCTGCACCAGCATCCACAGCCCCTGGTCGGGCTCGTGCGCGGACGGCGGGCTCAGGAAGGGGTGCTTCTGGCGGCGGTACACCGTGTCGGTGATCACGTCCTTGGTCGCTTCGCGGAGGATGTACTTCTCGGTCGTCCCGCGGATCTTGAGCGAGACGGGCACGTCCCTGAGCTGCTCGGCGACCGTGTGGTCGAGGAAAGGCACCCGCCCCTCGATCGAGTGCGCCATCTCCATCCGGTCGCCGAGGACGCACAGGATGTACTCGTGCAGGACCGTTTTGGCCCACAGGTAGAGCGACTGATGGACCGGCGCGCGTCCCTCCAGCTGACTGCGGACGTCCAGGTTGTCCAGGAGGAAGGACCCCAGGTCACGCTCCTGGAAGCTCCGGAAATATTCCGGAGCGAAGAGCGCCCGGGCCCGCACGAAGTTCGCCAGCTGGGTCTCGAGCCACGAGGGTGTGAAGCCGAGCAGACGCTCCATGAGCGGTGACGCCGCCCTCGGGCCCTCGGGCATCAGGAGTCCCCGCGAGACCTGGTTGGCCGCCTCGAGCTGTCGCAGCATGCGCTCGACCTCCGCGGGATCCTGGCCGCCGTTGTCGTACAGCAGCATGTCCCTACGGAAGTGCGGATAGCCGGCCAGGAGCTCGTCCGAGCCCTCGCCGGTGAGCACGACCTTGAAGCCGGCGTCCCGGACCGCCCGGCTCAGGAGGTATTTCGCCACCCCGTGCCCGTTGATGCACAGCTGCTCCGAGTGGTAGACGGAGTCGGAGAAGTGGTCGGCGATCTCGTCGTGCTTCATCGGGACGGGAACGAACTCTGCCCCACAGTGGGCCGCCATCTCTCGAGCGATCGCCCCCTCGTCGTAGTCTTCGTGGTCGAAGGTGAGCGTGAACGCGCGCACCGGGTCCGTCCGGTGGAGCTGCGCGAGCCCGAGGACCGCGCAGGAGTCCAGACCTCCGCTCAGGTAACACGCCACCGGCACGTCGGCGCGCAGGCGCGTTCGCACGGAATCCTCGAGCACCCGACGGAACTCCGACACGTACTCCTCGTCCGACATCGCCTGCGCCGTGCCGTCGGCGGCCGGGTAGTCGACGTCCCAGTAGCGGTGCACCCGCAGGCCCCGCTCGCTCGCGATCAGGTAGTGGCCCGGCGGGACCGCGTGGACGCCGGCGAACAGCGTCGTCCCCGGGGGGCGCAGACCCAGCCCGAAATAAGCGGCCTCGGGGTCCCAGCGGGCGGGCACCCCCATCGCGAACAGCGCCTTCATCTCCGACGCGAGATACAGGCATCCCTCGTGCTCGGCGAAGAAGAGCGGCTTCACGCCATGTCGGTCGCGGACGGCCACCAGGGCGTGGGCCCTCTCGTCCCAGAGCGCGAACGCGAACTCACCGCGAAGGCGGTGGACGAATCCGGCACCCAGCTCCTCGAAATGGTGGACCGCGATCTCCGAGTCGGACTTCGTGCGCAGTCGGTGGCCGCGGTCCTGGAGCTCCTTCCGGTCACGCTCGTAGTCGTAGAACTCGCCGTTGGCCACGAGCCAGAGCCGCTCGTCCTCGTTGGCGATGGGCTGGTCTCCCGTCTCCAGGTCGATGATCGAGAGCCGAGCGTGGCCCAGGCCGACACGTTGGTGATCGGCGATCCAGCGGCCCGTTCCGTCGGGACCTCGGTGGCGCAGGACCGCGATTCCGCGGTCGATGGTCTCGGGCGATACGGAGCCGTCGAAGGCGACGGCGGCGACGATCCCACACATGGCGGACGATTCCGGCGAGAGGTGGCGGCGGCGCAGAATGGCGCCCGCCTCTGTCGTTCGCTACCCCCGGGTCCCCCCGGGGGCTGGCGATCTTGCCGCTTCGGGGGCCGCATTCTACGGTGGTCTCACAGCGTGCGCGGGCTCCTCAAGGGGCCTGCGCCCCGAGCGGGGTGCCCTGCTCGGCAGGCCTCCTATCGCGAGAGTCCATGCGCTGGAGTCAGAGTCGTCGGAGCACGAACGTCGAGGACCGCCGCGGACAGCGCCTGTCCGGTGGCGTTCGCCTGGGTGGCGGCGCCGGTCTCCTCCTGATCGTCGTCCTCCTCCTCCTGGGCGGCGATCCCATCCAGGTGCTTCAGCTGCTCGGCGGAGCCGGGCCCGCCCTGGCCCCACCCACGACCGCACCGGTTGGCGACGACGAGACCGCCCCGTTCCTGTCGGCGGTCCTGGGAATGACCGAGGACGCCTGGTCCGAGATCTTCGCCGAGTCCGGGGCGCGTTACGATCCGCCCACCCTCGTCCTCTTCAACGACGCTGTGCAGTCCGCCTGCGGATTCCAGTCCGCCGCGACCGGACCGTTCTACTGTCCCCCCGACCGGAAGCTCTTCCTGGACGCGACGTTCTTCGACGAGCTCGCGCGCATGGGCGGTGCGGGGGACTTCGCGCAGGCGTACGTGGTGGGCCACGAGGTGGGCCATCACGTCCAGACGCTCTCCGGCACGTCCGACGCCGTGCGGCGGCTACAGCGGGGCGCGCGTGAGGCGGACGGGAACGCGCTCCAGGTGCTGTTGGAGCTCCAGGCCGATTGTTACGCCGGCGTCTTCGCGAGCCACGCCAACCGGACGGGGCGCGTGCTCGAACCCGGCGACATCGAAGAGGGTCTGGCGGCTGCCGCGGCGATCGGGGACGATCGACTCCAGCGCCGCGCCGGTCGAGAGGTAACGCCCGAGTCGTTCACGCACGGCTCCTCCGCGCAACGCCGGCGTTGGCTCGCCGAGGGCCTCGAGACCGGCGACCCCGGCGCGTGCGACACCTTCACCGAGGCGGGAGTCGAGCTCCGCTGACCTCGCCTCAGGGCTGGTGTCCGATCGCCTCGTCGAGCCAGATCATGAGGTCCACCGGGTTCAGGAACATGACGTGTCCCTGGCCGGGAACCGTGTCCACGCGCACTTCGATGCCCAGCTCCCTGAGCGCGCCGGCGGTGGCAGCCGTGCTCTCCACCCACGACGTGTCCAACTCGCCCACCAGAAGCCAGACGGGCATCCCTGAGAGGGGCGCGAGGTTCGATCCCACGCCCGTGTACGAGCCGGGCAGACCCACCATCGCCGCGAAGCGCTCGGGCGCCACCAACGCGGCGTGGAAGATGCCGCGCCCCCCGTTCGACGCGCCGACCAGGGCGACGCGATCGGGGTCCGCGTCCAGGTTGCCCTCGATCCAGTCGAGGAGGGCCGGGATGAAGTCGCCGCCGACCTGGGCGAGAGACGAGCCCGTGATCGCGGGCGAGACCACGTAGTAGCCTCGTGAGGGTGGCTCGACGGCCCAGTAGGCGTCGATGAACGAGTACACCAGATCGGGCGTCCCCGCGCCCCATGGGAGCGCCAACAGGACCGGGTGCGGCGCCAGGGTTCCCGCGTCGGGGCGGACCAGCCCCACGTCGGTGACACCACCCGGCCACGAGAGCTGGAACCACTCCAACTCTCGCTGGACGGCCGGTCCGCTCGGTCCCGTGTCGCCGCACCCCCAAAGGAGCGTCGCGGCGCACGCGGCGAGGGCTCTCGGTATGGCGGTCCACATGGGGCGGCTCCTCAAATGGCGTGCGGAACAGACCCACCGGCCGGGCTGGCCGGAGCGCGTGGGCCGGGCGTTGGAACACCATGGAGGAGCCCGGGCCGCGGCGCCAGACACGGCGCGGCGATGGAGGGGCGGTATCGCTCCGGCCGGAGGTTGCTGCGCTCGCGTCGACGCCACAGGTTGCATCGAATGGCCAAGCCGATTCTCCTCACCGTAGACGACGACCCGGACGTTCTCAATGCCGTCGCCCGCGACCTCCGCGGGCGCTATGGCAAGGAGTACCGCGTGCTGCGCGCGGACTCGGGGGATGCCGCCCTGGAGCTGCTGCGCGAGCTGAAGGTGCGCGGCACGCCGGTGGCCCTGCTCCTGTCGGACCAGCGCATGCCGGGCATGGAGGGGGTGGCGTTCCTGTCTCAGGCCGTCACACTGCACCCCAAGGCCAAGCGGGTGCTCCTCACTGCCTACGCCGACACGCAGGCCGCCGTCTCGGCAATCAACCAGTCGAAGGTCCACTACTACCTGGTGAAGCCGTGGGACCCGCCGGAAGAGAAGCTCTTCCCGGTGCTGGACGACATGCTGGAGGAGTGGCGGTCGACCTACCGCCCCGGATACGGAGGGGTGCGCGTGGTCGGCGACCGGTGGTCGGCGCGCTGTCACTCGATCCGCGATTTCCTGGCGCGGAACCGGGTCCCCTACGAGTTCCTGGACATCGAGACATCTCCGGAGGCGCGGGACCTTGCCGCCTCCGTCGACCCGACGTCGCTGCCTCTGGTCGTGCTCCCGAGCGGCCAACGCCTCCTGCGTCCGGATCCCACGGCCATCGCGCAGCATATTGGCCTGGAAACCAAGGCCAAGGAGGAGTTCTACGACCTCGCCATCGTCGGTGCAGGCCCAGGGGGCCTGGCCGCGGCCGTCTACGGCGGGTCGGAGGGGCTGCGCACGGTGCTCATCGAGCGTGAGGCCCCGGGCGGGCAGGCAGGTACGAGCAGCAGCATCGAGAACTATCTCGGGTTTCCCTCCGGTCTGTCGGGAGGGGATCTGGCGCGCCGCGCGGTGGCGCAGGCCCGCAAGTTCGGGGTCGAGATCCTCACGCCGCAGGAAGCCGTGGGGCTCCGCGTCGAGGGCCCCTACAAGTACCTGGCACTGGCCGACGGGTCCGAGATCGCCTGCCACGTCCTCATGCTCTCGGTGGGGGTGTCGTGGAACAGGCTCCCCGCCGAGGGTGCCGAGCGCCTGACGGGGGCGGGTGTGTACTACGGAGCGGCGATGACCGAGGCCATGCACTCGGTGGGCCAGACCGTGTTCACGGTCGGAGCGGGCAATTCGGCCGGCCAGGCTGCCATGTTCTTCAAGGACTACGCCGCCAAGGTCGTCATGCTCGTCCGCGGTGACTCCCTGGGCGCGAGGATGTCCCACTACCTGGTGAGTCGGATCGAAGCCACGGACAACATCGAGGTGCGCCTCAACACAGAGGTCGTCGCCTGCCATGGGTCCGCGCGCCTGGAGGAGCTGGAGCTCAGGTGCACCCGCGACGGGACTTCGGAGCGGGTCCCGGCTCAGTACCTGTTTATCTTTCTCGGAGCCGCCCCGCGCACGGAATGGCTTCGGGGGCTCGTCGCGTGCGACGAGCGTGGATTCGTGCTCACCGGGCCGGACCTGGACCCCAAGCTGCACCTGCGCGATTGGCCGCTGGAGCGCGCGCCCTACCTGCTGGAGACCAACGTGCCGGGGATCTTCTCGTGTGGGGACGCCCGTCACGAGTCCATCAAGCGGGTCGCCTCGGCGGTTGGAGAGGGCTCGGTGTCGGTGTCCTTCATGCATCAGATCCTGGCCCAGAGGTGAGATGGCGTGGGTGCCGGGCCCACCCCGCGCAGCGGGCATGAGGTTCGTCCCAGACGAGCTGAGGTCCCTCGCCATCCTCGAAGGGATCCCGGACGACGAGCTGCACTGGTTCTGCCAGAACGGCGAGCGGGTCGAGCTGGGCGCGGGGGACCGCATGTTCGAGCGCGGTCAGGTCGCGGACGCGCTTTGGATCGTCGTGGAGGGGCTCATTCAGGGATTCGAGGAGATCGGGGGGCAGTGGCTCCTCGTGGCAACGACCCACCCGGGGGAGGTGACGGGGATGCTCCCCTTCTCCCGCATGACGCACTACCCCCGCCACACGGTCGCCGCCGAGCCCTCGGTCGTGCTTCGGATCGACGCCTCGCAGCTCAGGGATCTCATCGGAGTCAGCCACGAGATGGGACGACGTCTCGTGGCCGAGATGTCGGACCGGGTCAGGGGCGATGTGCGGCTCGAGCAACAGAACGAGAAGATGATGGCGCTCGGGCGACTCTCGGCGGGCCTCGCCCACGAGCTCAACAATCCTGCGGCTGCCGTCCGTCGGGCCGCTGCCCGGCTGTCCGAGCACCGCGCAAGGCTTCCGGGCCTGGTTCTGGCGCTGGTCCGGCACAACGTCGAGGAGCAGGGGCTTTCCAAGCTCGAGCGGCTCAGGGCCCAGGGCAGGGATGGCGACGCGTCAGGGGTGTCGGCGCTCGAGCGGGGCGCCCTCGAGGACGAGTTGTCGGACTGGCTCGAGGAACGCGATGTGCCGGAGCACTGGCAGTTGGCGGCGACGCTCAGCGAGGCGGGCATCACCCCCGAGGACCTGGCCGAGGTGGCCCGGTTGTTGCCGCCGAACGCCCTCTCCGATGCGCTCGCCTGGCTGGGCGGTGGAATCGACTCGGACCGGATCGTCGACGAGATCAACGCGGCCTCCGGGCGCATCGCAGACCTCGTGGCGTCGATCAAGACGTACTCCCACATGGACCGATCCACCGAGCACAAGCCCACCGACGTTCGGCTCGGGCTCGACAACACGCTCACCATGCTCGGCCACAAGCTGAAGAAGAGTGCGATTCGGCTGGAGCGCGAGTACCAGGAGGACCTGCCCCTGGTCCCCGCGCACGCCGGGGAGCTCAATCAGGTATGGACCAACCTCGTCGACAATGCCATCGACGCCATGGGCGAGGGGGGGACACTGACGGTCAGGGCCCGGCAGAACGACATGTGGGTGGAGGTCGATGTCGCCGACACCGGCCCGGGGATCCCGGACGACGTCCGGGGTCGCATCTTCGAGCCGTTCTTCACCACCAAGGAGGTGGGCGTCGGCACCGGTCTGGGCCTCGGCATCGCGCTCCGGATCGTGAGGACCCACCAGGGCGACATCGAGGTCCGCTCGATGCCGGGGGAGACCGTCATGTGTGTCCGCCTGCCCCTGTCGCCCTCCGGGCCCGGCTAGCCGCCGACGGTCGGGTGGGTGGCGTGAAGGGGCAGGGACACGGTGAAGCACGTGCGGCCCGGTACCGAGCTCACCTCGATCGAGCCCGCGTGCTTCTTGACCACGACGTTGTAGCACGTGTTGAGGCCCAGGCCGGTCCCCATTCCGGGCGGCTTGGTCGTGAAGAAGGCGTCGAAGACCTGGGATTGGATGGGCTCGGGGATCCCGGGACCATCGTCCTCGATCTCGACCACCAGGCGATCGTCCACCAGTCCGGACCTGATGGCGATTCGTCCCTTGCCGCCGAGAGCGTCCAGCGCGTTGTCGATGAGGTTCGTCCACACCTGGTTCAGCTCGCTGCCATAGGCCTCCAGGCGGGGTAGGCCCGGCGTGAGCGCCTGCTCCACCTCGATGTCCTCGCCCAGTTTTCCACGCAAGATGACCAGGGTGTTCCGGAGCCCCTCGTTCACGTCCACGCTCTGGACGGGAGCCTGACCGAGGTAGGCGTACGCCTTCATGGCGCCCACGATCTCCACGAGTCGGCTCGAGCCGTGTCGGATCTCGCCCGCGAGTCGGTACACGCGGTGCGCCTGCGCCTGCCAGGCCACCACCAGTCCGACGTGATCTCCGGCGCCCTTGCCGACCAGCTCGTCGAGGGTCGTGGGTGAGTACCCCATCTCAACCAACGCCGGTGCCGACTCCCATGCGTGGTCCACCCCGTGCTCCTCGAGCCAGTGTTCCACCTGAGCCTCCCGATCGACGCGCTCCATGGCTCCGATCTCGATCGGGTGTGCGGCGACGTGCCGCGCCTGTTGACTCAGCTCGGCGAGCAGGCGGTCCACGTCCACCCCGAGGCTGACGCCTCGCAGGGTGAGATGGGCCTTCTCCAGGTCCGCGAACGCGACCTCGAGCTGTTCCGCCGCCCTCTGCGCCGCGGCCGCGGGGTTGTTCAGCTCATGCGCCATTCCGGCGGTCAGGGTGCCGAGCGTCGCCATCTTCTCGCTCTGACGGAGCGCGCTTTCCGCCTTCTTCTGCGCGGTGAGATCCGACCCGTAGACGAACACGAACGCTCCGTCGGGCCCCGGGGCGTGGTGGAGCATGAAGAACCGGGAGCCCAGCTTCGCCTCGAGGGGGACCGCGTCGGTGGCGCTCCGGACCGACGACCAGAAGGCGGCGTCGACCCCGGGACAGAGGTCCAGCCAGGACCGTCCCGAGAGGTCGTCCTGATCGAAGAGCGTCCTGGCAGCCCGGTTGGCCAGGAGGACGGTTCCGCTCTGGTCCAGGCGCAGGACCGGGCCGGGGTTCATCTCCGGGAAGCGGGCCAGGTCGGCCAGCGCCCGCTCCGCCGCCTTCAGCTCCGAGATGTCCGCCCCGTAGGCGAAGACCTGGTCCAGCGAGCCCTCGTAGACGAGCGTGAACGAGATACAGCGGTCGGCGAGGGTCGCCTCGTGCCGGACCGGCGCGCCCGTGGACAGGATCCGCGTCCAGAGTGGCTCGTCGATGCCACACAGAGCGCGAAACGACTCCCCGGCCAGGCTCTGCTTCCCGAAGACGCTGCCCGCGGCCGGGTTCGCCCGGATGACCGTTCCGTCCGGGCGCAGACGTGCGACAGGCCCCGGATTCAGCTGCGGGAACCGCGCCCGCTCGGCCAGCTCCCGCTCCGCCCTCTTCTGCGCGGTGACGTCGGTCCCATAGACGAAGATGTGCCGGCTGGCGGCTTCGTAAGCGAAGGTGAGCGCGAGCCAGACCTCACCCACCTGCACCTCCAGCTGGATGGGCGCCGCGGCCTCCGAGATCTGGGTCTGGACCGCATGGTCGACTCCGAGGAGGTCCCAGAGGCACATCCCGTCCAGGGAGTCGAGACCGAACACCTCCTGCGCGGCGACGTTGGCGCGCAGGATGGTCCCGTCCAGCTCGAGTCGAGCCACGGGGCCGGGGTTCATCTCCGGGAAGCGCGCCATCTCATGGAGGACCTCGGTCGCCTCTTCCAGGCCGCGCTCCGCGCTCTTCAGCTGACCGATGTCGTACAACGTGTTCAGGTAGACCGGCTCCCCCTGGAACCCGAACACCGCGACGTCGGCCTGCGCCCACCGGCACTCGCCGGTGGCCGTGCGCATCCTGACCTCGACGGACTCGATCCCCCCCGCGCGGTGGGCTTCGAGGGTGCGGTCCCGGTCCTCCGGCACGTCGTGGAGGTCCCGGAACGGCTTTCCGGCCACCTCGGCGTCGCCGAGTCCGAACGCGGCGGTGTACTCGGCATTCACCCGCACGACCGAATCGTCCAGCGTGCGTGTGATCACCACCGGCATCGGCAGGCCGTCCACCACGTGGGTTGGTAGACTTCCCCGCGACCGGATCGGCGAAGCGTCCGGGGCGAGGTCGGATTGGCCGGGTCGGGAGGTCGACGTACCTGTACCCTCGGGAACTTCCGGGAGCGTGTAGGGCTTTGTCCGCGGAGCCCTCGTCCGCCGGACGAAGGCACCTCGGACGACGCGCCTAGGTATACCCTCGACCCGAAGACAATGCCAGGGACGCCCATGGGTCACGTCACGTCACTTCCGACCACGCTCCGTGAGTGGTGTCTCCTCGCGTGCCGGCGCACCGTGATCCTACGGGGTCTCAAGTTCGCTGTCGTGGTGGGAACCATCCTGATCGCGATCAACCACGGTGACGCGATCCTGCGCGGGGCTCTCGGCCCCGGCAACTACCTGAAGATGGGCCTCACCGTGATCGTCCCATACGTGGTGTCCGTGCTGTCCAGCGTCGGGGCGATGGTGGAGGGCGCGACCCGTGCTCCGACCCCGGCCGGGAAGGACGCCTGAGCGGCCGCCCCCGACGCTACCTCACGCTCCGTGCCGCGGCCTGCGAAGCCAGTCGCCGATAGACGCCTCTGGCCTCGTCGAACTGAGCGAGCACGTGGATCCGCTCGTCGTCCGATCGCCACCCCGGCCACGCCTCCGCCATGTCCTGGAGCTTGTCGATCCATCGGAGAGCATAGTCCGCGGCGGATCTGCTGCGCACGGGTGCGCCATCCACGATGATCCAGACCGGATTGGTCAGGGCCTGGGCGTACGTGATGTCGAACGGGAAGCGCTCGGCGGGCACGCCGTTGACGCGCACGTGATACCACCCCGAGCGGCCGGGGCGGACCCGCGTGCGTACCTCCAACGATCGCCGGTCGCCGGTGAACCGGAAGGTCTCGACCACCTCTCCGTCGAAGACGAGCTCGGCCTTTTCCAGGGGTGCGATGGAAACGACCCGGAGCGTCACGACCACCTCCTGACCGCCGGTCAACTCGAGGGTCTCGCCCGGTCCTCGTCCGTCCACCTCCAGATCGACCAGCGGCCCCGTGGTCATGAACGCACGACCCTCCCGAAGGCCTTCCAGCCAGCCCTCCATCGTGAGGCGGCCGTCGCGCGGCTTCACGTAGGTCCGCACCGAACCCACGAGAGGGTTCTGTTGGAGGTCACTGATCGAGTCCTCGCCCCCGACGACGGTCACGTGGAGCCCGTTGCTCCACACCGCATAGAGCGGCGCGAAGCCGTCCTGGGCCGTCGACCACTCGACGGCGTGCGTGGTGCCGAGGGCGGCGTCGACGATCATCCCCTTCGCGCCCCCTAGGTCGCCCTGCAGCGGATCTCCCGAATAGAACGAGTGCACGTAGCCGACCGTCGCTCCCTGCGCGATGGCCTTCCTGAACATGTCCGTGTTGGACGGATAGAGGCTCTCGATGGCCGTGCCCTCGTATCCGGTCGTGAAGGGCGAGATCAGATGGTCGCGCATCCCGAACATGAAGACGTGCCCGTAGAAGGGCGGGCGGTACTCCTGTCCCACCACCAGCACCTGGTCCGGCCGGGACAGCGGGTGGGGTCCCCCGCCGGGCCGGAAGTACTGGTGGTCGAGGATCCGGTTGTCCTTGTTCGCGATCTGCTCGAGCACGATGTCCTGATCCTCGGCCGCGGACATCATCATCAGGTTTTCGAGCGAGTTGTGGAGATTGCCACCGTAGTTCATGTGCACGTGCGTGGAGCCGTTGAACCAGCCGCGGGCGGCCATGTCCTCCGCGGGCTCGAGACGGAGCGAAAGGTCGGTGCTTCCGCCCGCGGGGACGTCCACCTCACGCTGCGCCGGAGTGTGCTCGAAGCCCTGCACGGCCACGATCCTGGTTCGCCCGGCCGGGACCTCGACCTCGAAGCTCCCCTGGTGGTGGAAGAGGTAGTCCCCCGCACGCCCGATGCGCGCGTACGCATCGTACGGCGCGTACGCCTTGCCGTCGGAGGCGGTGAGGTGCACACGGGTCGCGGTCGGGGTGCCGCCGGCGTCCACGGTGGTGACGCTGAGGCGACCGGTCGGCCTCTTCCAGCGTCGCTCGGTGATGGGCACGTCGACCAGCCTGCCGCCGTAGGTCTCGAGGAGCTTCAGCGCGGGGAGCCCATCGGGATCCCCGTTGGATACGAACGCGATCCATTCTCCGTCCGGCGACCAGCGCGGGTGGAACGCGTCGTGCTGGAAGAAGGTCAGCTTGTACGGCTCGCCTCCCTCGGTCGGCTGCACGTACAGGTTGTTGTACTGATCCGCGGCCCCCCGCGTCGAGGAGAACACGAAGCGCTTGCCGTCCAGTGACACGTCCGGCTGCGTCCGATAGAGGGTTTGCTCCTGCAGGACCGTCCGCCGGTCCGAAAAGCCACCCGGGCGGGCCGGGACGCGGAACACGTTGCCGCTGCCGAGGGCCACGTCCCGATTCGACACGATCAGGAGCTCCCGCCCATCCGGCAGCCAGGCCGGGGATATGTGGATGTCCCAGCGACCGAAATAGAGCCGGTCGCGACCGAAATCGTGGTCCGAGGTGACCGCCTCCTCGGCCCCGGACCAGGCTCCGTCCGCGAAGCCGCGGACATACACGTTGAAGTAGCCGGTCGGCCGGGTGGACACATAGGCGATGCGGCCACCATCGGGGGAAAAGCGGGGGTCCGCGTAGACCTCGTCGCCTTCCGTGAGAGGACGGGTGGCGCCGGTCCGTCGGTCCAGGACCTCGAGCTGGATCGAGCGGCCGTGATCGTCGGCCGTGTAGACGATCCAGCGTCCGTCCGGGGAGTAGTCCGGCGACGAGTAGTAACTCGGTCCGGACACGAGCTCGGTTGCCACGCCGGTGGCGAGCTCGACCTCCCAGACGGACCCCGACATGGCCACCGCCACGTGCGCGCCGTCCGGTGACCAGGACGGGTACCACGGCGTGGAGGACGGCGCGGGCGGAAGGTAGAAGTTCTCCATGTAGAAGCCGCCCATGCGGGCCGCCGGGTAACCGCCGAATGTGGTCTGGGCCGTGGTCGTGGACGCGACGCAGGGCGTGAGCATCGTTACGATCCAGGCGAGGCGCGGGCGGGGCACGACTTCCTCCAGGTCCGGGTGGATCCGGCCGCCAACGTGCGGGCCGTCGCTGGGCGCCGCCAGGGAGCGCCGGCGTGTGAGCGGGGGTAGGCTTGCCCTCGCGGCCCTCGCGGGCTGAATGTCTCGCGCCGTTGACGCGTATTGCCCACCGGCCAGAGCCATCTCTTTCCAGGGAGCCGCCCATGTCTTCGGAGCCCGGTCGCCGCTTCACGGACCGAGAGGTCGCGCTCGTCCTGCGACGGGCCTCCGAGATGGAGGAAGCCGAAGGACCCGCGGCCGCGGGACTTTCGCTCGAAGACCTGCAGGACATCGGCCGCGAGGTCGGCATCTCGGCGGACGCCATCGCACGGGCCGTGTCCACGCTGGAGCGACGGGACTCGGCCGCGAGCGTGCTCGCGGGGGCACCCCTGGTGCACAAGGCCGTGAGAGCCGTGCCCGGGCGGCTCGACGAGGCCGCGCTCGGCGGGCTCGTCCACCTCGTCGACGAGCGAGCGGACGGCGCTGGATCCGTCTCGCAGGCGTTGGGTTCGTTGCGCTGGACCAGTGCGGACCGCTTCCGCAGCATGCAGGTGTCGATCACTCCCGGGGACGGCGAGACGCACATCCAGGTCGTCGAGAAGTCCAGGCCCCGCCTGCGCCTCGTGGTCCAGCTAATGCCCGCGGCCTGGGGCGCCATGCTGGCCGCGCCACTGCTGGGTCTGGGGGCGGTGGGTGGCTTCGCCCTCGCCGGGGGGGCACTCGTGGGGGGCGCGATCGGTCGCGCCGTATGGACCGCGATGTCGTCCAGGAGCCACGTTCGCGTCACGCGACTCGCGGATTCACTGGCCGCCGAAGCGCATGGCTCGGCGCGCGCCGGCGGCGACGTGGAGCGATCCTAGTGCCCTCGCCGGGTCGGGCTCAGGGAGCGCCGAAGTGCGTCTCGATCTCCACACCGGCGGAGCGCAGGAAGGCGGTCGGTAGCTCTCCGCCGATGAAGACGAAGACCTGATCCGCGGGAACCTCCCGGGCACGACCGTCCGGCCACTCGAGGGTGACCTCGTCCGGGAGGATGCGGCGGGGCAGGGTCTGCAGCAATACCTCCAACGAGCCGTCGGAAAGAGCGCTCTCGAGCCGTCGCTGATTGGCGGGCTTGATGCGGGAGAACGCGTCACCTCGGTAGGAGAGGCGTACGTCGTTTCCCGGCTGCTCGGCGAGGGCGAGCGCGGCTTCGACCGCCGAGTCCCCGCCGCCCACGACCAGGATGCGGTCGTCCCGGTAGGCCTCGGGCTCGCGCAGTGCATACGCGACGTGCACCGCCTCGTCCTCTCCCGGGACGCCGAGCTTACGAGGCACGCCCCGCCGCCCGATGGCCAGCACCACGCGCCTCGCCCTGCGTACGCCCTCCGCGGTCGACACCTCGAAGTGGAGATGGTCCACGCGACTGATCCCGGTCACGGTCACCCCGGTGTCGACCCGGAGCCCCACCTTGTGGGCGATATCCTCCCAGAGCCCGATCAGCTCCTCTTTGCGCACCTCGCGCATGGGGAGCCTTCCGTATCCAGGGACCTTCACCGGTCTCGTCATCACCAGCTTCTTGCGTGGATAGTGGCGAACGGTACCGCCCAGGTCTTCCCGTTCCAGGGTGCTGAATCGCAGGCCCTTTTCCAGCGCGGTGAGCGAGGCGGACAGGCCGGCGGGGCCGCAACCCACCACGATCAGGTCGTCCAGGTCCCCCTGCCCACCAGGATCTCTCGCCATCTCGCGGACGATGCCCTCTACGCACTGACGTCCCTGCTCGAAGGCGTTCGCGACGAGCCCCATGCCGCCGAGCTCCCCGATCACGTACAGCCCCGGCACGTTGGTCTCGAAGTTCTCCTGGATGCGGGGCAGATCGACGCCGCGCTTCTCCGTGCCGAACACGAGCTGGATCGCGTCGACCGGGCAGATGCGCTCGCACAGGCCGTGTCCGATGCACCGGGCAGGACTCACCGCAATGGCCTGACCCGCTCTGAGCCCCAGGACCTCCTCCGGACACACGGAGACGCAGTTCGATGTGCCGATGCATCCGCCCGGATCCACGATGGGGTGGAGTGAGACGGGCTCGTGTAGGCCGTAGCGGAGGGACTCGGCGTGGGCGATCCTCGTGCGACGTTCCTGGGCCTCCCTCTTCAGGAACGTGGGGAGCATGGCCAACACCGTCAGGCCCACGCCGAGCGCCACGATGATCAGGCTATCCGGATCCATCCTGCCTCAGAATACGCGATACAGGGAGAGGTCGACCGACCGGTTGGCCAGGTACGACCCCCACTGGACGCGCACGCGTGCGGACAAGCGCAGGCCCGAGCCGAAGGGGGCGTCCACGGAGGCTTCGGCCCCATGGGTCGTGCTGATACGCTCGATGAAGTCGGACCGATAGAATCGGTACCCGAGGCGCAGCCAGGCGGGTGACAGATCCACCTGGAGTGTCGGGGAGGCCAGCAGGGTGTTCCCGTAGGGCCCGGTCCAGCGACTCACGACCGCCGAGGCTCCGAGGATCGAGGTCTCGGGTAGCCTCCGCAGAGCCGCGCTCCCCGTCAGACCCGTGCTCTCGCGGCCGAGCCCGTCCGTGGAGCGCGACGCGTCCAGGGACAGGTACCCAGCGGTTCCGCGGACGGCGATGCCGCCGTCAATCCGGTCGGAGCGCGGGGCGAACAGGCCGGCGCCGAGCCCGATGAGCCACGTTTCGCGGCGGCTGACTCCCACGCGTACGTCGAGGTGGCGCCCGAGGGCCAGCGCCGATCGAAGTCCGGCCCGCGACAGCCGCCATTTGCCCGCCACGTCATCCCGGTCGACCTGGAGGTCCTGCACGATTCGCAGCGGACCGCTGGTGATGCGTTGGCTGACCCCGAAGAACGTATGGTCGGGAAGGCTGTCGCGGGGTCGCATTCCATGGACCGAGACGTCTCCCTGCCACCGCCACCCGCGCCCGCGCCCCTCCCAGTCCGCGAAGGCCGTCAGCTTGGGCCGGTCGGCGGATGGCTTCTCGTTCCAGCGGTCCGGCTCGAAGCCGGCGAGCGCCCCCACGCCGAAGCTACGGCCTCCCAGACGGAGCATGGCTCCGTCCCACCAGCCGCTGTAGGCCTCGACCGGGCTGTGGAAACGTCCCAGGCGGACCCGGACCGGAGACCCGGGGGCGTCGTGCTCCAGCGATGCCTCGTAGATACGGACGGACGTCGCCGGTGTGATGCTCGCTCCGTCCGCGTAGCGGTAGGCCAGCCGCCCACCGAGATGCAGCGCGAGGGGCCCGACGGCCCGAGGAACGGTGGCGTCGAGCCGGAAGGCCGGCGTCGCGAAGGTGCGGCTCACCCGTTCGGGATCGACGGACCCCACGCTGGTCGTGGACTGGGACGCGGACAGGTCGATCCCCACCCGCCCCCGCGGACGCGACAGGGAGGAGGCCGGCTGGGAGACCCGAGCGCCGGTCTGGGCGCCAGGTCGTGGCGCGGCGGCCTCCGGTACCGCATCCGTGGGCGTCCGCAGCAGGAAGAGGGTCAGCGACGCACCGCGCGTGACGGCGAAGGGCTCACCCGCGAACGTCAGCACCGAGCGGTCTTCGGTCGCGGCGGTCACGGTCAGGCGCCCCACGGTCGCTCCGTCCGCCTCCCGGGCGACCTCGACGGTGTCGCCGGTGTCGAGTCCGTGCCTACGCCCGATGTCCAGGTAGATGCTCGTGCCGGCCACCTGCCGCACCAAGACGGTGGCCCTCGGCGCATCCTGCGGCCGGGGCTCCTGGGCCACCACCGACGCGACGCACACCAGGAGGAGCACGCCGGTCAGCGATGCGCGGGCACCCAACGTCCGACGCCGCCTCACTTGAGTCCCCTGGGGTGGCAGTTGAGGCACTGGCCGCTTTCGTAGACGTAGCCGTTGACCTGCTTGTGCTTTTCGTCCATCACCGATTGGGCGTGGACGTGGCAGTTGAAGCACGTGAAGGCCGAGATGTTGGACGAGGAGGTGTGGCAGTCCGAGCACGCCGACCACTTCTGCTGGTGCGGACCGGACTGCAGCAGGAAGACGCGCTCATGGTCGAAGGTGGACGGCTGCCAGGCGGTGGTCGTGTGGCAGTCGGCGCATGCGGTCGGGTAGCCGCTGCCGCCATGGGCAGCGTCGTAGCGGTCCTGGTGGCACGCCACGCAGTCCTGGTCGTCCGAGGGGATGGGGTAGAGGAGCGCGTATCCGGGCACGGCGTGGCAGGCTGTGCAGGTGGCGGCCTGATGGGCGCCGAGGAGGCGGAATCCCCCCGAGACTGTCGGGTGGTCGATCGTGGCCCCGGTCCATCGGTCGTCCGCGTGGCAGGTGGTGCACGCGGTCGGGAATCCGGAGCCGGCGTGCGCGGCGTCGTACTGGGCCTGGTGACAGGCCACGCAATGGTCCGTGCCCGAGGGTTTGGGAAAGAGCAGCTGGTACCCGGGCACCGCGTGGCACGAGGTGCATGCCGCGGTCGCGTGGGGTCCGCTCAGCGCGAAGCCCCCGGAAAGGGCCGCGTGATCGGCCGTCGCTCCTGACCAGGTCACGACGTCGTGGCAGTCGGCGCAGGTCGTGGGGAAGCCGGAGGAGGCACCATGGGCCGCATCGTACGCGGCGGTGTGGCAGGATGCGCAGTCCTCCGGTCCCGTCGGAAGCGACGCCAGTGGAGACGAGCCTCCGTGGCAGGTGGCGCAGGGAGCGGTCGCGTGGGCGCCCTCCAGCGGGAATGTCGTCAGTGCGTGATCGAACGTCGCTCCCGCCCATGAGTCCTGCGTGTGGCAGGTGGTGCACTCCGTGGGATAGCCGGACCCGGCGTGGGTCCCGTCGTACGCCGCCTGATGACAGGAGACGCACTCCGCGGATGCGCCACCGGTTCCGCCACTCACCGCCTGAGGGCCGTGACAGTCGTCGCACCGGGCCGCCACGTGCGCCCCCACCAGAGGGAAGGCGGTCAGGGCGTGGTTGAAGCCTTCGGCGTCCCAGTTCCGCTGCGTATGGCACGACAGGCAGGTGGTGGGGAAGCCGGACCCTGTGTGCTTCCGGTCGTAGTCGTCACGATGGCAGGCGACGCAGTCCGTCGGGTCGCTGGGGGTGGGGAAGAGCAGGCCGCGGCCGTCGCCGGTGTGGCAGCTGCCGCACGACAGGCCCGCGTGCCGTTCGACGAGCGGGAAGCCCGTGAAGGCGTGGTCGAAGCTCTCGACATCCCAGTTGTCCACGCCATGGCAGGTCGCGCAGGTCGTCGGGAAGCCCGATCCACCGTGCTGGCGCTCGTAGTCCGCGGCGTGACACGCCACGCAATCGTCCTGTCCTGCCGGCTGGAAGATGGGATCGAGGCCGGGTACGGTGTGACAGCTGGCGCAACGCAGCCCGTCGTGGGCACCCAGGAGCTCGAAGCCACCGGACACCGCCGCGTGATCGAACGCCGGGGAGTCGCTCCATCCCAGCGTGCTGTGGCACTCGGTGCAGTCGGTGGGATACCCGTTGGCCACGTGATCGACGGTGCTCGCGCCGGCGTAGTCGTCCGCGTGGCAGGTAGTGCACTCGGTCTCCAGCGGCGTATACGCGCCGCCGACGTCGTTGATGTGACAGCTCTCGCAGCTCACCTGCCGGTGGGCCCCAGTGAGGGGGAACGACGTCCTGGCGTGGACCTCCTCGCCGTCGACGGCATGGAAGGAGCCCGTCGTGTGACAGTCGGCGCAGTCCCGCACCATCTTTCCCTCGTGGATGTCCGCGTGACATCCCGCGCAGTCGTCCATCGCGAGGCTGGGGCCGTCGAAGCGCAGCTCGAGGTGGCACGCCGCGCACGAAGCCCGGGTGTGCGCTCCGGTCATGACGAAACCGGTCCTACGGTCGTGGTCGAACGTCGGATCGCGCCGCAGCGGCGTCCATCCCGTCTCGCTGTGACAGGCCGAGCAGTCCAGGTCGGGAGGGAGTGTCCCGTGGGGGCTCTCCACGCCCTGTCGGGCCGCGGCTCGCGCGGGAGCGAGCGCCATCAGCCCGAGCAGGGCGATCGGGGCGCGGATCACGCGGCGCCTCCGTGGCAATCACGGCACTCCGTGCCCAAGGGGCGATAGCGCACCTGGGTCGCTCCGGTCCCGTGTGCCTCGCTCAGGTGGCAGGACGCGCACGGCACGCCCGCGTGGGCACCGTCCAGGGGGAAGCGCGTGGAATCGTGGTCGAAGGCTTCGATGACGAAGCTGTCCCCCACGTGGCACGCGTCGCACGCGCGGCCCTCGAACTGGTCGCCGTGCGGAGAGGAGGTCTGATGGCAGTCGGAGCACGACGTGGCCACGAGACGGAACGTCAGAGTCCCGTCGCTGGAGCGATGACACGACTCGCAGGCCACCGCTACGTGGGCGCCCACCAGCGGGTACCCGGCTTCGCGGAGGTGGCGGGTGAGATCGTACGCGGACGGAAGCCACGTTTCCTGGCCATGACACGCGTCGCAGGGCGACGCGCCCTCGGCCTCGAGCGGCAGCTTCTCGTGGCGGTCGACGTGGCAGGACCCGCAGGTCGACGCGACCGGGTGGGGGAAGGCGCGACGCTCGGTTCCCTTCTGGAAGCGCAGCGTGACGCCCACCACGCTCGACGAGGCCTTGGCATCGTGACACGAGGCGCAGGGCGCTTCGGCGTGGCTGCCCACCAGGGCGAAGCCGGTGCGGCGATGATCGAAGTCCGACTCGACCCGCCTGCGATCGACGTTCTGCCAGCCACGGGTCGTGTGGCAGCGTTCGCATCGCCCGGGCATCGCCCCCCGATGCGGATCCTGGTGGCAGGAGGTACAGGTCGCCGCATCGATCCCCGCGTAGCGCAGCGGTGCGTCCGGCCCGGTGCCGCGCGGACGATGGCACCCCTCACACACGACCCGTGCGTGCAGTCCGGTGAGCGGGTACGCTGTGGTGGCGTGATCGAACCCCGAGGCCTCCTTCCAGTCCTCCTGGCCATGGCAGCTCGCGCAGGGACGTCCGTTCAGGTCGTCGCCGTGGGGCGAGTCCGAGCCATGGCACGCCTCGCAGGTATCGGGGAGCCCGAGAAAGGTGCGCGCGAGCCCTCCGTGCTCCCTCCCGAAGGCGATCACCGTCCGGTCCGTGACACGTTCGGGAGCGTGACATTCCCTGCATCCCAGGTCCGCGTGCGCCCCCTCGAGGTCGTAGCCGGTCCGGTCGTGTCGGAACTCCGCGGTGTCCAGCCGCACGATCGCGAAATCGACGCCGAAGTGCTCCTTGTGGCACGCCGCACAGTCCTTCTCGGAGAGCGTAGCGTGGAAGCCCGTCCCCGCGGTGTACCGGCGGGCGAGCGGCTCGTGGCAGTCGAGACACAGGTCGGCGGACACGCCCTTCTGTCTGAGCTCGTGGCAGCGTGTGCAGTTCCGTATCCCCTCGAGCGCCGCGTGCCCACTCGACAACTTCCCGGGCGAGATGAGCTGGGCCGTCGTCGGCCTCGGAGAGCACAGCAGTGTGAGGAGCACCAGCGTGCTCGCCATGCCGGTCAGACCTGTCGGGGTCACTGGAAGATCCACGTGTACCCGAACATGACGGCGACGGTCACGTGTATGCCGAGCACGATGAACATCACCGTCGCCAGCGGCAGATGGATCACGTGCCAGTACCGGAACAGGCGTTGGAAGGGCTGCAGCAGCAGGGCCTGACGTTGGAGGCGTCGACGCTCCGCGTCCATGGCGACCACGGGTCGGTGGAGCTCTGCCGGAACCGCGCGTACCCTGAGGAACGCCCGCAGCGCGCGCCGATGCCCCACGGCCCGGATATCGGACGCGAAGGCCGCTCCCAACGCTCCGAGCAGACTCTCGGCATGTGTGCTCGTCACCGGTGCGGCGACCATCCCCTCGATTTCCGACGGGGGGAGCCCCGTACGCGCGGCGATCTCCGCCGAGAGCTCCAGCGCCCGTTCCTGTATGGCCCTCAGCCCCAGGAAGCGACCGTTCACCGTCTTCGGGATGCGTGCGTAGACGTACCGACCGAAGACCCCGCTCGCCGTAACGATCGCCATGCTCCAGAACGCGATCGACACGATGCCACCGAACTTGAACGTGGTGTGCAGCAGCACCAGGAACGGGCCGAGGGTGCACAGGAAGATGTGGACGCTCAGCCAGTGGCGAAGCTGGCCGGCCCGGGCGAGGAACGACACACGCTTGCGGAGTGCGTAGGCCACGACCCCGACCACGATCATCGCCGACCCGACGATCCCCATCCCCTGCCCGTAGAGGCCCGTGGGACCCCATAGGTCCGCCAAGGGTGAGAAGGCGCGTTCCTGGTCGGGCAGGAGGTAGAAGTCCAGTCCGGACAGGAGGGCCGTCCCCGCCACGCCGAGCCACAGCGCGGTCAAGAGGAATCCGAGCATCTCCTGTAGCTCCTTCCCGACGTGGGCCCCTGACGCCGACAGGCCCGCGGCCCGCCCACCCCCCGAAAGGACGAGGCCCGATCCGCGCGGCGCTGGGCAGCACGGACCGGACCCGGCCGTGGATCCCGTCGTCCTACCTGGCAGCCGGGCGGTCGGCGCGCGATTTCGCGCGGATCCCTGGCTTTGCGCCCCGCCGTCGCCGACGGTTTGCCCTTTTCAGGTGGTGATCCGAATGGGTGCAAGATCTGAGCCGTCGGGGCCCGATGGTCAAGGGGCGGCGGGGACGTCCGAGCCGTGAGGTTTCCGTGGGGAGCCCGGGATGGGATACCCCCCCTCAGAGCTTGCGGAACCCCTTGCCGCGCTCGACCACGACGCGGAAGCCCCCCGCCGTGCGCGGCACGAGCTTTTCGCCGGCCTGGCTGCTCACGTAGACGACCAGGCAGGGCTTTCCAGCCTTCTGGCCGATGGCGACGCCCTCGACGCCCGGTCTGCCCATGACCCTGGAGGCGAGCTCCGACTGCGCCTTCCTGATGTCGCCCGTCACGTTCCTCAGCCCCCGTCGATGCGCACGCTGAAGCGCTCGAGGACCGGATCGATGGGGTTGGCCAGAGTGTTCGAGGGACTTCCGGCGAAGAGGAGCCCCACCGGCCGGCGATCACCCAGCAGGACCCCGTCCGTGACCACGAGCGACCCCGAGTCGCCGCCGGCGCTGAAATTGCCCCCCGAGATGACAATCTGTCCCTGGAAGCGCGCCTTGCCGTCGCGGTACGAGACGTCGATGATCGCGTTGATCCCCGTGACGCGCCCGAACGTGTGGCCCGTCGTGCGTCCGTACTTCTGCACCGCCATCCCGAGCTGCGGCTCGACGGTGGACGTGCGCGGCTGGCCGTAGCCGCCGTCGGGAGTCGCGGTGCCCAGGTCCTCCGCGGTGGTCACAGCGATCGCCGCGTCAATCGGGTTGAACGGACAGGAGAGCCCTTCGCAGAAGCGCACCGGCTCGAAGTCGTAGAGTGTACCGATGACGTCATCGGGATCTCGTCCACCATCGGCGCGACCCGGCTGGAGCAGATTGTCTCCTTTGCGGGCGGCGTTGTTGTTCGCGTAGACGTGGTTGTTGCTCAGCGCGTAGATCCGCTCTCCGTCGGTGACCCTCGCGCCGATCGTGCCGGCCGTGACGTCCGGATGCCCGGTGCTCACGCCGATGGGGACCGGGCGGGCGAAGTTGCCCTTCGGGTCCACGTCCTCGGCAGCGGGCTCGAGCGCCCGAAACTCACCGGTCACCTCCAGGTCGACCGAAACGCCGGCGACGCGGGAGGGAAGAAGCGCGGCGCCAGGCGCGGTCAGGTAGACCTTCAGTACGGCGTCACCGCCCGCGCCCATGCCGACTGCGGTGCCCACGACGCCATCCAGGGCGAGCCACTCGTCGCTCACCCTCGCCTGGGCGTCGAGGGCGGCGCGCAGGGATGCCTCCGGCACGGTCGGATGAAGGTGCGGGCCGCCCGACAGGAGGAGGTCACCGGCGAGAGCCAGGATCAGACCGACCCGTCCTTTCAGCAGTCTCCTCGGCATCGCTCCTCCCCGGCGGGCCGTTTCGATCACACGCGCTGCCAGCCGGGCGCTGGCCCGGCGGCTCCCATCGCGATAGTTCACCCTACGGGAGATACACGGCAAGCGTTCCGATGTCCCCACAACACGAGATCGATCGACTTCGCCGGCGAAGATGGAGGAGTGGATGGAGAGCGGGCTCCGGGACTACGTCCCGCACATGGTCATGCTGCTGCTGGGGGGGCTCGGCACGTCGCTGGGCCTGGCCTGGCTGGGGCGGCGTCCGCGGGGGCGTGCCGGTTTGCGCCGCACCCGCACGTGGGGAATCGCTCTGATCGGCGTCATCGCGATCGCCGTCGGAGCCGCCGCTCTGATGTGGATGGTGCGGCGGATGTTGGAGGCCGGGGGACCGGACGTCTCCCTTCCCTCGCCCTGGGAGCTCTTCCTGCTCGGCGCGGGCCTCGGCCTGCCCCTGGCGCTCCCGGGGCTCCTGCTGGTTTGGAGTGAGGAGCGGCCGGAGAAGGTGGCGGAGCGCAACCGCCGGATCGCCTCCGCCACGAAGGACGACCGGCGCGCGTTCGCGGAGCGGCTCGCCGGTCAGATCCTGGAGGCCAGCGACCGCCCGCGGGAGCTCACGGTGGAAGCCGGCGGGGATGGGGGCCGAGTCCTGGAGTTCCACGGCGACCTCGCCCGCGAGGAGGGCGACCGTCTCGTCGCCGCGCTGCGCGGAGAGATGCGCGAGCTCGGGTTCAAGCGCGCAGAGGGTGGCGGGCGCGGGGGCGGGCCGAGGTGGTGGACGCGCGTTTGAGCGCGTGCCCGTGGGCACTCCGGCCCGCGGCGTCTCATCCGCCCGAGCGACGCGGCAAGGGCACCACCGGGCCCGGATCCGGTCGGATTCCCGCCTCGTTCAGCCGGGCGTTCAAGGCGGGCATCCGCTCCGTCAGGAGGGTGTTGATGCGCCCGATCACGGGCGGCAGCTCCTCCCACGAGCGTTCGATCTGCCACTCCTGATCGGACGTCGCGGGCCCGGTCACGCCCTCGATGCGCCGCCAGGTCTGGGCGCCCGCGCCGGCCTCACCCAGGTCGTCGTCCAGGGAATCTGCCAGGGCCAGCATCGCGCCCACCTCCGCCCTCAGCCCATCGGCGCCCTCACGATCGCCGAGCAGCGTGCGCACCTGCCGGAGCTGCTCACGCACGCGATCGAGCGACTCCTGGGCTTTGTCCGCCGGTCCGGAGAGTCGATAGGAGGCCAGCATCGACCGTTGACGCTCGGCGAGCATGACGTCGTCCGCGACGGCGCGTGGGTCCAACCGGACCGTCACTTCTCCCTCCATTACCTGCACGCCCGCCTCGATCCGAACCAGATAGGTGCCGGGCAGGACCCGCGGCCCGGCGCCCATGGCCGCACCGGACGCATCCGACTCCTCGACCCGGAGGTCCCAGATCACCTCGTTGAGACCCGCTTCCCCCGGGCCTTTCAGCGCGCGCACCGGGCTCCCCATCGCGTCGGACAGGGTGAGCGCAACGGAGTCCGAGCTCGCGCGCAGCCAGTACCGGACGCGGGCGCCCGCCTCCGGGTTCGGCGCCGCAAAGATCCCGGGCGTCCATCCCTGCGGGGTGTACTCGTTGTACGAGACCGCCTGCCGGGTCCGGAAAAGGTGGGCGGCCGATGCGAGCAGCTCCGGCGTGAGCTCCTCCAGGGGACCGATGTCGTCCATGATCCAGATGCCCCGCCCGTGGGTTCCGAGAACGAGGTCGTTGTCGCGCGGGTGGATCACGATGTCGTCCACGGGCACGGTGGGCAGCCCGTTGTGGAGTCGGACCCAGGCGCCTCCGCCGTCGATGCTCACGTACACGCCGACCTCGTTGCCAAGGAAGAGGAGGTCGGGGCGATCCGGGTGCTGGGCCAGGGCATTCACCGAGGTGGCGGGCAGACCGCTCACGATCGCGCGCCAGGTGCGACCGAAGTCGTCACTCCGGAAGACATAAGGGGCGAAGTCGTCGCTGCGGTGTCCGTCGAAGGCCGCGAAGACGGTTCCGGCGGCTCCGTGCGAGGCCACGATGCGTGTCACGTAGGTGTGCGCGGGGAGCCCGCGGACGTTCGCGGTGATGTCCGTCCACGTTTGGCCGGCGTCCCGCGTCACCTGGAGGCGCCCGTCGTCCGCGCCCGTGTACAGCAGGCTCGCTTCCACGGGGGACTCGGCGATCGCGGTGAGGTTCCCGTACGAGGACTGTCCGTCGTTTCGTGACATCTGCGGCTGGCCGCCCGGGACGCCCATGAGTCGGAGCGTGTCCCGGTCGATCGCCCAGGTGAGGTCGGGGCTGATCGTCTCCCAGCTCTGTCCCATATCGCGTGACCGGAAGAGGACGTTCGAGCCGATGTACACGGTTCGCTCGTCGTGGCGCGAGAGGAGCACGGGCGTGTCCCAATTCCACCTGAGGTCCGCCGTCGCGCCGTCCGCGCCCGGCCGGGCCTCCGGTCGGATCCGAGCGCGCTCGTTGGTCACCAGGTTCACGCGCGTGACGTTGCCGCCCTGGGACTCGGCTAACATCACGGTCTCGTCGTTCGGGTGCATGACCGCGAAGAAGCCGTCGCCGGACCCGACGTTGTACCAGTCGCGGGTGCGGATCCCCTGATTCGACCAGGTGTCCGACGGGGCGCACCAGGAACCGTTGTCCTGGAGGCCGCCGCACACGTGGTACGGCTCGCGCATGTCGACGCCGATCTCGTAGAACTGGCCCACGGGCAGATTGCGGTACTGGAACCAGTGGTCCGAGCGGTCCCAGCTCACGGACAGCCCGCCGTCGCTCCCCAGCAGCAGGTGGTCGGAGTCGTTCGGGTCGATCCACAGGGCGTGGTGATCGAGGTGGACGCCCTCGGCTGCGTCGTTCGTGAAGCTCCGCCCACCGTCCGACGAGCGGAAGAGATCCGATCCACCCAGGTAGATGCGCTCCGGGTCGTTCGGGTCGATGCGGATCTGGCTGTAGTACATGGGCCGGTTGTTCGTTGTGCTGCGCTGCAGCCACGTCTCGCCGCGGTCGGTGGAGCAGTAGACCCCGTTCTTGCGCGCACCACCCCCCCCGCCGCCCCCGAAGCCCTGACCTGGTACCTGGGCGTCCGCCTCGACGACGGCGCATACCAGGCTCCCGTCCCGTCGAAACACGTCCAGCCCGATGCGCCCCTTGTCCCCCTCGGGGAGTCCTTCGGTCAGCTCGGACCAGCTGTCACCACCGTCGAACGTGCGCCAGATGCCGCTACCCGGGCCGCCGCCGTTGAATCCCCACGCGCGTCGACGGCGCTGGTAGGTGGCGGCGAACAGCGTGCGCGGGTCGCCCGGGTCCATCGCGAGGTCGATCACGCCGGTGTTCTCGTCGACGTAGAGGACCTTCTCCCAGGTGCGGCCGCCATCGGTGGTGCGGAAGACGCCACGGTCCTGGTTCGGTCCCCACAGATGTCCGACCGCTGCGACGTAGGCGACGTCGGGGTCGCGGGGGTGGACCTGGATGCGCGCGATGTGGTGGGTCTCCTCGAGGCCCAGGTGCGCCCAGGTCCTGCCCCCATCGACGGAGCGGTACACGCCGTTCCCCCAGGGCGAGCTCTGCCGGTTTTGCGGCTCACCGGTCCCCACCCAGACCACGTTGGGATTCGACGGGGACACCGTGACGTCTCCGATCGAGGAGGTCTCCTCCCCGTCGAACACGGGGCTGAACGTGATTCCGGCGTTCTCGGTCTTCCACACGCCGCCGGTTGCCGTCCCCACGTAGAAGATGCGTGGGTCCGAATCGACGGGCGCGATGTCGGAGATCCGTCCACCCATGATGGTCGGCCCGATGTTGCGGAACTCGAGAGCCCTCGTGGCGGATCGGATGCGGTCCGCGGTAGACTGCGCGTGCGCGGGCGGCGTGCCGAGAGCGCCGAGAAGGAGGGCGATCGGGACCAGGGATCGTCGAGCTCGCATGGGCGTCACCTCGCGGGATGGTCGTGGACGGTGGGCCGAGCGCGCAGGGTAGCGTACGGAGCGTGGCGTCGCGAGGCCGAAGCTTCCATGATGTCCCGCCCGAGCAACTCCAACCCATGAAGCCCATGAAGCCGATTCCGTCGAATCCAGGTCCCCTCGCCCTGCTCGCTGTCCTGCTCTGGGGCGTCATGGCGCCTGGGCTGCGGGCACAGCAGGACCTGGTTGCCATCGCCTCGTGGGTGGCTCTCGATGCCGCCACCGGGTACGAGACCCGGACCTCCCCGGCCCTCGCGGGGGCGATGCCCGGATGGGAGGCCGATCGCTGGGGCAATGTGGTCCTGAGCGTCGGGACGGGCTCTCCCGAGCGGGTGGTGGCGTGTCAGCTCGACCGGCCGGTCTACGCGGTGAGCCGGATCACGCCCGACGGATACCTGAGGGTCCACCGGGTGGGACGCGGGTCCCGCCACCCGCTGTGGGATCAGGCGTTCGAAGCACAGCAGGTTCGTGTGCTCACGGCGACGGGGCCGGTCGCGGGTGTGGTCGCCCGCAGCAATGGTCATTTCGCTCAGCAGCATCGCGACGAGACGGACATCGTCACGGCGGACGACCTCTGGATCGACGTGGGTGCTGAGACGGTCGCGGATGTGGAGGCCCTCGGGATCGGTCTGTTGGACCCAATTGCCCGCCACCTCCCACCCTGGACCCTGGAGGGCGCGGTCGCCGGCCCCGACGCCGGACGGCGAGCCGGGTGCGCCGCGCTCGTCTCGGTCGCCGAGGCCGCGCGAGGCGGGGCCGCCCCGCGCGGTCGCACCCGTTGGGTGCTCAGCGCCCAGGCCGAGCTCGGTTGGGTCGGCCTGTCCTCGCTGGTGGCCAGGGCAGGGCACGTGGACGAGGTCATCATGGTCGGCGCCGGTGAGTCGACCTCCGTCGACGGACCGGCGCGGCGGGAGTCGTTGGGCGGGCTCACCGAGGTCCTCGACGACGCAGGTGTCACGATCCTCAGGCACGTGGCACCCGCGGTGCGCGATCCGGGTGCCATGATCGAGGTGATCACGGGGGTCGAGGCGTCCAAGCTGCGCACGGCGCTCGCATCTGCCGCGGGCGTGACGCTTCCAGCGGGTGCCCCGTGGAGCCCCGCTCCGGAGCGTCGCGCGCTGACGACCCGCGGACACGCACCGGGACCGGAGACGATCGCGGCGACGCTCACCGATCTCGTGGAGCTCCACGCGGTGTCCGGACACGAATGGCCCGTCCGACGCTACATCCTGGAGCACCTGCCCGCCTGGGCACGTGAGGCCGCCATGGTCGACGACATCGGGAACATCATGGTCGCTGTCGGCCCCGAGCGGGACACCACGGTCTTCATGGCCCACATGGACGAGGTGGGGTACCAGGTGGCGTCGATCGCGCGCGACGGCACGGTCACGATGGGGACGCAAGGGGGCGCGGTCTCGTCGGCCTGGGAGGGCCAGACCGCGCTGCTCCACTTCGATCCGCCGGACGCACCCTCCACGACGCGGGCGGACGGGAGCGACGTGTCGCCCCGCTGGAAGCGCCTGTCCCTCGAGGCCCAGGCGCCCGCGCCTCTGCGCGGTGTCTTCCTGACGCGGGAGCGCCCGGAAGAGAAGAACCCGCGGGAGCTACGCGCCTGGTTCGGTCTCGACTCCGCGGCGCTCGTGGCCCGGGGCGTGACGGTCGGTGCCGGCGTGACCAGCCACAAGGAAGGGCTGCGCCTCGGCGCGACGCGCTTCACGGCGCGGGCGCTCGACGATCGCGCCGGAAGCACCGCCCTGCTCGAAGCCGTCAGGGCGATCGACCCGGCCCGGCTCCGCTCGAAGGTCGTCTTCGCCTGGTCGGTCCACGAGGAGGGCGGTCTGCGCGGCGCCGCCGCGATGGCCCGACGCCTCGGCCGGAGCACGCGGCGCATCTACAGCGTGGACACCTTCGTGTCCTCGGACACTCCCCTCGAGTCCGACCACTTCGCGTACGCGCCCCTGGGCGCTGGCCCCGTCTTACGGGCGATCGAGAACGCGAGCGTCTCACCGCCGGCCGAGCGGGGCCGCGTGCTGCGCACCGCCCGCGAAGCCGGCATCGCCATTCAGCTCGGGCTGACGCAGGGCGGCACGGACGGGACGCGCTTCACGTTCCTCGGCGCCCCGAATCAGGGGTTGTCCTGGCCCGGGCGGTACAGCCACTCGCCCGGGGAGGTGCTCGACCTACGAGACCTGGAGGGACTCCGGGACCTGATCGTGGCCCTGTCGGTGGAGGACGGGGGGCGCGAGCCATGACGCGTGCCGCCTGCCCAGCCTCGATGGCCCTGGTCGTGCTCGCGCTGGGCGCTCCCTCGGCCGCCCCTGCTCAGGAAGCACCGACCGGAACCGTGATCGTCGCAAACATGGACGCGAGCACGGTGTGGTTCGTCGACGCCGCGACCGGGGCCCGCCGCGGGGTCGTCGAGACCCTGGCCGCGCCGCACGAGGTCGCGGTATCACACGACGGGAGCCTGGCCGCGATCACGAACTACGGAGGACCGGAGGGCGACGGGAACATCGTCCAGATCGCGGACGTGGCCGCCGCCCGGGTCCTGCGGGTGCTGACGATCGAGGGGTTCACCCGACTCCACGGCGCCGCCTTCCTCGCGGGCGACTCGCTCCTGGCGCTGACCTCGGAGCGGACGGGCGAGATCCTGGTCGTGTCGGCCGCCGACGGGCGCCTCGTGCGCAAGGTGCCGACGGCGGGCCGTGTGTCCCACATGCTGTCGCCCGGCGGACCCTGGCTCTGGGTCGCGCACATCGCGGACGGGTCGATCGCGCGCGTGGATCCCGCCGGCCGCGAGGAGACCCGCGTGTGGCCCGTCGGTGCCGCGCGGACGGAGGGCGTCGCCGCGGCCCCCGACGGTTCCGAGGGCTGGACCGGGAGCATGGAGTCGGGGGTTGTGGTGGGGGTGGACGCCGACGGCGACGAGATCGCCCGGGTCGAGGGTCTGCAGGTGCCTTACCGACTCGCGGTCACCCCGGACGGCGCGACCGTCGTGGTGAGCGACCCCTCGGCGAACGAGCTGGTGTTGATCGACCGCCGCTCGCGCAGCGTCTCCGCGAGGATCGACGTGGGCCTCGCGGCGCGGGAGATCGGGCTCGCCGGGGAGTCGTCGCCGCAGGGCTTCGCGGTGTCCGCCGACGGTCGCTGGGCGTTCCTCTCCACCAAGGGGATCGACCGCGTCGCAGTGGTCGATCTGCGGAGCCGTAGGGTGGTCGGCTTCCTCCAGGCAGGGGCCGGCCCCGACGGCATCGCGCACAGCCCTGTGACGCGCTGAGCCGACACCGGCCCCCGCCCTCGCGCTCGGACAGGTCGGGGCGCATACTCCCCCGCGGCCGGCCGTCCCCGTTCAACGGAGGCATTCATGGTCCCGATCCCACAGCTCTGGCTGCCGATCCTGCTCGCCTCGGTCTTCGCCTTCGTCGCGAGCTCGGTCATCCACATGGTCTTCACCTACCACCGCGCCGACTGGAAGCCACTCCCGAACGAAGACAGGGTGATGGACGCGCTTCGGGAGGCCGGCGTGCCCGCTGGGGACTTCATGATGCCCCATGCCGGGAGTCCGGAGGTGATGAGGAGCGATGCCTTCAAGGAGAAGTGGCGCAAAGGCCCCGTCGGCATGATGACGATCATGCCCTCCGGGGTGCCGTTCGGGATGGGCAAGCAGCTCGGGCAGTGGTTCGCGTACTGCCTGGTGGTGAGCGTCTTCTGCGCCTACCTGACGGGTCGCGCCGTGGGCCCCGGGACCGACTACCTCGAGGTGTTCCGCTTCGCGGGCTTCACCGCGTTCGTCTGCTACGCGGTAGGTGGGTGGCAGCGCTCGATCTGGTACGCGCAGAGCTGGAGCACGACCGCCCGAAACACGCTCGACGGTCTCATCTACGGTCTGCTCACCGCGGGCACCTTCGGATGGCTCTGGCCATCATGATGCTTGACAGGGACGGGGGGGCGGTGCTAAGAAAATAGCACACTGCTACTCCAGTAGCACTGACGGGAGGGGTGGATGGGACGGAGTCCCTATCTCGATCTGAGCCGCCGCGAGCGGCAGATCATGGACGCCGTGTACCGGCTCGGGCGGGCGGGAGTCTCCGAGGTTCGCGCGGAGATCCCCGACCCGCCCGGCTATTCGGCGGTCCGTGCGATGATGGGAAAGCTGGAGGACAAGGGGCACCTCCGTCACGTGCAGGACGGCGCCCGGTACGTGTATCTGGCCACGCAGCCCCCGGGGGAGGCCCGCCAGACCGCGCTGAGGCGGCTCGTGCGCACCTTCTTCGACGGGTCGCCGACGAAGGCAGTGGCCGCGGTCCTGGACCTGACGGACGGGGAGCTGACGGAGGCCGAGCTGGACGAGCTGGCCGAGCTCATCGACGAAGCGAGGCGGAGGGGACGATGACGATCGAGTCGATCACGGGGGAGGGATGGGGTGCCTTCGCGGCGGGAACGGCGCTCAAGGGCGTCCTCATCCTGACTATGGCTGTCGCTGCGACGCTGGCGCTCCGGCGGGGGTCCGCCGCGGCGCGTCACTGGATCTGGCTGCTCGCGCTCGGCGGGCTGATGGCGTTGCCCGCGGCCGAGCTAGCCCTGCCGGGCTGGTCCTTCGATCTCCCCGTACGCGTCGTGCCGGCTCCGGCGCAGGAGGCGGTGGTCACGGGTGGGGATGCGACCGCACCCACGCCTCGTGACGCGGAGCGCGTTCCGTCGACGTGGATGGCCGCGAAGACGGACGCGGCGATTGGCGGTCCGGCTCTTCCGGTGCGCCCTCGGCCGCAGGCCCTCGCGGCCGCGTCCGGACCCGCTTCCAGTCGGGAGAGCGCCGTTCCCTCGGGTGGCCTGAGGATCACCCTACCGACTTCCGGCACCCTCCTCATCGTCTGGGCCGGGGGCCTGATCGCGCTACTCACCCGGCTCGCGATGAGCCAGGTGGCCCTCGGACGCCTTGAGAGGCGCGCGCACACCATGACCTCGGAGAGGGTCCGCGCGACGGCCGCCCGACTCGCGGCACGCATGAGGCTTCGCCGGCCCGTGCGCCTGCTGGAGGGGGACCCGGACACGATGCCCATGAGCTGGGGGATGGTGCGGCCGAGCA
>QJYK01000260.1 GCA_003248075.1 Gemmatimonadota bacterium | reverse complement strand
CGAGCGGACGGCCCTTGCCTAGCAGGATGTTCGCGGGCTTGACGTCACGATGGATGACGCCCTGCTCGTGGGCCGAGTGGAGCGCCTCGGCTACGTCGGCCGCGATCCTGACCGCCTCGTCGACCGGCAGCTGCTTCTCCCGCTTCAGCCGATCCCGGAGCGACTCGCCCTCCACGTAGGGCATCACGTAGTACAGGAACCCGTCGGCCTCACCGGAGTCGAACAATGGCAGGATGTGCGGATGCTGCAGGTTCGCCGTCGTCTCGATCTCGGCCAGGAAGCGCTCCGCGCCCACCACGGCGGCGAGCTCGGGCTTGAGCACCTTCAGCGCGACGCTGCGTTTGTGCTTCTCGTCGCGCGCCAGGTAGACCGTCGCCATGCCGCCCTCGCCGAGCTGGCGCTCGATGTGGTATCGGCCCTCGAGGGCGGCGTTGAGGCGGAAGAGTGTATCTGACATTGCGTTCCGAACCTACTTCCGCACCGGAGCACTGGCCATCCGCGTGACTCGGCAGTCTCCGGGCGTGGGCGATCAGGTGACGAGGATGTCGGAACGATCATCAGCGGTCCGGACCTCGCCCTGGGTAGCACCGCTATGGTCCGCCCACGAGGCCAATCGATGGTTCTACCGGCTCAAGGGGGCAGCAGCCGCTTCAGCTCCTCAAAGAAGTTCTGGACGACCACGAGCTCGGGGGTGCGCTCCTCGGTGTTCCCGCGAGGACGAATCATGAGAAAACGACCGTCCGGGTGGACTTCAACCCGCCTTGCCCACGTGTCCCCTCCTCCGGGGAGCGTGAACAGCTCCCTCCGTTGCCCCGCCGTGCCGGCGGCCGGATCGAAGTCGGTGGCGACGACGGCCCCGTTCGAGCGCAGGAAGAACAGCTCCGTACCCGACGCCGCCCAGCGCGGGCTGGTCCCGCCGCGGTTCGAGATCGGCGTTCCGGGACCTCCACCGATGTCGGGAAGGCGTCGTACATAGACCTCGCTCCGGCCGGTCCGGTCGGACGTGTACGCCAACCAGCGGCCGTCGGGCGATATCGCGGGGAAGTTCTCAGAGAATCCGGTGCCGGCGACCAGCGGGGCTGCGGCGCTGTCCACACCGGGACGGAACCCCAAGAGGTGGGGCCGCTCCCCACGGTCCTGCACCGTGCGTAGGACCAGCCAATCGGTACCGGGACTGGATGCACCTTCGGCAATCCCTCGGGGACCGTTCAGGACGAGCTGGGGGCCCACACCGTCCGCCCCGACGGACCACAGGTCGGAGCTATCCGGGACCTGGGAGCCACGTGAGGTGAAGTACAGGATGCGCTGACCGTCGGACGTCCAGAAGGGTCGCTGCTCCACACCACGATCCGTCGTGATCCGCTCGACCGGCCCGTCCGGGAGGTGCTTCAGGTAGATGTCGTTGTTGCCGTCCACGACGTCGTTGAAAACGACCCTGGCTCCGTCTGGGGAGATACTCCAGCCCACGCCCTCCGGATGAAGCACCAGCGCCGAGTCGACCGGTATCGCCGTACCCTCCCGATCCAGCCACACGAACTCGAATTCGCTCCCTCGACTACCGGGAGCCGTGAGATAGACCAGCCTGCCGGACGGCGAGAGATCGAACGTGGTGCGAGGCACGCCGCCAGGCTCGAAGACGCCGTCGGCGATCAAGGTCGGCACGCCCGTGAGTGTCATCCGGTCCACATCGAAGGGCGCCGCCAGGATCTGACCCTGCCGGTCGCCGAAGACCAGGTGTCCGGTGGGCGTCACGTGGGCGTGAACCCCGGTCGTGCTGGTGAGAACCGTTCGCTCGCCGGTATCGAATCGGATCGCTTCGAGATGAAGATCTCCACCCATCAACCCCGTCGAGACCGTGAACACGGCGGCCAGGCCGCCGCGCAGCATCTGCAGGTCGTAGTGAGCGACCTCGCCCGGCGCCAGCTCGGTCACGGTCTCGGGCTGACCTCCGGTGTCGAGCACGCGTTGGACACCCGTACCCGCACCCGATCCCGTGAAGTAGACGAACCCGTCCGAGCTCCATCGTGGACAGCACGCCACCGCCGTGGCGAGCGTTCGGACGACGCCACCGGACACGGGGACTGCCTTGAGCTCCCCGCCCGCGATGAAGGCGACCTCGGTCCCGTCGGGAGAAAGGGCCGGGGAGTTGCCTTCCGTCCCGGGGATCGGAGCGATCCCCAGGTCGTTCCACCGTCGAAGCCAGAGCTGGCGCCCCTCTCCCGCCGCCGGTCCCACGAAGACCACCGCATCGCTGGCGGTCGAGATCCCCACGGAGCTGATACCCGCGGCTCCCGGGGCATCGAGTGTGAACCGCTCCGGACTGGTGGGTCGTGATTCCCGCGGGCTGCCGAAGAGCAGCCAGGCCGAGAGCAGAGCGAAGAGGACGGTGGACGCGGTGAGGGCACCCACGACGCGGCCAGCAGGGCGAGCCTTCTCCATCGCTCCGACCTCAGCCGACACTCGGTGTCGGAATCCCCGATCCTCGAGGGCATCAACGAGTTCCGCACCACTTCGGAACCGATCGGCCGGAACCCGCTCCAGAGCCTTCGCGATCACCGCGCCCACGTTCGGCGGCACAGACGGGCGTGCAGCATCGGCAGGCGGCACCTCGCCCGTGATGATCTTTCCCAGAACGGCTTGGGGCGTCGAACCCGCGAACGGAGGCTCGCCCACGAGCATCTCGTGGAGGACACAGCCAACCGCCCAGATGTCGGTGGCGGGTCCCAGGCCCGTATCCCCAGTCGCCTGCTCGGGCGACATGTAGTGGGGCGTGCCGAGGGAAAGCCCCGTCTCCGTGAGCCGCCCTCCTCCCGCTACATCGAGAGCGAGCGCGATCCCGAAGTCCGAGATCACCGGCTTACCATCCTGGAGCAGCACGTTCGCAGGCTTGATGTCGCGGTGGATCACGCCCTGTCGGTGTGCGTAGTCCAGCGCCTCGGCCATGCCCGTCGCGATCCGGACGGCGTCGTCGACGGCAAGCTGATGCTCTCGGTCCAGGCGGTTACGCAGGCTCTCGCCTGAGACGTACGGCATCACGTAGAACAGGAGCCCGTCGGCTTCACCCGAGTCATGGAGCGGCAGGATGTGCGGATGGTGGAGGCTCGCCGTCGTCTTGATCTCGACGAGGAACCGATCGGCACCGACGACCGCGGCGAGCTCGGGCTTGAGGACCTTGATGGCGACCTTGCGGTCGTGCTTCAGGTCTGCGGCCAGATAGACGGTCGCCATGCCACCCGCACCGAGTTCCCCCTCGAGGCGGTAGCGGTCCGCCAGGGCGGCGGTCAGGCGGGAGATCGGGTCGGACATGGTCGGCAAGATGGGCTGAGGATGTTGCACGTGCCAACAGATCCTCTGAGGTCCGGGGAGTCTTGGGGCCCCAGTTGGGGGTCCCACCGCCCCTTCTTCAGCACGACTCCCAGGGACACGAAAGAGCCGGGAGCCCTTGCCCTCCAAGGACTCCCGCCCAGTGCCCCGTCAGGGACTCGAACCCCGAACCTACTGATTAAGAGTCCTAGAACAGCTTATCCGCTGAAGATCGTTTAGCATCGGCAAGTTGCTGGGAGTCTGGTGCTTCGGCCGTCGGTGGAGCTCGTGAGGTGGTCTGAGGTTTCGGCGGTATCGGGGAGTTTGGGGTCCCAGTTGGGGTACCAGGCTCCGCCTGAACGGCGGCGCGCGGAGGCTCTTCTGCCGACGAGCCCCGTCTCCATCCCTCCGGCCCGGCGGAGCGGGAGGACGGCCTCGGACCTACCTGCCGACGGCTGGGTGCCCTAGCTCGCGGGGAGGCCGGTCAGGAGTTTGGCTTTTAACGTCCGCTTCTGAGGTCGTCGTGAGCCCCGCGAGGGAGCTCGTGATTGCGGCGTCCGGTGACAGGTCAACGCTCGGCTGACAGCGCTTCGGTCCTCGGCCGTGCCTCCTCGACCCGCCACTTGAGCTCGTCGTCGGCGTCCTTCCAGTAGGTGATAAACCGGCCGTGGTGGTGCCTCGCCATCTCCCGGTTCCCCAGCTCCTCGAAGATCTGGCCCATCCTGTAGTGCCGGATGCCCATGTAGCTGCGCTCGCCGCTTTCCATGCCGAAGCCGGCGAACGAGTTCAGGGCCTCCGCGGGTCGGCCCAGGGCGAAGAGCACCTCGGCCGCCAACCAGCGCTCGTACAGTTGCTTGAGGTGCGCCCCCAGCAAGCTCATTGCCTGCCACCACCGTTCAGGCTCAGTGTCCTGCAGTAATCCCCAAGCCTCCTCGTATCGCCCCTCCCGGAAGGCGAGCCGAGCCCGCAGGTAAAGGGCGAGATCCTCCGCCAGGGCTGCTGCCCCTGCCACATCTTCAGTGTTCAGCTCGGTGGAGTAGGCCTGGTCCCCCTCGGGCCACAGACCATACCCACCCCTGCGCGCGCAGGGGCCTGCCCCCGCGTCGCAACGTGACCGGGGTGTCCCCTTGAGGGGGGTCATTCTGAGGATTCGGACCTCCAGAGCTGTGTGAACGGAGGGAGATTTCCGCACGCGCGAGGATGTGGTCGAGCGAAAGAGCCTCGCCGCGATGGTGGAGACTCTCAGTGAGTGGCCGCGCCGATAGTTAACGGAGGCCGGTGGCGCAGCCCGGTAGCGCACCTGAATGCGGCAGACCTTGTAGGGGATTCGGGGGATCAGCCCGAGGCTGGAGCACCACCTACCGGGGCCGCTCCTCCAGCTCGGTCCATAGGTTCTGGATCTGGATCCACCGGGTGCTCCCCGAGGGAGGCGGGAAGAGCATCAGGAACCGGTCGATCGGGGAATGGATCCCGATGCACGAGCGGCGGTGGACGACAACGGAGTCGGCGGGTACACGGCGCTGTTCTCGACCGTGGTGTCCCAGCACAACTTCTGGGTCAACCACGGCCGGCCGGGGGCGTCCCGACTACGCAGCGCTCACGCGGCTGCTCCTCGGCCGCGGGGGCCGACCCGAACGTCCGTGCCTCCCTCCGGGCGGGCCTGGAGCAGGGACACGGCGGCGGTCCGGTACGCGAGTATCGGGACGTGACGCCGTTCGCCCTGGGGGGAACGGTACCACGCCAAGATCTTCGTCAGCGCCGAGTCGCTGTAGCTGATCAGGGAGCATGGCGGCGGGATGTAAGGGAGCCGAGAGGGCCACCTCTTCATCTTCCCCTCACCGTCCTCCCCCGCCCCAGCCGCTCCTCCAGTTCGGTGAACCAGTTGAGCACGACCAGATAGCGTGGCTCACCGACCCACTCGTTGTTCACGTCCTGCACCATCAGGAACCGTCCGTCCGGGTGGACGTCCCAGCCCCGCGCGAACGCATCGGTCACGAAGAGCAGCTCCGGATCTCCGGGAACGAAGTCCGGCTCCCGCTGGAGCGGTACCGCGAAGAGCGAGTCCGGTCCGGTCTGGACGAAGCGCCAGAAGTACAGCTCGTCACCGTCCGGTGACCATCGTGCGTCGCGACCGCCGCCGACCGAGATGCGCCTC
>QJYK01000168.1 GCA_003248075.1 Gemmatimonadota bacterium | reverse complement strand
CTGGAGCGTCACCTGGTAGCTGCCGTGGGTCGTGTAGGTCTTGGTCGGGTTCTTCAGCGTCGAGGTCGTTCCGTCGCGGAAGGACCTGAGCCAGCTCGTCGGAGCCCCGCTCGAGAGGTCGCTGAACGCGACCTCCAGTGGTGCAAAGCCCGAGAGCGGCGTGCCCGCGAAGTCGGCCACGGGCGGAAGCGGGTTGGAGACCTGCACGTAGCCGGAGCGCGCGAGCGTATTCGAGCCCAGCGAGTTCGTCGCCCGCAACGAGACGTCGTACACGCCGGGGTTGGCGTAGGTCTTGCTCGGATGCTGCTGCGTCGACGTGGTTCCGTCGCCGAAGGTCCAGAGCCAGCTCGTGGGGCCCCCGGCCGTGAGGTCGGTGAACTGGACCGCGAGCGAAGCCGGACCCTGGGTCGGGGTGGCGGCGAAGTCGGCGACCGGGACGGTCGGCGGACTCGTCTGGACCACGAGCTGCGGCGGGTGCGCGCCCTGCCGGCTCGAGTAGTAGGCGCTGTTCGACGATCCGCCTGCGAGCGCGAAGTCGTAGGTCCCCGTGCCGCGCACCACCGAGGTGACGTCGATCTCGCGCCACTGGCCCGAGCTGATCGGGGTCCCGGTCGCGATCGGAGCGCCCCCGATCGACGGGGCATTGGCCCAGGTGATCCCACCCTCCGTCCAGCCGGTCGGGGCCAGGTAGAGGGAGCCTCCGTCGTTGCTCCCGTTCGTCACGTAGAGGCGCAGCTTGGCGGAGATCACCCAGGGGTTCGCGAGCGCGCCCACGTTGAAGCGCAGGTAGCTCTTGTAGGTCGTGTCATCGGTCTTGACCCGGATCTCGGAGCTCGTCCCGTAGTTGTTGTCCACCCGCGACGACTTGACGTACGCGTCCGCGGTCGGCACGAAGGTCTGGGTGGGCGGCGGTGGGCTCACGGTCACGTAGCCGCTGCGCAGCTTCGTGTTCGAGCCCGCCGCGTTCGTGGCGCGGAGGCTCACGTCGTAGACCCCGGGCGTCGCGTAGCCGTGGCTCGGGTTCTGCTCGGTCGAGGTCGCGCCGTCGCCGAAGGTCCAGAGCCAGGACGTCGGGTACCCGGTCGAGGTATCGGTGAAGGACACCGCCAGCGGCGCCACTCCGGAGACCGGCGTGGCCGTGAAGCCGGCGACCGGCGGGTTCAGCACCACCGGCTGGAGCGGGTAGGCGAGCGGGATGATCTTCGGCGCGGGGAGCGCCGTCGGATTCGTGTAGAGCTCGATCACGTAGACTCGCAGCTCGGTCGCGAAGGCCTCGTAGTAGATGATCGCCTGCTCTTCGAAGGTGGAGTTGGTGTTGAGCCTCCAGATGTACGGATTCGTGACTCCCTGGAGGCCGAGCTTTGCGCCGGGGCTCCCGCTATGGCCATGCGCGTAGCAGCACAGGGCCGTGTTCTCGAGCACGTCCGCCAGCGGGATCACGCCCTCGTCGTCGTGCGGGTGATGGGCGAGGAGGTAGGGGTTCTCGCCCGCCGCCGCCGCC
>QJYK01000071.1 GCA_003248075.1 Gemmatimonadota bacterium | reverse complement strand
TCGGCCAACCAGGACACCGGCCTCCTGCTCTCCGGCGAGTTCGCGCTCCAGGAACCCGACAAGGAACCCTCCACGGACACCACGTCGACGAAGTCGGTGGGTGGCTGGCTCGGATGGGAGATCGAGCCGCTCAAGGAGCAGGTGAGCCTCTGTCCGCGGGGGGGCCTGACCTACGCGTGGGACGATGTCGGGAACGAGCTGACGATCCCGTTCGGGGTCGCGGTCGGTCGGACCCTGGACCTCACCTGGGACGGCTCGGCGAGCGTCACGCCCTTCGCCATGCCCCAGTTCCTCTGGACACGCACGACGCCAGACGGCAGCGGCGAAGTCAAGAGGGAAATCGTGTTCGGGGTGACCGGCGGCCTTACGTTGAACGTCGGCGTCCTGGTCATCGGAGGCCGTGTCCGCAAGATCTTCAAGGACAAGCTCTTCAAGGAAGGGAGCGACCCGGTCTTTTCGGCATTCGTGGGCGCCGCCTGGAGGTAACGCCGCGGTCGAGCCAAACCCTCCGGCGCGTCCGAGACCGGGCCCGAGGCGGTACGGGCCGTCGCTGACGGGCCAACCCCGCTTGCTCGGGCGGAGGAGCGCAACGTACCCTCCGAGGCCGGGTGTCCCGGGCCGGTCCCGTGGGCCCCAGGGCGTCCAACGACCTACGGGAGTACCGTCATGCCGACCTCCGTGCGATCCCGACACGTGCCAGCAGGTCTGGCCCTGACGCTGTTGGCGATCGGTGGCTGCAGGGCCGCCGAGTCTTCCGGGGTGCCGGCCGGGTACGCCGATCTGGTAGCGCTCTTCCAGGAATGGAGACGCTTCCAGGCCCCGGATGTGGTGGACGGAGTCCCGGACTATTCTCGGGAGGCGATGGCGGAGCAGTACGCGGCCCTGCCTGAGTGGAGGGCTCGACTGGACGCCATGGACACCGGTGGTTGGTCGGTCCCCCAGCAGGTCGACTGGCAGCTCGTGCGCGCCGAGATGAACGGGCTGGACTTCGACCAGCGCGTGCGTCGACCCTGGGAGCGGGATCCGGCCTTCTACGCCAACGTCTATGCCGCCCAGAGTGACGTTCCGGCCCACGAGGGTCCGACCATCGAGGGGTTCATCGACCTGTGGACCTACCCGGTGCCGCTCTCGGAGGCCGACGCCGACGAGCTGGCCGGGCGCATCGGGGCGATCCCCCGGCTGCTCCAGCAGGCGCGCCTCAACCTGACCGGTGACGCGCGCGATCTTTGGCTCGCCGGGGACCGCTCGTTCGCGGAGCAGACGGCTGCGCTGTCCGCCTTCGGAGACCGGGTGGCCGGGGCGCACCCGACCCTCGACGAGGCGGTCGGCCAGGCGATCGAGGCCACCGCTGCGTTCCGCGAGTGGCTCGCCGCGCAGGCCCCCTCGAAGCGCGGGCCTTCGGGGGTCGGCAAGGAGAACTACACGTGGTACGCGCGCAACGTGCACCTCGTCCCCTACTCCTGGGGGGAGCAGGTGACGCTCATGCGGCGCGAGCTTGCACGTGCCCATGCCTCGCTCCGATTAGAGGAGCACCGTAACCGCGATCTGCCGAAGCTCGAGCGCATCCAGACCGCTGAAGAGTACGACCGCCGGTTGAACGAGGCCGTGGACGACTACATGCGCTTTCTCCGGGAGGAGGACATCCACACGGTGCGAGCCTGGATGGACCCGGCGCTGCGTGCGCAGAACGGCTCCTTCACCCCCGCGGCGCCGAACGAGATCCGCAACTTCTTCAACGAGGTGAACTACCGCGATCCGCTGGTCATGCGCACGCACGCGCACCACTGGATCGAGCTCGCCCGCATGCGCGAGGACCCCCATGCGAGCCCGATCCGCAGCGCCCCGCCGATCTACAACATCTACGACGCGCGCTCGGAAGGGTTCGCCACGAGCGTCGAGGAGATGATGATGCACGCGGGCCTGTTCGACGACCGACCGCGCTCGCGCGAGCTCGTCTGGATCATGCTGGCGCAGAGGGCGGCCCGAGCTCTGAGCGGGCTCTATCTGCACGGGAACGAGTTCACCATGGAGCAGGCCGTGGAGAACGCGGGCCGCTGGACCCCGCGCGGGTGGCTCCCCGAGGGGGACCTCGTGCGCTTCGAGCAGCACCTCTACCTGCGTCAGCCCGGGTACGGGACCAGCTACCTGACCGGGAAGATCCAGATCGAGCAGCTCATGGCCGAGGTGGCTTTGGAGCGGGGGGACGCCTTCACCGTGAAGGGCTTCTTCGACGACTTCTTCGACGTCGGTGTCATTCCGGTGGCGCTGGTGCGCTGGGAGCTCACCGGCAACCGCGACCCGATCCTGGTCGGGCCCGGAGGCGATGTGCCGTAGTGAAGGCCCTGACCTTCCAGGCCGTCGAGTCCCTCGCGTTCCAGGACGTTCCCGACGCTACGCTGATCCATCCGGGCGACGCGCTCGTGCGCGTAGACGTGGCCGGGATCTGTGGGTCGGACCTTCACCCCTACTTCGGGCGGGAGCGGGGGCTGGACGCGGGTACGATCATGGGTCACGAGCTCCTGGGCGAGGTCGTGGAGGTGGGCGCCGACGTCCGCACCTTCCGGCCGGGCGATCGGGTGGTCGCGCCCTTCTCGACGAGCTGCGGGACCTGCTTCTACTGTGGCATCGGGCTCACCGCGCGGTGCGAGCGTAGCCAGCTCTTCGGGTGGGTCTGCGGCGGCGTCGGCCTGGAGGGGGCGCAGGCGGAGCTGGTCAGGGTTCCTCTGGCCGACGGAACGCTGGTCGCGGTGCCCGAAGGTCTCGACGTCGCGGTCGCGCTCCTCGCGGGGGACATCCTGTCGACGGCGACCTTCGGCGCCGACCTGGCCGCCGTGGCCCCGGGGGACGTCGTGGTCGTGGTCGGTTGTGGCCCCGTGGGGCTCCTTGCCATACGAGCCGCCTTCGCGGCCGGCGCCCGAGAGGTGTTCGCGGTCGACCCCGTTCCCTCGCGCCTGGCGGTCGCGGAGCGGTTTGGAGCCAGCCCGGTGGGCGCGGGTGGCGACCGCCGCGCCCCGGTGGCCGAGCGCACCGAGGGCCGCGGGGCCGACGCGGCCATCGAGGCCGTCGGCTCCGCGGAGGCGACGCGCGCTGCGGCGGATCTGGTTCGTCAGGGAGGCCGGATCGCGGCGATCGGGGTGCACACCGAGCCGCACCTCGCGCTCTCGCCGGGGGAGCTCTACGACCGGAACCTCCGCTATTCCGCCGGCCGCTGTCCTGCCCGCCACTACATCCCGGCGTCGCTCGACCTTGCCGCCCGGGAGGCCGACCTGCTCGCGACCCTTATCTCGCACAGGCTGCCCCTGTCGGACGGCGTCGATGCCTATCGGCGTTTCGCCGCGCGCGAGGACGGCTGGACCAAGGTGGTCCTGCTTCCCTGACGCCGAGCCCTTGCTCGGCGACCGGGATCCGATCGCTCAGTGGGGCATGGCCATCCCGCCACCCACGTGCTTCACGTGCCGGCCGGCCACCATGACGAAGCGTATGTCCCGCGTGACCGTGATGTCCTCCAGCGGGTTACCCGCCACAGCGATCACATCGGCGAGCTTGCCCGGCGCGAGGACGCCGCGGTCGTCCAGGCCGAGAAGCTCGGCGGCATTCACGGTCGCGCTGCGGATGGCCTCGAGGGGTGTCATTCCAAGCGAGACATAGTCGACCAGCTCCCCGGCGTTCTCCCCGTGCGGCAGCACCGCCGCGTCCGTGCCCAGGGCGATCTTGACGCCGGCCGCGATGGCTCGACGGACGCTGTCCCGGCTGTACGGAATGATCTCCTCCGCTTTCCGGCGCATGACCTCGGGAAGCAGGCCGACGTCGATGCGCTGGGTGAGGTGCGTGGTGGGAACCAGCCAGGTGCCGTGCGCCTTCATGAGCGAGACCGCCTCGTCGTCGAGCATCGAGCCGTGCTCGATCGAGGCGACCCCCGCACGCACGGCTGCCTTGATCCCCTCGGTGCCGTGGGCATGTGCGGCCACTCGAAGGCCATGACGGGCAGCCTCCTCCACGATCGCACGGAGCTCCTCCTCCGAGTACTGCTGGGCGCCGACCGGCCCTTCCATCGACAACACGCCCGCCGTCGCGCACACCTTGATGACCTGAGCTCCGTGCTTGACCTGGTAACGCACAGCGCGCAGCACATCCTCGACGCCGTCGGCCACCCCGTCCCGGTAGTCGAGCTCCCGGACGCCCGGCGCGAAGCCGGTTACGTCGCAGTGCCCGCCGGTGATGCCCAGGGGGCTGCGGGACGGCACCACATGCGGGCCGACCACGTCACCGCGCTCCACGGCGCGGCCATACGAGACCGTAGCCTGGCCCCCGAAGTCACGCACCGTGGTGAAGCCGGCGTCGACCGTGAGGCGTCCATTCTTGACGGCTGCCAGCGTGACGTCGGCGAGCGTGATCGTGACCGCGTTCAGAAAGGAGGTGGCGCTGGTGCTGCCACCAAGGTGCGTGTGCGCGTCGATGAGGCCGGGCAGGAGCGTCACGTCGCCGAGATCCATCGTATGCGTGCCCTCGGGGAGCTCGGACGGATTCACCGCGGCGATCCTGCCATCCTGGACGAGGATCGTCGCGTCCTCCACGATGCGACCCGCCTGCACGTCCAGCAGGCGTGCCGCATGCACGGCGACGGGGCCTTCCATGGGAGCGGGTGCCGCGCGCATTCCCCCCATCTGGGCGGACGCCGAGACGGCGAATACGAGGGCAAAGACCGGGGCGAGCAGTGTTCGCTTCATGTTGGGTGGGGTCGGTAGGTTGAGGTCCGGACGGCAATAGATCCGGCCGCGATGGTGCGGGCAACCAGGCTTCCCCCTATCGTCAGGCCCACGCAACGCCTCGACCCAAGCCGGAGCTGCGAGATGAGCGGGAATGTCGAATTCAAGGTGCGAGCCACGCCCGAGACGTTCAGGGCCCGATCCGTCGTGGTGTCTCTCACTGCGGACGACCTGCAGGAGAGCTTGACGTGGTACACGGACGTGGTGGGGTTCGTCGTCGGCGAGCGCTTCGAGGACAACGGAACGCTCAGGGGCGTGTCGTTGAAGGCGGGAAGCATCGAGCTCATGCTGTCGCAGGACGATGGGGGCCTCGGCCAGAACAGGGTGAAGGGGCAGGGCCTCCGGATCTACTTCGACACGGCCCAGGACGTCGACCAGTTGGCGGCGGCCATACGCACACGCGGCGGAACGCTTGCTTCGGAGCCGCAGACCATGCCCTGGGGCTCACGGGCCTTTTCCCTTGTCGACCCGAACGGCTTCAAGCTGACGATCGCTTCGGACGCCTGAGGTGACCCACGGGAGGACGCGCCGTGGGCGGAACGGCTGGCTCCGGCGCGCGGCCGTGTGCGCCGCGGCGCAGGCGGTCTTATGCCCCCGCGCTGCGCCGTCCGCCGCGCAGGAGCGTCCGGGAGTCGTGGTGCTCTCCACCGGCGGCACGATCGCATCGGTCTACGACCCGGAGAGCGGCGGCTTCGCGCCCGCGCTCAGCGGGGAGCAGCTCGTCCACGCCGTGCCCGGGCTCGACACCCTCGCCCGCGTGGAGGTGGTGCAGGTGGCGAACGTCGCGAGCACGAACATGACCCCGGCACTCTGGATGCAGGTGGTGCGTGCCGCCGAGTCGGCGCTCGCCCGCCCCGACGTGGCGGGCGTCGTGGTCACACACGGCACCGACACGCTCGAGGAGACCGCATACTTCCTCGACCTGACGCTCCCCTCCGGCAAGCCGTCCGTCCTGGTGGGCGCGCAAAGAGCCGCCTCCGAGCCCGACGCCGACGGCCCGCGCAATCTGCGCGACGCCGTCCTCACGGCCGTCGCCCCGCAGTCGCGCGGGATGGGGACGCTGGTCGTGCTCAACGGCGAGATACACGCGGCTCGCGAGGTGACCAAGACGAACACGCTCAACGTGTCGACCTTCCTGACGCCGGAGTTCGGCGCGCTGGGGACGATCGAGCCGGACGGGGTGCGCTACTACCGCGCGCCCCTGCGCCGGCAGCACGTGTCGGTAGCGCCCGGCGCGACGCTTGGTCGCGTGGAGATCGTCACCAACTACGCGGGGGCCGATGGGCGCGTGGTGCGCGGGCTGCTCGATCGGAGTGGCCTCGACGGGCTCGTGGTCGAGGCCTCCGGTGTCGGCAATCTCGCCGAGGCGCTCTTCGAGGCGCTCGTGGAAGTGAGGGCACTCGGCATCCCCGTGGTGATCAGCACGCGGGTCCACGCGGGTCGCACGCTCCCGCTGTACGCAGGTCGGGGCAGCGGGATCTCGCTGCGTGACATCGGCTGCGTGTTCGCGGACAACCTGCCGCCACACAAGGCCCGGGTGCTGCTTCTGGCGGCGCTGACGCACACGAAGGACACGGACGAGCTTCGCAGGATCTTCTCCGGTAGCGACGCCCCGGGAACTGGTTGAAATCAGGAGGGACGGTCATGGCACGGACGGGACGCATCCGCTGGAACATCTTCACGCTCGTTCTGGGCCTGGTCGCCTCCCCGGCCTCGCCCGCCGCGGCCCAGTTCGGCGGAGCCCAAGGCCCTCAGGCCTCTCGCGCCGGGCCACTGACCTGGGAGTACATGGGTCCCGAGAGCTCCGGTCGCTTCACGGCCATCGCCGGCATCCCCGGGGACACCCTCACCTACCTTGTGGGCTCGGCGTCGGGCGGTGTGTGGAAGACCACGGACGGAGGGGAGACGTTCAGGCCGACGTTCGACGACCAGCCCTCGCAGGCCGTCGGGGCGCTGGCGATCGCACCATCGGATCCGTCGGTCGTGTGGGCCGGGACCGGCGAGGCCTACGCGATCCGGGACGCGGACGTCATGGGTGACGGCGTCTACAAGTCGACCGACGGGGGCGAGTCCTGGACGCACATGGGCCTTCCCGAGACCGGCCGTATCGGGCGCATCCTGATCCATCCCAGGGATCCGAACGTGGTGTACGTGTGCGCGCTCGGCCGGGTCACGGGCCCGCAGCAGGAGCGGGGCGTCTTCCGAACGCGCGACGGAGGCGCGACGTGGCAGCGTGTCCTCTTCGTGGACGAGGACACCGGGTGCTCGGGCCTGTCCATGGACGCCACGAACCCGGACGTGATCTTCGCAGGCACGTGGGACACCGTCATGCACACGTGGGTGATGCACAGCGGCGGGCCGGGCAGCGCCGTCTACGTGACCCGCAACGGTGGCGATCGCTGGACGAGGCTCGGCGCGCGCGAGGGTCTGCCGCGCTCCCCCGTCGGGAAGATCGACGTGGCGGTCGCGCCCTCGGACGGGCAGCGCGTGTACGCGCTCATCCAGACCGCGGCACAGGGATCGGTGTGGCGCTCCGACGACGGAGGACGCAGTTGGAGCGTGGTGAGCTGGGACCGTCGGCTCATCGGCCGCGCGGGCTACTACATCCGTATCGCCGTGAACGCCGAGGACCCCGACGAGGTCCTGGTCATGAGCAGCTCGCCGCACCGCTCCCTCGACGGGGGGCTGACCTTCTCGGAGCGGGCCGGCGGGTGCGGTGACTGCCACGACATGTGGCTCGACCCGACCGACGGGGATCATTGGGCCGTGACCGGTGATGGCGGGTGGGGCGTGACGACCGATCATGGGGAGGAGTATCGGACGTTCCGGCTGCCCAACGGACAGATGTACCACGTGTGGGTGGACGACCAGGTGCCCTACTGGATCTACAGCAACCGGCAGGACGACGGGACGATGCGCGGCCCGAGCGACCGGCCCGTGACGGTCGACAACGTGCCGTCCTACATGGACTCGACTGCGATCGTCGGCTTTGCGCGCCGCTTCTCGCCGCCCCGCCGCGGCGGCTTCGGCGGGTTCGGCGGTGGCGGGGGAGGCGGTGGCGCCTGGCAGGGTCCGATCGGAGGGTGCGAGTCGGGCTTCACGATCCCGGTGCCCAGGAAGCCGGACATCGTCTGGTCCACCTGCTATGGCGACCAGGTCACGCGCTGGGACGCGCGCCTGGGCAGCGCCCGATCGGTGAGCCCGTGGAAGCACACGCTCGACCACGAGCCGATGGACCTCGACTACCGGTGCCACTGGACTCCGCCGATGGCGATGGATCCGTTCGAGGAGGAGACCGTCTACTTCGGGTGCCAGGTCATCTTCCGGACGCGGGACCAGGGCCAGAGCTGGGAGGTGATCAGCCCGGACCTGTCGACCCAGGACCCGGAGCGTATCGCCTGGTCCGGCGGAATCCCCGGCTCGGAGCCGCCCTTCGTGATCGGCGACAACCTGGGCCAGTTCTACGGTGAGGTCGTGTTCGCGATCGCGCCGTCGAAGCTGCAGCGCGGGCTGATCTGGGCGGGCACCAACGACGGGCTCGTCTGGATCACGCGCGATGGCGGTGGCCATTGGGAGCGCGTGTCCGACCACGCGACCGGGCTCGCCGAATGGGGCACGATCCGCAAGATCGAGCCGTCCGCCTTCGACCCCGGCACGGCGTACGTCGCGGTGGACTACCACATGATGGACGACCGGCGGCCCTTCCTCTACAAGGTCACCGACTACGGACGCAGGTGGACGAACGTGACCGGGGACCTACCGTCCGGTCACCCGCTCGACTACGTGCTGTCCGTGGCGGAGAACCCGAACCGTGCCGGGATGCTCTTCGCGGGTACGGGCCACGATCTCCTCTACTCCATGGACGACGGCGCACACTGGACGTCGTACCGGCCCGGGCTGCCGGCGGCGCCGGTGACGTGGGTGACCGTCGAGCCGCGCTACCACGACGTGGTGATCTCGACCTACGGTCGAGGGCTCTTCGTGCTCCGCGACATCACGCGCCTCGAGCAGGCCGACCGCGCCGCCTCGGGAGCCGGCGCCCATCTGTACGATCCCCGTCCGGGCTTCCGGGAGGCGCGCAGTGGAAGCGCCACGTTCCTCTACGCCTGGGGTGGCGCCGCGCCGGACACAGTGACCTTCGAGATCCTCCGCGACGGGGACGTGGTGCGCACGTTCGAGGCGCTCGCCGTGCCCGGGCTCAACACCGCGACGTGGAACCTCCAGCACGACGGGCCCGACCAGGTCGCGCTGCGCACGGTGCCGCCCGACAACCCGTACATCTGGGAGGAAGCGCGCTTCAAGGGTGAGGAAACCCGCCCGATCATCCATTGGGGTATCCAGGGGCCGCAGCGGAACGGACCGCTCGCCGCGCCCGGCGACTACGAGGTGCGTCTGACCGCCGCAGGGCGGTCGGAGACGAAGCCGTTCACCGTCCTCGTCGACCCCGCGATCCCCTCGACGCAGGCGGATATCGAGGCATCCACCGCCACCCAGATCCGCATTCGCGACGGCATGAACGAAGCGGTGGACATGATCAACCGGCTGGAGATCATGCGGAAGCAGATCGAGGACCTGGAGGCGGCACACGCGTCGGACGCGGATGCCACGCGCGCGCTCGGCGAGCTGGATCGGGCCATGTACGAGGCGGAGCTGCACCTGCTGTCGCGCACCGACATGCACTCCGACGACAAGTGGTACGTCGAGGCGTACAAGGTCTACATGCAGTACGTCTGGCTCTCGGCGGAGGTCGGGCTCGGGGGCGGCGACGTCCAGGGTGGCGCCGAGTACCGGCCCACGAACGGGGCGATGACGTGGCTCGGCAATGTGGAGGGCGAGCTGGCGACTGCGGCGGAACTGTTCGACGAGGTCCTGCGGACCACAGTGCCCGCCTTCAACCAGCGTTGGTCGGGGCGGATTCCCGAGATCGTCGTGCCGGGGTCGAGCGCGATGGTGTCGTGAGGCGCTGGACGGGGCTCGGCTCGCGTCGGCGGTAGACGCTGAGGACCTGGAGGTCGGGGGACCACCGCCTTGCTCGTGGCCCCAAGGAGCCCTACCGTGCCGTTCAAGTCCTTTCGTGCTGTGGGATTCCCATCCCCCAGGGCGCGCGCTCGAGTAGCGTCGTCATGTAGCACCACCCGGGCGGAGGTCATGGCATGCTCGGCGACCTCTTGGTGCCGCCATCAGGCGACGGCTTCATGTGAGCCGGTCCGTGATCGAGCGCCTCGGAGCGGCGCTCTCCGGTCGCTACGCGATCGAGCGGGAGATCGGGCGGGGTGGGATGGCGACGGTCTACCTCGCCCGCGATCTCAAGCACAACCGCCGCGTCGCGCTCAAGGTCCTGAAGCCCGAGCTGGCGGCGGCGGTCGGAGCGGGGCGCTTCCTGGCCGAGATCGAGACGACGGCCAACCTGCAGCACCCCCACATCCTCCCGCTCTACGACTCGGGTGAGGCGGACTCGTGCCTCTTCTACGTCATGCCGTACGTGGAAGGCGAGACGCTTCGCGACCGACTCGACCGGGAACGTGTGCTCCCGGTGGACGAGGCCGTCGGGATCGCGATCGCGGTGACGAAGGCGCTCGACCATGCCCACCGGCAAGGCGTGGTCCACCGCGACATCAAACCGGCCAACATCCTCCTCCAGGCGGGGGAGCCGGTGATCGGCGACTTCGGCATCGCGCTCGCGCTGGACGCGGCCGCCGGCTCCCGCATCACCGAGACCGGGCTGAGCCTGGGGACGCCGCACTACATGAGCCCGGAGCAGGCCACGGGGGATGTCCACGTGGGCCCCGCGACCGACATCTACGCCCTCGGCGTCGTGCTCTACGAGATGCTCACGGGGGAGCCGCCATACACGGGCTCCACGGCGCAGGCGGTGCTGGGTAGGATCATCCAGGGCGCGCCGGCCTCGGCGAGCGCCCTCCGCCGCGCCGTCCCCGCCAATGTAGATGCCGCGATCCGGAAAGCCCTCGAGCGCCTCGCTGCGGACCGCTTCGCCACCGCTGCGGAGCTCGCCGGCGCCCTCACCGACCCGGCCTTCAGGCATGGTGCTGACCCGACGGTCCGGGTCCGGGTCGGCGCGGCATGGCGCTGGGCCGCTGTCGGATTCGCGGCGTCGACCGCGGCGCTCGGTGCGCTGCTCGCGCTGGCGCCGAGACGGCCGGAGCCGGCCCGCCAGGTCGAGCGCTTCGGTGACCCATTCCTCGCCGACCAGGTGCCCACGTTCCGGAGCAGCTCGGGATACGACCTCTCGCCCGACGGGACCATGCTCGTGTACCGGCACGATCCCGGCGACGGCCAGATCCTGATGGTGCGGCGCTGGGACGACCTGCGGGCGACGCCCATCCCTGGCACCGAAGGAGCTCTGGATCCGGCCGTCTCGCCCGACGGCCGCGAGCTCGCGTTCCAGCAGGAGGGCCAGATCAGGGTGCTCCCGTTCGCCGGAGGTGCCGTGCGAACGCTCGTTGCCGGAGCCCTCCCCGAGTGGGGACCCGACGGCTACGTGTATGCGACCACGGATTCAGGTGCCGTGCGGGTCCCGTCGGCGGGCGGGCCGGTGGAGTACGTTTCGCGCCGCGCCGAGGATGAGGGCGCCCACATCGTGTACGACGTCCTCCCCGGGGGGGAGCGGGCGCTCCTCATGGTGGGTCGAGCCGGCCGTGCGACGGAGATCCGCGGGCTCGACCTCGCGACCGGAGCGTCGAAGGCGATCGTGGAAGGTCGGGGACCCCGGTATCTGCCCTCGGGCTACCTCGTGTTCGGCACCGAGGACCTGGTGATGATGGCGGTGCGCTTCGACCCGGGGACGATGGAGGCCGTCGGGACGCCGATGCAGATCATGGAAGACGCGGCCTACTGGTCACTCTCCGACGACGGGAAGCTCTTCTACAGCAGACGAGGTACTTCGGCGGGCAACCTCGAGCAGGTCCTCGAGCTCGTCTGGGTCACACGCGAGGGCGAGGCCACCCCGATCGACCCGGGCTGGACGTTCGTCCGGGGGGGTCCGGACACGAGTTGGAGGATCTCACCCGACGGCGCGCTGCTGGCGCTGCGCGAGCGGACCGAGGACGGCAACGACATCTGGATCAAGCAGCTCGACGCAGGCCCACGCTCCCGGCTCACCTTCGGCGCGGCGGAGGAGAGAATGCCCTTCTGGGCGCCCGGCGGCCGCCGGGTCACCTTCCTCTCGTCCCGGGGCGGCGGGCTCGACGTCTGGTGGCAGCCCTGGGACCGCACCGGCGAGGCCGCCCTCGTCTTCGACTTCGAGCGCGACATCGCGACCGCGGAGTGGAGCCCGGACGGGACGTGGCTGGTGGTGCGGACCGTGGGACCGAGGGGCCGGGAGGCGGTCCGCGACGTCTATGCCATTCGACCCGGTGTCGACTCCGTCGCAACCCCGCTCTTGGCCGATCCGGACTACGACGAGATCTACCCAACCGTCGCCCCCGACGGACGCTACATCGCGTATCAGACGAGCGAGACAGGCCGCCACGAGGTGTTCGTGCGTCCGTTTCCGAACGTCGGCGCGGGGCGCTGGCAGGTCTCGGTCGACGGCGGCCGCAACCCGCGCTGGGCGCATAACGGTCGCGAGCTCTTCTTCCAGGGTCCCGCGAACGAGATGATGGTCGCCGCCGTCCTGACGTCACCCGCGTTTCGTCCGGGCCCGCCGCGGAAGCTCTTCGACGCCGATCCCGACTGGGCCTGGGCCGATCTCTCGGGGGTGATGTACGACGTCGCGCCGGACGATCGCCGCTTCGTCGTCGCCCGCGTTGTGGCCACGGAGGGCGTGGTCACGCCTGTGGTGGTGCTGGTCAACAACTTTGCCGAGGAGCTGAGGACGCGGGTGCCGAACTGATGACCGGGGCGCCCAGGGCGCCTTGCACTGGGCTTGCCGGCGCCCCTACCCTCGGGGCGCCGTCTCACAATCCGTGACCACCCGAGGCGCCCATGCGTCGACTGCCACTCGTTACCGCGCTCGCCCTCCTCGTCGCCGCCGCAAGCCTCACCGCCCAGGTCCCCGCACCGGCGGACGTGATCGGCTTCGCTCCCGGAACCGACTACAAGCTCGCCGACTACGGACAGGTGACGGCGTACTTCCGCGCGCTCGCGGAGGCGTCACCGCGCGTGGTGCTCGAGCAGATCGGGGAGAGCACGTTGGGCAAGCCGATGCTGCTCGCCGTGATCTCGAGCGAGCAGAACATCCGCGACCGCGAGCGCCACCGGGACACCGCGCGTCGGCTCGCGCGCGCCGAGGGACTCACCGACGACCAGGCGCGCGCGCTCGCGAAAGAGGGCAAGGCGATCGTCTGGTTCGACGGTGGCCTGCACGCCACCGAGGTCGCGCACGGCCAGCTCATGCCCGAGCTCGCCTGGCATTTCGCGACGGATGAGAGCGAAGAGACGCGGCGTATCCGCGAGAACACGATCGTACTCGTGATGGCGAACATGAACCCGGACGGGCTCGACATCGTCGCCAACTGGTACCGGCGCAACGTCGGAACCGCATTCGAGACATCCCCCGTGCCAGAGCTCTACCACCCCTACATCGGCCACGACAACAACCGCGACTGGACCACGTACACTCAGGTCGAGACGCAGGCGGTGGCGCGCCAGCTCTACCACGTCTGGTATCCGCAGATCGTCTACAACCACCACCAGAGCGGGCCCTTTCCCGGGCGCATCTGGACGCCGCCCTTCGAGAACCCGGTGAACCCCAACCTCGACCCGCTGGTGGTGTCGAGCATCAACCAGATCGGCGAGGCGATGCGGAAGCGGTTCGACCTCGAAGGGAAGCCCGGCCAGTCGAGCGGCATCGTGTACGACATGTGGTGGAACGGCTCGATGCGCGGCGCCCCCGACTTCCACAACATGCTCGGCTTTCTCACCGAGACCGCGCTGTACAGCTACGCCACGCCGGGGTGCTACGAGGCCGAGCGCATTCCGGACACGTTCGGCGAACGTGCGGGCAACCTGCCGGCCAAGACACCGTCGACCACGTACACGAACCCGTGGCTGGGCGGGTGCTGGCACCTGCGTGACGCCATGGACTACATGACGACCGCGTCACTCGCGGTGGCGGATCTCGCCTCGCGAATCAAGGAGGACTACCTGTTCAACATCTACTGGATGGGGAAGCGGCAGATCGCGCGAGGGCAGGCCGCCGAGGGCGGACCGTTCGCCTATGTGATCGACCTCGAGTCGCAGCACGACGCCCCGACCACGCTGGAGTTCCTGGAGACGCTGCGCATCGCGGGCGTCGAGATCCACCGCGCGGAGGCGCCGTTCACGGCGGGCGGCCGGCGCTATCCGGCCGGGAGCTACGTGATCGGCCCGCAGGCGTTCCGGCCCTACGTGGTCGACATGATGGAGCCGAAGACGTATCCGGATCGGCGGCTCTATCCCGGCGGTCCGCCCGAGCCGCCCTACGACATGACCGGGTACGAGCTCCGCTTCCAGATGGGCGCCACGGTCGACCGGGTCATGGAGCCCTTCCCGATCCCCGGGCCGCCGATCGAGGCGCTCGGCCCGGCACCGGGTGGCGTCGCCGGGTCCGGGGAGACGTTCCTGCTCGCGCCGGACGCGAACGCGAGCGTCGCCGCGGTGATTCGGCTCCTGGGCGACGGCGCTTCGGCGTCGCGGGCAAGCGCAGTGTTCCAGGCCGGCGGTACGTCGTGGCCGGCGGGGACGTTCGTGATCACCGGAGCCGGGCGCCCCGACGTGGACGCGGCGGCCCGTGAGCTCGGCGTGCGCGTCACCGCGGTGGACGCGGCACCGCCGGTCGAGACGGACAGGATGCACGCACCGCGCGTGGGCATCTACAAGAGCTGGGTCGCCGCGATGCCCGAGGGGTGGACGCGCTGGCTTCTGGACGGGTACGGCATCGGTTGGGAAGAGCTCACCAACGAGGACGTGAAGGTAGGCGACCTCGGTCGCTTCGACGTCATCATCGTGCCGGCCCAGTCGAGCAACGGCGTCTTCGACGGGCATCGGGAGGGCCGGGTCCCGCCCGAGTTCGTGGGCGGGCTCGGCGCGGAGGGGACCGCCGCCCTGCGCCGTTTCGTCGACGCCGGTGGGTGGCTGGTCGCCTTCGACGACGCGGTCGACTACGCCATCGACCACCTCGGGGTACCCGTGCGCAACGTGACGAGGGGGTTGGACGATCAGGACTTCTTCATCCCGGGCTCCCTGATCCGGGTCGACGTCGACACGGACGATCCGCTGGGATGGGGGATGCCCGAGCAGGGCACCGCGATGTTCGCCGGCAGCCAGACGCTCGAGGTGACCCCCGGCCCCGGCGCGGCCGCGGTGGACGTCTTCGCGAGCTATCCGTCGGAGGACTATCTGGTGAGCGGCTGGGACCTGGGCGGCGCCCGGTACCTCGCCGGGAAGGCGGCCGGCGTGCGTGTCCCGCTGGGGAGGGGACAGGTGGTGCTCGTCGGCTTCTCGCCCAACTTCCGTGGGCAGTCGCGGGGCACCTACAAGCTGCTGCTGAACCCCATCCTCCAGGCAGCCACGGAGCGGCGACCGGTGAGCTGAGGACGATCGCGAGGTCGCCAGCGGCGCCAGCCTGGCCCTTGCGGCCCGGCTCTGGTAGCATTCCGGAACGGGCGGTCCCCTCCCGTGCGCCGCCCCGGACGGACGCCATTCCCTCCCATGGCCACACGCGGCCGCTGGCCGCTCCACGGAGGGAACATGCACCGGCTCACCCGCCTCGCGGTCTTCGTCGCCGTCGGCCTTTTCGCGCTACCCCCGCGGCTCGGCGCACAGGAGGACGTGAAGAGCCTCCTCGAGGCCAACGCGGTCATCCTCCAGAAGATCATGGTGCCGATGCGGGACGGCGTGCGCATGGCTGCCGACGTCTATCGTCCGAAGACCGACGAGCCGGTGCCGGTGATCTTCTCCCGCACGCCCTACAACTTCAACTCGTGGCGCGACGGCGAGTTCAGCGACCGGACGTACCGCGCCGCCTGGGACGCGGTGCGCCGCGGCTACGCCTATATGGTCATGAACGAGCGGGGTCGATTCTTCTCCGAGGGTGAGTGGGACATCCTCGGACCACCGCTCACCGACGGGTACGACGCCTTCCAGTGGATGTCCGAGCAGCCCTGGTTCAACGGGAAGGCGGTGACGACGGGGTGCTCCTCGACGGCGGAGTGGCAGATGGGCGTCGCTTCCCTCGACCACCCGGCGCACACGACGCTGGTGGCGCAGGGATTCGGGGCCGGGGTGGGCCGCATCGGCGACTGGTACGAGCAAGGCAACTGGTACCGGGGCGGCGCCGAGCAGATGCTCTTCTTCGCGTGGCTGTACGGGAACCAGAACAACCAACGCCCCACGTTCCCGCCCGACCTCTCCCAGGAGGATCGGGCGCGGCTCTCCCGCTATTTCGACCTCGCCCCGGAGATGCCGTCGGTGGACTGGGCTGAGGCCCTCCGCCACCTGCCCCTCGTGGACATCATGAAGAACGTCCAGGGTCCGAAGGGGATCTTCGAGGACATGATCAAGCGGACACCCGACGATTCGGATTGGTACTCCGGCGGCCTGTACCACGACGACATGCCCTTCGAGAAGCCGGCGCTCTGG
>QJYK01000041.1 GCA_003248075.1 Gemmatimonadota bacterium | reverse complement strand
TCGACCCACATGCGTTTCACGTACCCGACCTCGGGGCTCGTCTTCTTCACGGCACCGCACCCGACGGCACGAGTGCCCGTGCGCATGACGAGGAAGACCCCTCGCGGGGGGACCAGCTCGGAATGGTCCACGACGATGCTGCGTGCCGGGTCGAATCCGGCCTCGAAGCGGCTGCCGAGCTCCTCGAAGTAGCGCTCCAGGCACCAGCGGGCCTCGGGCCCCGCAGGGTCGACCACCTCGAACGTCGCCAGCTCCGTCACGGCAAAGCCTCCCGCCCGGGGTCTGGGTGGCACCCCGCCGGCGCGGGGCGCGCGCTCAGGCTGTCGGCAGGCGACGCGCAGCGCAAGCCGGGGTGTCGCGGGACCACCTCGCACCGAGCCGGTGTAGGGAAGTCTTCGCGCAACCCGTCGACCACGAGAGGGATTCCGTGCGATACCGAAACGGCCGGACCGTCATGGCCCTTCTCCTTCTGCTGGCACCAGCAGCGGCTCGGGCCCAGTCCATCTCCCGAGCGGACTCGTCACGGATCGTCGACCAGGCGCGCAAGCGCCAGAGCGATTTCGAGCGCTTCCGTCAGAGCCGCATCCCGGTCGAGCGCGAGCGCTCCGGCGGAAGCTGCGATCAACGGATCGGCCGGATCTGCATCTGGTACGGCGGCGAAGACGAGGCGCGCTTTCCGCCGGAACGCCCCGAAACGGGTGTGGCGCGCCGAGAGCTCATCGGCGTGCTGGCGAGCGCGGCCGAGCGAGTGGGCGATCCGTGGGTGATGGGTCAGCTCGTCCACTATCTGGTGGAGAACGGAAGCCTGGGGGATGCGGAGCGGGTGGCCCGCGGCTGTGGGCTCACCCAGACCTGGTGGTGCTTGGCGCTCGCGGGGTACGTCCTCCACGTCCGGGGGGACTTCGTCGGTGCCGAGTCGGCGTTCCGTCAGGCGCTCGCGGAGATGCCCCCGGACGAGCTGGAGCGGTGGGTGACGCCGCGCTACATCTTCTCCCGGGACCAGGAGCGCGATTTCGGTCGCCTCGAGCCCTCGGAGCGGGCCCGACGCTGGGAGCTCTTCTGGCGGCTGTCCGACCCGCTCTTCCTGGTGAACGGGAACGACCGGTTGACCGACCACTTCGCCCGCAGGGTCGAGGCGAAGAACGGCGAGCGCGCCGAGAGCCCGCAGGGGATGGAGTGGGACGACGACGTGGAGGAGACGCTCATTCGCTACGGTCGCATCGTCGGCTGGAGCCGCACCCACGATCCCGCCTCGACCATGGGCCGGCGGGGAGGCTTCAGCCTTCAGGACACGCGCAGGGTTCTGGGCCACCATGATCCGAAGAGCCGCGGATATCTCTTCCCGCCGGACTTCATCGAGTCGCCCTCGGACATCCCTCCTGAGAGCTGGATCACCGCGCCTCGGGCGGCACGCACGTGGTACGCGCCCCCGTACGCGCCGGACTTCACCTCCCTGGAGACGCAGGTCGGACGTTTCCGCCGTGACGACGACATGCTGGTGGTCGGGGCGTATCGACCTTCGGTCGGCGTCTCGAGCGCCGAGACTTCGGCTCCGGGGCCGAGCGCCGTCGACGTGCGCGGCCCGGTCCAGGCCGCGCTCTTCCTGGTTCCGGAGGACACGGGGGAGGTCGCCCAGGTCGACGGTACCGAGCCCGCAGGGGTCTTCACGCTCCGAGCGGCCCCCGGCCGCTACGTCAGCAGCCTCGAGGTCTTCGACCCGGAAGGCAAGCGCGCGTGGCGCGCCCGCCAGGGCGTGAAGCAGGTCCCCCTCCTCGCGGGACTGGTGGCGGTTTCGGACCTCCTGATCCTTCGCGAAGGTGCGTCCCTGCCGGCCACCCTGGAGGAAGCGATCCCCGACGTGCGACCGGGCGTTCGGATCCGCCGGGGAGAGCGCTTCACCGTGGTCTGGGAGCTCTACGGGCTCCGTGTGCGCGAGCCGACCCGTGTGACGCTCGGATTCACGCGTGGGCGTCCCGGCTTCCTGGCGCGTGTGGGCGACTTCCTGGGGGTGCTCGAGCCCGACCGACCGGTCGAGGTCACGTTCGGCGACCCCGGCGACGAATCGGTCCAGTCCGCCTTCCGCGCCGTCGTCCTCGAGCTGCCCGAGCTGGATCCCGGAGATTACACGCTGCACCTCAGGGTCGATCTCCAGGGCCGCGAATCGGTCGTGGCGAGCCGCCCGATCGTGGTCGAGGGCTCTGACTGAGCGCCGCCAAATCCTGTAGGCGCTAAGGCCTCAAAAGACCAAGAGGATCAGCCAATCCGCGACCATCGCCGGACGGTCGAGCCCCTCGGCCTCCACCTCGCTGTGCAGGGACACGAGGAACCGTCTCGGCTGCTTCTCCCGGACGTCGGTCACGGTGAAGTGACCGCGGATCCTGCTCCCGACGGGTACCGGCACGAGCAAGCGGACACGGTCCAGGCCGTAGTTGAGCCCGTAGCTCGCGCCCGCCGGAACCTCGGTTCCGAGCGCATCCCGAAAGAAGCGCGAGAGAAGTGAGAGCGTCCAGAAGCCGAAGGCGATCGTGCCGCCGAATCCCTCGGCACGGGCTCGGGCGGGGTCCGTGTGCATCCAATCGTGGTCGTGCGTGACCCGGGCGAACCCGTCCATGTCCTCCTGACGGACCAGGACCCACTCGGACACCAACGGGACGGATCCGAGACGCCGTCGGATGGTCTCCACGCTCGGTAGGCTCATCGCGAAGCTCCGGTCGATTCCTCTCCCATGATCGATGTTCGACGCGGGGGCACCCGGGGGACGGACCGGATCATCTCGCCCCCTTGGCGGCGTCCCACGCCCCCGCGACATGGTCCTCTCGGGAGGCCCTGAGAACAGCCTTCGCGACCTTCTCCGATTGGGTCAGCGGGAGCGCGTCGACCAGCTCGATGTAACGAGGGACCTTGAACGGCGCGAGTCGCTCGGCCACGAAGGCATGGAGGTCGGCCTCAGACGTCGAGGCCCCGACGCAGGGCTGCACGTACGCCTTCACTTCTTCCCCGAGGAGGTCGTCGTCGACGGGAATGCACGCCACGGCCCGCACCGCGGGATGCTCCACGAGAACCGCTTCGACCTCGGCCGCCGATATGTTCTCGCCTCCCCTTCGGATCATGTCCTTGGTACGCCCGACCAGGGAGAAACCGCGCTCGGTGACGCGTACCACGTCACCGGTGTGCGCCCAACCGTCGACGCTCCAGGCCCGGGTCGCCTCCGGGTCATCGTGATAGCGAAGCATGGTGTCCGGGCCCCGGACGAGGAGCTCCCCCGTGTCCGGCTGGTTCCGTCGGCCGCCTTCGCGCGCGATCGAGACCTCACGGCCCTCGACCGGCTGCCCCATGCTGCCCGAGCCCACGGAGGCGTCGTCGTCCGGCGTAGCCGCAAGCACGATCCCCAGCTCGGTGCTGCCGTATGTCTCTCGCCAAGGGCACCCCCAGCGACGCTCCATCTCCCGGTGGTACGACGGCGGGATGCCGGAGCAGTACACGAGGCGAACCCGATGCTCCCTGTCCAGGCCGGGGTGGGCGGTCTGCTTGAGCAGGTAGAGAGGCATGGTACCGATGCAGTAGAAGAAGGTCGCGCCGCACGCCGCCGCCTCGGACCAGAACCTCGAGGCCGAGAAGCGGGGGAGAACGACCAGCGGGGCCCCCACCAACAGGCCCAGCACCAGGTTCCAGGTCGGGTCCATGTACGATTGTGGCTGAGCGGTCAGGAGCACGTCGTCCGGACCCAGGCCAGCGAGTCCCTGGACGGTCCGCGCCAGGCGCAGCCAGTAGCCGTGGTGGAGAACGCATCCCTTCGGGAAGCCGGTCGTGCCCGACGTGTACTGGATCGTGACTGGATCGTCCGGATCGGCCTCCACCTCCGACAGAAGCGATCCGCTTACCTCCGTGACCTCGGACTGGAGCGCCCCGTCGGCCAGGGTGAGCGCGAGGCGGACGCCGGGGGCCGACGAGCGGGTCGCGTCCACCAGAGCGCTCTGTCCGGGCCCCGAGAGGACGACCGAGCACCCCGAATGGCCGAGAACGTAGCCCAGGTCCCGGGCGCCGTAGGTGACGTTCACGGGCACCGCGACCGCCCGGGCCGCGAGGATGGCGAACCACGCGATCGGGGCGTCGAGGCCGTTCTGTGCGAGAACGGCGACCCGGTCGCCCGGGCCGACGGCGTGCTGCCGGAGCTGCTGCGCCATCGCACGCGACGCCGCCTCCAGCTCGGAGTAGGTCACGCTCCGGCCTTCGAACCGGAGCGCCTCGGCGTCCGGAGTGGCCTGCGCGCGCGCGCTCAACAACCCCGGGAGCGTGCGCGCGCTCCGGACCGCCCGGAGGGCCGTGTCCGCCGATGGGACCGCTCCGCCCGCATGGTCGGGAGTCATGGAAGCGCCTCCGGCATCTCTATGTCGTCCTGCGTCGCGGCTCGAGGCGCCTCGCGACTCCCGGTGCTAGCCACCGATGGCGGCGCGCTCGAGCGTTTCGAGCACGCGTTGCTCGGCCGGCGGATGGAGAACGTTGCCCTCTGCGAAGCCGTCCGCCTGCGGATAGGCCGTGGCACGGATGCGGGCGGCAGCTGCCGCGGTGTCGTACTCGGTCCGCCGCAGATCGACGCCGCCGTCGAGGAGGAGCCAATAGGCACCCGGCCCGCCGAACGGCATCCCGACGCTCCCGGCGTTCACGACGCGGATCCGGCCGACGGTTCGGTCGAACTGCATGTGGGTGTGCCCACATACGACCAGGTCGGCGCTCACGTCCGCGAACGCTTCTACCAGACGCGCCTCTGGGGTGAGGCGCGTGAAGATCTCGTTGTCGCTGCGAGGCGTCCCATGGCAGAAGAGCGCCTCGCCCAACCCGGCGACGTCGAGCGTCACGGTCGCGGTCCAGTCCGCGATCTCTCGTCTCCGATCCGGCGTGAGCTGCTCGGCACACCATCGCAAGACGGGACGGACCCCCTCGGGCAGGTGGTCGAGGCTTCCTCCCTCCACGGACCGGAGCAGGTCACGCTCACCGTTGCCGAAGAGGTAACGCACCGGAACGGGTAGCTGGCTCAGGCGGTCGAGCACCTCTCCGGGCATCGGTCCCGGCAGCACGTCCCCACCCACGACCACCGTGTCCACGCCGGCGAACCGAGGGTCGGCCAGGACCGCCTCCAGCGCCGGCAGATTCCCATGGATGTCGTACAGCGCCCCGACCCGCACGGCGCCTCAGCGCTCCGGTGCCGGGCCGCCCGGCAGGTCGGCCTCGCGCAGGCTCTCGATGTCACGGAGGATCCCGTTCACGGTCGCCTCGACCACGACGCGCCCCTTCTCCCTGCTGGCCAACGTGGGGTCACCCCAGACTCCCGATCGTGAGTAGGTCCCGGCTCCACTCGGATCGCGGGTCAGACCCCCCTGCCCCCTGGGATTGTCCTCGCGGACCGCCAGGGACATGTCGACGCGGTCCGGGGCGATGTAGAGCATCATGGACGTCTCGATCTCGTCCGCGTGCGTCCCTCGAACCTGCTCCGTCACCTTCTCTTCGGCTTCGCCCGCGACTTCGAGAATGTTCGTGAAGCGAAGGAGCACCCCGTTTTCGGCGAGAACCGCCGCCGCCGCCTCGAGGGGGCGGATCGTCGATACCCCGGTGTTGAGCACATAGAACCGGCGCGGCCCGTAGCCCGCCAGGCTGCGGACGATGTCGACCACCACGTCACGCGCGGTCTCGAGCGTGAGGTGCGTCGAGCCGGGGTACTCCAGAAACGCGGGATAGTAGTGGTAGGGTATCGTCGGAGCCATGACGACGTCGGCCGCCGCGAGCACCCGATGCCGCAGGTATTCCGCCATACGGAAGTCGTTGTCCAGGCGCAGATGCGGCCCGTGCTCTTTGGACGCGGCGCCGAGCGGGATGACGATGACCGTCTCCGCGGTCAGAACCGCCTCGGCCTGCACCCAGCTGAGCTCCGACAACTCGACGCCGGTTCCGGTCATCTGCGCCGACGATACCGCGGGCACGACGAGGCCCACGACGATGACCGTACCAGAACAACGCCCGAGCATGTTCCCTCCAGGTGTCCGTTGCCTTCGTTTCATCCCCCGTGGGCGCCCCTACCGAGAACGTGGACGATCCACGGGGAAACGCGGCGCTCGGAAACCCACGAGAAGGGATCCGACTCCAGACCGAGGGGCCGGTGGGTCTCGAGGAGCGTGAGCCCCGCGGTGGTGAACGTGGCGTCGTAGTCGGCATCGGTCCAGAGCACATCCTCGACCGGACGACGGTCCTCGACGTCGAGCATTACGATCCTCACCCGGTCTCCCGGGCCGGCAGCGCGGTTCTCCGGGAAGTCGCGGGTCGAGAACGAGAGCCACTCGTGCACGTAGATCTCCGGCGCCGACACGAGGTTCACCATGCGTCCCTCGGCGGCCAACAAGTCTCCGAGCGCGCCGAACAGCCGCACCCTCCGCTCGTGGTCGGGGATGTTGTCGAACGTGAACGCCGAGAACACCAGATCGAAGCGTCGGTCCTTCAGAGGGCTCAGGTCCCCGTCGGCTACGAGCAGGTATTCGCCCTGGGGATCCCGCTCCTGCGCCCTGGCCAGCATCGCCCGGGAGATGTCGACGCCCAGCACCCGGAACCCCAGGGAGCCCAGGAAGCGCGTGGAACGTCCCGCGCCGCAGCCGAAGTCGAGGGCGCTTCCAACGCGCCCGTGGCGGCGCAGGATCTCCGGCAGATCCCGGAAGGCCAGCCAGTAGGTGCCCGGAAACTCAAGCCCCGCGTAGGACAGGGCCCTACGCTCGTCCTCGTAGACGTTCTGGAACGCGTCGTCCATGCTAGACGCTGCCACCGACGACCGACGCCACGTAGAGGCGAACGGCCCTCAGCTCTTCGTCGGTCATGCGGCCGTACACCTTCCACGGCATGACCTCTCCGTCGAGGGCGCGCCCGCCCGGATTCACGCCGGCGCGCACGGTCTCGATGAACTGCGTGTCTGTCCAGCCGTCGGGAAGTCCGTAGGGCACGAGACTGGGGCCGGGAGGAGCTCCCTCCTCGATCGGCGGGCCACCGGTCAGATCGTTTCCGTGGCACATGTGACATGCCGCGATCGAAACGAGATACCCCCCGTATTCGGCCGTTACTCCGGGCTCGGGGACCCGCGGAAGCGGAGCCTCATGGTCGACCACCTCGGCGGCGATCAGCGGCATCGTCCCGCTGTCGAAGAGGCCGAGCGCGACCATCACCCGTCCCAGGGCGCCGGCGCGGGTCGTGGGGTGCTCTCGGTCGACCGGCGGTACCGACTTCACGTACGCGATGAGGGCGCCGAGGTCGCGCTCGCCCAGGTGCTGGTAGGCATCGGAGTGCATGATCAGGAGCCCGCGCCCGTCACGACCGACCCCATGTCGGATCGCACGAGCGAAGTCCTTGTCCAGGTACGAACCGCCCACGCCACCCCGTCCTGTCGTGAGGTTCGATGCATAGACGCTGGCGATCAGCGGCTGATCGAAGATCACACCTCCTCCGAGATCCTCCCCGTGGCACGCCTGGCACAGGGTGACCGCCTCGGCGAGGTGTCGGCCCCGCGCGACGGTGGCGGAGTCGCCGGGTACCGCGACCGACGGCACGGGAGGATCGTAGGTCCTCCCCACCCGCGAACCGCCGCGGACATACAGCACACCGGCAGCGAGCGCCATCATCGACAGCACGACCCCCGCGATCCGCAGGGTCCAACGCACGAAGCTCTTCATGGGATCCCCCAGTTCGGGCTGGGTAGGCTCGCGCCCCGGCCCGGCTACCGTCCCAGCTCCCCCTCCAGCAACGAGACCGACCGGTCCAGCGAAGCAAGCAGATCCTCCAGGTCCGCCGCGGCGAACTCCACGTAGAACCTGCGGATGGCCAGCGCGCCCACCAGCTCCGTCGACGTGCGGAGCGTGGCCCTCTCGGCGTGGGGCGCGTCGCCGCCGCCACCGATCAGGCGCCCGGCCCCATAGGGGTCGCCCCCCGACCAGGGCAGCACCCGGTCCATATATGTCCTGAGGCTCAGAGAGCGGGCCAGGATGGGGACCAGCTGTTCGTTGGTGATCCGCCTCACCTCCCGCTCGTCCTCGCCCGTGTCGGTCAACGTGCGCCGCCACCTGGCGAGCTCGGCGCGGAGCTCCTTGCTCGAGATCAGGTCGACCTCACCGGAGCCCACGGCCGCATCGAGCGTGTTCGTGTCGGGCTCGTAGGTCGGTCCACCGAGGACGGCCAGGACGAGCGAATCGGGCACCGTTACTTCCGTGCCCTCGCGACGGTCCACGAGCTCGATCAGGAGCCGGGTGCCGTCGGCCATCCGCCGCGCGAGGCCCACTCGCGCCTCGAGGCCCGGACGGCTCGCGTCGAAGTCGTCCAGCAGTCCAGCCAGGAGGTCACGCTCGCGCTGCCGCTCCTTGTATCCGTCCCACCAAGCGTCGATCGCGAACGCGAGGAGGATCGACAGCACGACCGCCAGACTCTCGACCAGGAGCCTTCGCCACTGGATGCCCGGCGAGCGACGCTCACTCAAGGTCGATCTCCGGCGCCCGCTTCTTACACACCCCCAGGAGGTGCGCGCTGACCCCCAGCGTCGACGGCTCCGATTCGAGCTCTCGGGCCACGCGAATGAGCTCCGCGCGTCGCCGGGAGTCGGACCACCGCTCCTCGAAGTCCGGGAGCAGCCCGGCCGGACCCTCCAAGCCGAACACCCCGACGGGATCGAGGCCCGTCGCCAGCAACTCGGCCTCGAACTCCTCAGGGCGATGGAAGTACGCGGTCGTGAAATAAGCGGGGTGCATGGTCGGGTTGTCGTGTCTCCCCGAGCGAAGGTCTTCTTCGACCAGCTCCGCGAACGTCGGATCCGACAGGTAGCCGTGCGTCATTCCATCCAGGAGCGAAGCCCAACGTGTGATGCATGCAGCGAACAACACTCCGCCGTCACGGAGCACGCGGGCAGCTTCACCCAGGGCCTGCCGGCGGTCGGAGGCGTCCTGCAGATGGTAGAGCGGACCGAGCAGGAGCACCACGTCGGCCGACTCACTCGGGAAGGGGAGCGCCCGCGCGTCCCCGACCGTCGCCGAACCCAAGGCATGCCCCGAGGCGCCGCCGTGGGCGTTGGCCACGGCCACCAGGCGCGGGACCAGATCCAGCAGGTGCACACGGTATCCGGAATCCGCGAGCCAGAACGCATAGGCACCCGCCGCACCTCCGACGTCCAGCACGACGCCCGGCGGCGCGGGTGCGAACCGCGTGATCAGGGCGCGGGTGTGCTGCGCCTCCAGCTGGAATGCCCCGCGACCGAGACGCTCTTCCTCCGGCCAGCGGTCGTAGAACGCTTCGATCCGCCCGTCGGCCCCGCTCTTGCGCGCGTGTGCTACCCGGCCCCCTGGATGTATTGGCGCATGTGCAGGTTCTCGTCCTCCGCGACGCTGAGACAGGCGTTGATGAGGTCCCCGATCGAGACGATGCCTACCAGCCGCGGGCCCCTGATCACGGGCAGGTGGCGAATCCGTTTGCGGGTCATGACGCCCATCGCCTCTCGGAGGTCGTCCTCCGGACCGGCCGTGACCAGGTCGCGTGTCATGATCCGACCGACCGGGTGATCGGCCACCCCCTCGGGATCGCTCGCCGTCAGTCTCAGGATGTCGCGCTCCGTGATGATGCCCTTCGGACGGTCTCCATCGGTCACCACCAGGGCCCCGATATTGTGCTGAACCAGGGACCGGGCTGCCTCGAGAACCGAGCGTTCCTCCGGGATCGTGACGACGTCGCTGCCTTTGAGTCCCAGGATGTCGATCAGCTTCATGGCGCCTCCTTTGGGGGGGAGACCGGCATGCCTCGCAATCTGGTGTCGGTGGCGCGCGGACGCCAAGGAAATCGCGCCGGCGACCAGGGACCCGGATCGCCGGCGGCCCACTGCGATAATAGCTTGTCCGCATGAGACGTGCTCGCGCCCTCGCTGCCGCGCAGACGATCCCGTCCCGCGGGGACGTCTCCGCCAACGTCGCGCATCATGAGCGCCTCGTCCGGCTGGCCGCCGCAGAGGGTGCCCGCGTGCTCGTCTTTCCGGAGCTGTCGCTGACGGGGTACGAGCTGGACCTGGTCCCGGAGCTCGCGTTCACCGAATCGGACCCTCGACTCGCGCCGCTCCGCCGCTGCGCGTCCGCACACGGTGTGACCCTCGTGGTCGGGGCGCCGGTTCGACTGGGGTCTTCCCTCCACATCGGGGCGTTCGTCCTGTCGGCGGGCGGATCACAGCGACTGTACACCAAGCGCCACCCGGGCGAGGGGGAGGAAAAGGTCATCCAGCCCGGCGACCGAAGCCCGATGGTGCGGTTCGACGGCCACGCCGGGGCAGTAGCCATCTGCGCAGACGCCAACCATGCCACACATCCGGAAGAAGCCGCCCAGGGTGGCGGCCGGACCTACCTCGTGAGCTCGTTCATCACACCCGCGGAGCTCGACCGGAAGACCGCGCGGCTCCGTGAATACGCGATGCGCCACGGGATGGCCGTCGTCTTCTCGAACTACGGCGACGCGTCCGGGGAGCTCGACTCGGGGGGCAGGAGCGCGGTCTGGTCCGAGAGGGGCGAGGTCGTGGCCCAGCTGGACGGGACCGGACCCGGGGTCGTGGTCGCCATCGAGACGGACGACGGCTGGCGGGGTCATGTGGTGGAGCTGCCGTGGCGGCGGAGGCCTGGGTGACGAGGCCTGACCTCCGCGCGCTCGTGGCGCGATCCCCTCTCGCCCGCGCCATCGAGCTCGTCCTCGTCCTCGGGATTCCGCTGGCGGCCGTGGTCATCATTCAGCCGGCGGTCCAGGGGCCGGTGGCGACCCAACTCGTCGCGTGGGCGGCGAACGTCCTGATGCTGAGCCTCGTCTGGATCGGCCTTCGGATCCGGGGCGACCGCGGCGCGTCGCTGGGACTGATCCGGATCGACCGATCCGTCTCGGGCATCTCCAGGCTCCTCGGGGGCGCGCTGCTTACCCTCCTCTTCGCCGTGGTCGCCTTCGTCGGGGGCTCCGTGGTGGCCGCCGCCATAGTCGGCGTGCCGGTGGAGGCGGACCTGTCCGGATACGGCTATCTGGAGGGCGATCTGCCCATGCTCGTCCTCGCCCTGTGCGGCGCCTACCTGGTGTCGTCGTTCGGGGAGGAGGTCGTCTATCGAGGGTTCCTGATCCGGCGCCTGGCCGAGCTGGGGGGCGGGACGCCCAGATGGTGGACCTCGGTCGTGCCAGCGGGCGTCGTCTTCGGCCTCGCGCACTATGCCTGGGGCTTCATGGGCGTCGTTCAGACGTCCTTCATGGGCATCGCTCTTGGGGTGGCCTACCTGCGGGTCGGGCGGAACCTGTGGGTGCCGATCCTCGCCCATGCGTTGATGGACACGGCCCTCTTCGTGCAGCTGTACCTGGGGTCGTAGGAAGGCTTTGCCCTCAGGTGGCGTAGAGGTCCGTGGTCAGGTACTTCAGACCCGAGTCGCAGATCAGCGTCACCACCGTGCCGTCCGGGCCGAGGCGCTCGGCGACCCGTAGAGCAGCGATCACGTTGGCCCCCGACGAGGTGCCGGCGAAGAGGCCTTCCTCGCGGGCCAGCCGCCGGCTCATGGCCTCGGCGTCCTCGGTGGACACCGTGACGATCTCGTTCGCCAGAGCCGGGTCCCAGAGCGGGGGAACGAAGCCGGCCCCGGTGCCCTCGATGCGGTGCGCGCCCGGGGCGCCGCCCGAAAGCACGGGGGACTCGGCCGGCTCCACGGCGATGAGCTCGACATGGCCATTCAGCCGGCGCAAACCCGCGCCCACCCCCGAGAGGCAATGGCCTGTACCCACGGCCTGGACGAAGGCGTCGACCCGCCCTCCCGACTGCTCCCAGATCTCCTGGGCCAAGGAAGCGTAGCCGCGCCGTGCGTCGAGGTTGTTGAACTGGTCGGCGGCGCACGTGCCCGGCGCTTCGCACACCTCGGCTGCCCGGCGCATCATGCTCCGGATGAGATCCGCTGTGATCCTGCCGTCGCCACTCGGGATCTCGATCACCTCGGCCCCCAGCGCACGCATATGGTCGCGCTTCTCTCTGCTGAACGCGTCCGAGGTCACGACCGTCATCGGAATGCCGCGAGCCGCGCAGACGAATGCCAGGGACGTGCCCGTGCTCCCCCCCGTGTACTCGACGAGCCTCCCGCCGGGCGGAAGTCGGCCTGAGGCGATGGCTCCGTCGACCACAGACAGCGCCATGCGGTCCTTCATGCTCCCCGTCGGATTCTGGCTCTCCATCTTGACCAGGACGCGCGCGTGGTCCGGGGGCACGAGGCGCCTCAGCTGCACAATCGGGGTGGACCCGATGGAATGTGTCGCGTCGGTCGTGGTCGCAGCGTTCACGCGTGGATCGCTCCGTCGTGGGAGTCGGAAGACGACGTTTCGGTCATCCATCCAGTCCGTCACGGGCCCTCTTTGTTCCCGTGCAGCCGCCTCAGCGGGCCAGCCCGCGGAAGTGCTCGGACAAGGTTCTGTCGCCCCTGGCGGGTACCACGAGGTCGCGGACGGACACCGCCGCGTAGAACGCCACGATGTCCGCGACCCTCGGGTTCATGGGTCGCATGGCCCTGCCGAGCGCTCTCACGACCGCCGGGGGGATCTGCCTCACCCTGGGGGATCGACCCAGGGCCTCGAGGGCGAGCTCGGCGATCCTCCGACGGGTGAGGATCTCCGGCCCGCCTGCGAGCAACTCCCGATCCTGGCCTTCGATCGCGTCCACACAGATCACGGCCAGGTCGGCGTCGTGAATCGGATTGGTCCGCGCGGCTCCGTCGCCGATGATCGGAGCCCACCCCCTGCGCGCGAGGTCGAAGACCTCGTTGAACGCGGAAAAGAACCCAGGAGGTCGCACGACCGCATGCTCGAGGCCGGATTCCTCGAGCCTTCGTACCACGTCTTCGTGCGCCCCCACGTAGCGCAGGTGCCCCAGCTCATCGTGGCCGGCCACGCTGACATAGACGAAGCGCCTCACGCCAGCCTGCTCGGCCGCCTCGATGAGGTTGCGGTTCGCCGGCCAGTCGATTCGGTCGTAGGAGCGGCGACCCGCCCTCATCCCCGGGGAGACGCTGGCGCCGAGGCACGAGAACACCACGTCACACCGGTCGCACACGCGACGGGCTACCGACGCATCGAGGGCATCCCCACGACAGATCTCGACCCGATCGTCGACCCACGAGGGGAGATCCCGTCGGTGCACCAGGGCACGCGCCCCGTGGCGCCTGTGGAGAAGCTCGCGGAGCACGTGTCGGCCCAAAGATCCCGCGGCGCCCGCAACCAGAATCCGCGTTGCGTCACTCATCGACGGCGCCGCAGGCGTTGCCCCCGAGGCGAGATGATGAGGGTGGGGCGCCGCGGCTTTCCTACGGCATCATAGACACGATCTCCTCGAACTCCTGCGCGTCCCAGGCGCGCATCGTGATGCTCTTGACGTTGCCCATGGAGACGGTCCCGAGGCCGAAGGCCGTCGCCGCCTTCTCGTCGTCGGCCTCGGACACGACCACCAGATCGTAGGGCCCCATCAGGTAATACGCGCCAAGGACCTTCATGCCGGCGGCGCGGCCGGCCTCGATCCCGGCTTTCAAGCGCGCAGGCGAATCCTTGATCTCCCTGATTCCCTTGTCGGTGAAGTTGTACAGCGTGACGTACTTGGCCATGGCTCACCTCTCCTGCCGAGTTGGTCGTCCTGGACACAAGGTGGCCAGGGCATCCGGGGACGCAAGTCACCCGCCGAGGAAGGCCCTGACGTGCCTTCCGGCCCTGCTCGGCGCATCGATCCAGGGCAGATGCCCGGCTCCCTCGATCAACTCGAGACGCGCATCCGGAATCAGGCGCGTCACGCTCTCCGCCACAGTTCTGCCGCCGAACACGTCATTCGTCCCCCAGAAGAACGACGTCCTCGCGGCGATGCGCTTCAGATCGCCCGCGGTCACGCGGTCACGGGGTCGAGCGCGGCCGAACAGGGCGAAGTCGTTCTGCCGCGTCCTCGTGCAGGCCATCAGCGTCGCGTACCATTCGATCCCCACCTCTGGGACCCGGCCAGAGTCGATCGAGGCACCATGCCCGATGCGACGAAAGGTCTCGAGCGCAGTCGCCATCGTGGGCTCTTCGAGGTGCAGGAGTACCCGCCCGAGACCGGGCAGCGATCGCAGCAGGAACGCGATGGGCAACCGCGAGCCCGGCACCAGCGCGGGGCACCCGAAATGCACGGCGGGCATGCCGTGATCCGGGTCGGTGAGGGCGTGTGCCAGGACCGCGTAGCTTCCGAACGAGCTGGCCACGACGCCTTCGAGGGTCACGTCGAGGGACTCGACAAGAGCCGCAACGAGCCCGGAGGCGAAGTCCCGCACGGACGTGACGCGCTTCCGCGGAGCCTCGCTGAGCCCGCAGCCCGGTCGATCGACCAGGATGCACCGGAAGCCGGCAAGGTGCGCGACGAGCGGGGCCCATGTCGAGGCCGCGTTCGGGCCCCCGTGCACGAAGAGCAGCGGTGGACCGCCGCCGCTCTCGAGCACGCGCACCTGTATATCGAGGCCCGGAAGCGGGACCATGCGCTCGAAAGGTCGAACGCCGACGGTCTCCGCCCAGAGACGCTCTTCAGCCGCACGAAAGCGCTCGATATCGTTCATCTCGCTCCCAGGATGCGCAGCGCCCAGTCGATCACGAACCCCACCATCGCGAGGACGAGCACGAGCAGGAACGCCTCCTCCATGAACTGGTGAGGCCGTCGGACCACACGACTTCCGAAGGCCTTCAAGGCTTCGATGGGCCCTCCGCGTCCGGACCCCCGCCGAGCGGGCCTGGCCCTCGTGGGGACCTTGGCGTGGGGCCTCGGCACCGCATGGACCTCATCCCACACAGCAAGGACCCTGCCGAAGATCCCGTGGGCCAGGTGCGGCCCCTTGTGACCCCGTTCTCGGGTGCAGTGCCGCGTAGTCCCCTCCAGCCTGGCGTCGCACCCGCGGCTCCAGAAGCGAGCTCGCCTGACGTGCCCGTACCGCTTGATGGACTCCGGATCACGCTCTGCGATCAGCCTCACGCTCGGTCTCCACCGTTCCAGCCCGTAGTCGACCCGCCGCGTTTCGTCGGCCGCTTGCCGTCCGCCGCCTACCTGAGGCGCGCCAGCGCCGCAAGGACTTCGGAGCTCTCCAGATGCAGCGGGATCAGGGTCCGCACCATGGCCAGCTCGTAGCTTTCTCGCGCGGCCAGGTAGTTCTTCAGCCGGGGCTCGTCCTGCAGTACCACCGTGCCGTACTCGTCCGGCGAGGGAGGCTCGGCGAGGCCGGCCCGCCCCAGCAGCCACCGGCGCCCGTTCTGCTCGGCCCGGGACACGTCGTAGTTCGCGCGCAGGTGTGCTGCGAGGTCGGCCGCGGGGGAATCACGTAGGAAGGTCGCCTCCTCCAGAGCTTCCGCGATCTCCGTCGACCACTCCCTCAAGGACCGTCGCACGTCCGACCCGGGCACCAGCACGAGGCCCCCGGACTCCAGGAAGGCGGTGAGCGCGGCGGTGGACACGTCCATGCCGGTCTGGGGCAGGAGGCCCCCCACGAGCGTATCCGAGACCTCGACCATTCCGGTGGAATCGGCGGACTCGAGCAGATGCTCGATGTCACGAGCCATCCGGGCTCGGGTCTCGTGCGCTCGGATGGAGGTGCCGATGGCGTCCCGGCTGGCCACCATCTCCTCGATCACGACCTGAAGCTGCTCGACCAGGAGGCCCCGACGGGCGCGAGCGCTCCACCAGGCGTCGAGGGACAGCGCGATGAGAATGCTCACGACCACCACTGTGATCTCGCGCGCCGTCGACACGACTATGGGGCGTGCCCTTCGCGGCTGGGTGTCGTTTTCCGGCACTTGGCCACCAGGTTACGGGAGTTCCCTCGATTCGGTGCGCGCTGGGCGAGAATCTGTCGTGGGCACGGCGTGACCGGCAAGCGCATCCGAACGACGGCCACCCTCGGCAGCTTCCTTGGCGCGGCGTGAGGCAGCGTCCCGGCGCACCCTCGCTCAGGGCTCCCGCCGGCGTCGCCAGACCCGGACCACGTAATAGTCGCCCGGCTCGCAGCCGCTGGACTCGGCCACGGCAGCCAAGCCGAGGGCGCCCTCGAGGTCGGAGACGAGACAGTGCTCGTTCGCCCCGACCTCGTCGGCCCATCCATTGCACGACAATGGAGAGCAGTCGAACGAGTCGCCGAGGCTCCGGCTCACGACATCGAACCCCAGAGGCTCGAACCCGGCCCGCGGCGGCAACGCGCCGGACGGGGTGGCACGAAGGCCCTCGGGCTTCCCGCCGACGTAACGGGCCGGAAAGAGCTCGTAGCCGAACAGGTCGTAGGTGTGAGGCGCCGAAAACGACACGAGGCTCCACGCCGCGTCCGGATCGTCGAACAGCCCCCAAGCGTTGAGTCGACCTGCGGTCGACGGCTGCGTCCACGACTCGGGCGGAGGGGAGATGCAGTTCGAGACACTGCACACGTCGAGGACGTCGGGGGCCTTCAGCCACGGGGGTCGCTCCACGACGGCCTTGGCCATGTATCCGATCGGCACGAGTGGGGCGCGCACCGGGACGTCCATCAGCGCTCACCCGTAGTGCCGCCGCGCGGCGTGGCGGCGAGCCAGGGAGGGAGGACGTCCTCGCGAGCCTTCCGGGGTGGGGGTTCCGGGCTCATTCCTCAAGGTGCACGCGTCCGACCGGAGCAGCCAGCGTGGCCGCGCGCTCCTAACGCCCGATCCCCAGACGAGCCCTGAGGTCGTCGCTCGGGATCTCTCGAACGCCGGTCGCGTCGAGGCGATAGCGCGCGCCGAACTCGGGCTGCACCAGGAGCTCCACGCCGGCGCGCTCCAGGACCTCCGACAGGGTCGGGTTCTCGAGGGGACGCGGGAGTCCGTCGAGGATGAAGACCTGACCGAGCCAGTGGTTGGGAATGAACGCGCGGGGCCGGAGGATCGGGATGACCTGGGCCACGTGGCGCGGCGGCCAGTAGCCGATCCACAGCGCCACGCCGTCGATGCCCTCGGCCGCCAGCGCGGCCTCCAGATGCTCGCGCGTGCTCGCATCCTCGGTCACGATGCGCAGGTTGTCCATCGGGATCCCGAGCTCCGAGAACCACCCTTCCCGTCCCACGGCCGGAGTGTCGAACGTCGCGGGATTGCCCGTGTCCGACACGAACCAACGGATCGCCCTACCCGGCTCGCCGTAGGTGAAGAGGAACGCGCGCGAGCCGCCGCCGTTGGGAAAATCCTGGACGCCACTGGGCCGGAGCGCTCCCGTCACGGGGTCCGGCGTGGGAACCTCTCGCAGCTCCAACGGCGTCTGCACGAGTCGACCGAGGGGGTCGTCGGATGCGCCCGAATGATGCCACCGGACCACCCGCACCCGGAGGAGCGGGCCGAGCTCGCGCACCTCGCCACCTTCCACGATGTCGCATGCCGCCTCGGGGAGGCCCTGGGCGAACGTCTGATAGCAGACGGAGCGGGGGCCGATGACCGTCGCGCCCGTGAGGCGCGTCCACACGGCGGTGTCGAACGAGTGGTCCGAGTGACCGTGCCCGACGAGGATGACGTCGATGCCGTGCGCGGGCCGCAGGGCGTCATGGACCCGCCGGACCGACCCGCTGTCCGGCTCGGCCGGCGGCCAGAGAAGCGTGGCGACGTTCGTACCGTCCGGTCTTGGACCGTCCAGGCGAGTGATGGCGCCGTCGAGCAGGAGCGTGGTCTCTCCCGCCTCGACGAGCCAACCGGCGTTCGACAGCCAGGTGAAGTCGACCACGGGTTCCTGTCCGCTCGCGGCCGGCGCCCGGGCGAGCACGACCAGGAGCCCCAACAGCACGCCCACGGGGGCCTCGAGGATCTGCACGCCCATTCAGAAGCCCGCCAGCGAGGCGGCCATCAGCGTCACCGGCTGGATCACCTGGACGGGAGCCCCGAAGCGCTCGTTCGGTAGCCAATGATACCAAAGATCGCCGGCCACCTCGGTCAGGATCCGGTCCGCGCAGGGGTCACCGCTGCTCGCCTCGAGACCCAGCAAGTCCACCCGTCCGGACGCTCGGATCCGCAATCCCACCTGGCCTGCAACCGGTGTGCGCCCGTCGCCCGCCAGCGTGAGGCAAGCCTCCTCGAGACGGACTTCGCGCTCTGCGGACAGGACGCGCTCGGAGGGCGCCGTCCATCGCTCGCGTTCCGCGAGGATCACGGTCGGGGGACCGAAGAAGACGCGGACCATCGCATTCGCGCCACCCGGCGCACCGGTGGTGTCGAGCTCCACGTCGGTGCCGACCATGGGCTCGACCTGCATCGGCGGAGCGACCGCGAACACCACCACGTGGACGAGCGCGGCGACGCCGAGGGACCAACCCAGCACACGGCGCTCCCGCTTCCGTCGCTCCTCGCTCCGTCGGCTCATGACTTCCCTCGCTTCTACCGCCGTCGGGCGGCCAACATGCGCACGTGCGCCGAAGCGCTGCAAGTCCGTCGGTGGATCGTGGGCGACGGCCTACGGACGGCGGGATGGCTCATCGAGCACGTCTTCGAGCGACGCCGCATCGACCGGCCGCCCGACGCGGCGCTCCCGTCAGCCCGCGCTCCCACGAGTCGGCGGCGGGCGTCGCCAGGGGCGCAGCCTGGGTATGAGGCGGGGCACCGAGGCGCGGTACTCCTCGTAGTCGGCCCCGAACCGTCGCCTCAGACCGGGCTCCTCGAGCAAAGGGATATAGATGGCGTTGATGGCGAAGAACGCGCCCGCCCATTCCAACAGTGGCAGAGCGCGAAGCAAGAGACCTTCTCCCAGGAGCACGAGGAGGACCCCGGAGATCATCGGGTTGCGAACGTACGCGTAGGGTCCAGTCACCACGAGCGCCGTTGGAGGGTCCCAGGGCGCCAGCGTTCCATGTCCGTCTCGCGAGAACCGGGCGAGGCATGTCACGAAGAGCGCCAGGCCGCCGACGAGCGGAGGCAGCGACGCGAGGAACGCGGCCCAGCCCGCAGGGGATCGGGGCGTCGTAAAGGAAACAGATGCGGCGTGGGCGATCCACGACGGAACCACCAGGGCCATCGTCAACGGCAGGACCAGCACGGCCGCCACGTGCCGCACGATGGACACTCGCTTCACGAGGCGACGCCGGCGCAGGCTCGCACGGCGAACAACACGGCTCGCACCGGACTGGCCATGTCCCTCTCCCGCTCCTCCAGGAGCAACTCGAGCCTTCGAGCACCCGCACGATGTGGGTCCTCGCTCGGTGGTTGCAAGACTACTCCGCCGCGCCGGATGCGTCCGAGATCCCTTGGACGACCGCGGGCACCTCGCTCAGACGCCGCACCACCCTGGCGGCATCGGTCGCTGCTCCCGGCTCCCGGACGAGATGGACCGGGACGAAGCCCGCGGCCCTCGCGCCGTCGTAGTCGTCCGCAAAGCTGTCGCCGATGTGGAGCACCCTTTCGGGGGGAACCCCGAGCCGGTCGGAGGCCGCGTGGAAGATGCGCGGGTCCGGCTTCGCAAAGCCGACGTCCGCGGACCCGAGCACATGGTCGACCAGGGGCAGCAGTCCCAGCTCGTCGCAGAAGTGTCGTACCCCGGATTGCCAGTTCGAGACCAACGCGATCGGGTAACCCGCCGTTCTGAGCGCGCCCAGGGTCTCGAAGGCGTCGGCGAACACCCCGAAGCAGGACGGACCCAGGATCCGCCAGAGATCCGGAGCATGGCGGCTCAGCTCGGTCGCCGTGACGCGGACCCGCAATCGGTCGAAGAGCCGCCCGGCGAGATGCCGATGGTACGCGGACTTCACCTCCGGAGGCGCGGACGCAGGATAACGCCGCTCATGATCCTCGAACACTTCGTAGAGCACCGAGTGCTCCCACGGTGCGTGCTCGAGCCCGTTCTCCTTCAGGTAGTCGACGATCGCCGCGCCTCGGCCCTGGCCTTGGCGATGGAAGACAAGGGTGTTGTAGAAGTCGATCGTGACCGCTTCGATCGGGCCTCGCGCCATGGCCATCCTCTCGGCTCACCCGGGACTCGGGGGATCGACCGCCGACGGCCGCCGACGGTCTTGCTTCCTCGGGGTTTATGTACTATCAGTACTAATACAATCAGTTATAGCATGCATCGCCTGCAAAGATACAAACGAGGAGGCCCGCCATGGTGCCGATGCGATTCGAGCGAGAGGTCCGGTCTGCCCTCGCCGCCGGCATGGATGTCGCGCTCGAGCTCCGGCACGAGCTCGTCGGACCGGAACACCTGGTATTCGGAATCGCGAAGGCGTTCCCGGACGAGCTGCCTCGTGAGGTCGACATCGCGACCCTTCGCGCCACGCTGGCCTCCGTGTCCGAGCCCCGGGCGGACCAGGGCCGGCAGGTCCGCTACACAGGTGAGGCGAAGAGGGTCCTGGAAGCCGCGATGGAAGCGGCCGCCGGAAAGGGGAGAGCCTCGGTGGTCCTCGGCGACCTCGTCGACGGGCTCCGCACCGCCCGGCTCGGAGCGGAAAGCTCGGCGAGGGTGTTCCGGGACGCGGGCCTGGAGCCTGCCTTCGCAACGGAGGCGCATGCCCCGGACCAACGGGTGGATGCCCTGGAGTACATCCAGGTCTCGGACACGTCTGGTCTCACGTACTACGACCAGATCGCGCACTGTATTCGGGACGCCGTCGCGTCCGGCGTTCTCGTGCCCGGCGACCGACTCTCGCCGATTCGCGTCCTGGCCGAGCGCCTGGGGCTCGCCCCCGGCACCGTGGCGCGTGCATACCGGGAGCTCGAGGCCGAGGGCATCGTGCTGACCGCCGGGGCAGCGGGGACCCGTGTTGCGGCTCCGCCCCGTTCGGACACGAGGAGCGCGGCCGACAGGCTGAGCGAGCTCGTGGGACTGATGAGGCCCGTGGCGGTCGCCGCGTTTCACCTTGGCGCGAGCGCCGAGGAGCTGTTCGAGGCCCTTCGCATGGCCTCGGACGGGGTGTTCTCCGGGGACTCGAGCCCATGATCGCCGGCGCGGGGGGTCGACCCTCGGCGGCCCGCGGCTCTCAGGCTTCGGGCCTCGTGTCTGTCCCGCCGGGAAGCCGAACGAGGACGACGCCGAGGACGATCATCCAGGCCGGCAACAGATAGTTGTTGACCGATGCGACCGTCGCGACGCCGGCGAACACGTTCCGGAACATGCCGACGAGGCCAGCACAGCCTGTCACCAGGCCGAGCACCGCTACGCCACGCGGGACGACGCGGGCGCGCAGGAGTGCCCAGCTCGTCAGAATGAAGTACGTGCTGAACGCCATCTCCCCCAGAAACTCTCCGATGTAGTTACCGAGGTAGGTGTTGAGGCCGTCGTAGAGCGCGTCCAGCACCTCCCGCTGCGCTGGATCGGCGGTGGCGTAGAGCTCGGCGACACGCCAGTGGATCGTGGGCCAGCGCATGAGGCCGAGCATCATCGCGATGGCCGCCACGACGGCCGAGTGTGCGGCGACCATGACTGCGCCGGGGTGGGATCTCCGCAGGGCCATGTAGGCGCCGACCCCCGCCGGAATCCAGATGAGCGGAAGAAACGCGTAGAGCGTCCATACGACCCTGCCTGCCGGACCGGTGGCGAGCAGGCGCGGCAGGACCGCCGCGGCCGGGCCATCGAGGATGCCGGGATAGTCGAAGCGCGCGGCGAGGTACCCGAAGACCGCCATGAAGGCGATGGCGCCGAGGATGAGGGACCACCCACCGACGCGGATGCTCACCTTTCCAGTCATGCTCCGGCCCGCGTGTCAGCAGTCGGCGGCTGGTGCCGCGCGCAGGCTTCCGGCCAGGATCTCCCCACACCGTCGAAGTCCTCCGCGCTGCAGAGCGCGGCGCGAGGCCTCGTTGGCCGGGTCACAACGGGCCGCCGGCACGTACCCTGCTCGCCCACAAGCGCGTCGTAGCTCCTGGACCATGTAGCCACCGATACCACGGCCTCTGACCTCCTCGATCACGGTGAGGTACAGGTCGGCATACGGGGGGTTGTAGTGGGTCAGCCATCCCCCGCCGCCGACGATGCGGGCGTCCTTCTCGGCCACCCAGTCGCCCTCCGGCCCGTCGTCGTCCTCGCGACGGCGGCGGAACACAATGTCGGGACGATCGAGCGTCGTGGGGGGCCCGGGTTCGAAAAGCAGGTTCTCGACCCACACGCGAGTCGCGCACGCGTCCAGGATCTCGCGTCCGTCGAGGATATTGGTCTGAATCTCGAGCTCCTTCGCTCCGCTGACTTCGACCAACGAGCGCACGAGCGCCGGCGCGAGGAATCTGTACGCGGGAAGCATGAACAGCTCGGTGATCCGGTCCGGGAAGTGCTCGTTCCAGACCCCCGCGAAGCCTACCACGCTATGGTCCACCTCGAGCAGGTAGGGGTCGGCAAGCCCCCTCGGAAGAATCGAGTCTCGCACGATCTGACAACCCGTCTCACTCCGGTAACGCTCGCGAAGGGGAGCGATCGCCGTGAGCGTGGAACGCCGTGACCCGATCAGGGTCATGCCGGGCCGGACGGCGCTAGGAGGCCCGGACCGCTTGCGAGATCCGGCGAACACGAGGGCCGGCGGGGGACCCCGCTCACCACGGATAGAAGCAGTCGTAGTTGCGTTGGCCCGTGATCAGCCCGTCACGGAACTCGAACACCTGGGCGAACCGAGCTCTCATCACCGTGCCGGCCGGGGTCGCCTCGCCGATGGGCACCGCCAGCGTCCCCTCCCACGAGGACTCCACGACGACCGTGTCGCCCTCGGCGATCAGGTTGAGGATCTCGAATCGTTGCGACGCCATCGCCTTCTTCCCGCGGGCCGCCGCCGCCTGGAGCTCCTCGAGACCGCGGGTCGCGCCCTGGGGCAGGAACCGGTTCGGAAACTCCTCCTGAACCACGTCTGGCGCGTAGAAGGCGCCCAGCTCGCCTTCGCCCGCACCGCTCGTGATCGCCGCGAAGAAGGCCCGCACCCGCTCCCCGTTCTCCCGTTCCGCGTGGCCCGCCACCTTCCCTCCTCGTTCCCGGTTCTGCACTTGGATCCGATCCATGACGCCACAGAGTACACGCGCCGGGCCACCCGGACCACGCCGCGAGCACGTCCCCATCTCGCGCGGGTCGGCCAGAGCCGGCACTTTGGAGCGGCCCGACCTCGGCCCGCCGACCCGACGACGCTTCCGTTCGTCTGTCCCGGCGCCCGCGTCGGCACGCAACCCCGCCTCCCAGGAGACCAGTGTGGGCCGACACGTAGAGATACCCGGGCTGACGCTCGGAGCTGAGGACTTCGAGGCGGCCCGGCGCAACGTCGCCCCGCACGTCTACCACACTCCGCTCCTCACGTCCCGCTCGCTGAGCGAGGCGTCGGGGTTCGACGTGCGGTTGAAGGCGGAGATCTTCCAGCGAGGGGGCTCCTACAAGGTGCGAGGACCCCTCAACGTCATCGCCCACCTGTCGGAAGAGGAGCGCGCGCGCGGCATCATCTGCTCATCCGCTGGCAACCACGCGCAGGGCGTCGCGATCGCGGCCAAGCTGTATGGGATCGAGGCCACGGTCCTCATGGCCGAGAACGCCACCAGGTCCAAGATCGCTGCGACGGAGGGTTATGGTGCAAAGGTCATCCTGCATGGGTCCATTTGGGACGAGGCGAACGAGAAGGCGCTCGAGCTCGTCGAGTCCCATGGCTACACCTACGTGCACCCGTTCGACGACCCGCGGCTCATCGCCGGCCAGGGAACCCTCGGGCTCGAGGTTCTCGATGACTGGCCCGACGCGGAGGTGGTGGTCATCCCGATCGGGGGCGGTGGGCTGATCTCGGGGAACGCGATGTCGCTGAAGAGCCGCAAGCCCGACATCCGCGTGTTCGGTGTGGAGTCCTCTGGCGCGCCGGCGATGAAGCGGAGCGTGGAGTCGGGCGAGCTCGTGATCCTCGAGCGTGTCGACACCATCATCGACGGTCTCCGCGTGAAGCGCGTCGGAGCCAACACGGCATCCGTGGTCAGCCGGTTCGTGGAGGAGGTCGTGACGCTCCCCGACGAGCAGATCTTCGAGGCGCTGCTTTGGCTGATGACCCGCGCGAAGCTGGTCGTAGAGGGTGCTGCCGCAGCTCCGGTGGGCGCGCTCCTGCACCGCCTCGTCGACGCCCAGCCGGGTTCGAAGGTCGTTTGTGTGCTCAGCGGTGGGAACCTGGACGTGGAGCAGCTGCGAGGCCTGCGCTGGAACTGAGGCGGCGGCCCGGCCTGACCTGAGCCCTCTCAGGTGCAGTAGAGGCGGATCAGATCCTCCTCCACACCCCGCCGGCGCGCACCGTCCGCAAGCCGGCTCACCCCCGCGGCCGCAAGCGCGCGCATCCGGAACTCTGCCAGCCCCTGAATGGCCGTCATCACCGCGCCATCATGACGCCGCCGAACAGCGCCGCATCAATGTACGACGGGAACGCCTCGTGGCTGTCCGGGAGCGTCAGGAACAGTCCGGCGAAGGGGACGACCAGGACCTCGGCGATCGAGGGGGGCCAGAGGAGCCATCGGGCAGGGGCGCTTTCTGGAGTACTCGGGCCATCTCAGGCGACGGCCATGTGCTGCGTGGCCCAGAGCGCGGCCGCGGCTCGCGTCGATACGCCGATCTTCCGATAGATGTGCTGAATGTGATGGTCTGCGGTCTTTGTCGAGATGTAGAGCCGATCCGCGATCTGCTGCGTCGTGAGGCCTCGCGCCGCGAGGCGGAGAACGTCAGCCTCTCGGCGCGTCAGCCCACCCGGGAGCTTCGCGCGCTTCACCGTGCGTGTTCTCGGCTCTCCGTGCCCCGCAGCCACCAGCACGGCCCGGGTCGCCCGCGGATCGGTGACGCCACGTGAAGCCAGGCGACGAAGCTCCTCCGCCGCGTGTGCAGGGGAAAGGGCGTCTCGGTCCGCCCGATCAGTGGTCATCCCAACGTAGATCTCCACCGCGGCCAGGACACATGCGGACGGATCCACCGAGTCGGCACGGAGGCGCTTGTGGTAGCCGGACCCGTCGCTCTTCTCGTGGTGCGCACAAGCGACCGGGTTCAGGGCAGACAGGGCGGGAGAGCGCCTCAGCATCTGCTCGGTCAGCATGGGGTGCAGCTCGACGCGGTCGAACTCGGCCCTCGTGAGCGAACCGGGTTTGTCCCAGATCGAGTTCGGCACACCGGTCGTCCCGAAGTCGTGCAGGAGGGCGGCCCTGCGGAGCATGGCCAGCGCCTGGTCGTCGAGCTCGAGCAGCCGGGCCGCGTCCCCCACGAGCTGCGCGCAGCGACGACTGTGTCCCGACATGAAGGGTGACTTCAGGTCGATGAAGTCCGCGGCCACACCGAGGGCCTCGTCGAGCTCCGATCCCTCGAGCGTGCGATGCGGCTCGGGTTCCAGCTCCAGCACCGAGTCCCACGGCTCGGTCGCGTCGAGGCGCTCGAACCAGCCGGCACCGTGCTCGAGGAATAGGTCCGCCAGTGCCGGATCGTAGGTTCGGTCACGACGGTCACGAGCGGCTTCCAGCGCCTTCCCGGGAGAGAAGAGGCGCCCGATCGCCTCCATGTCGTGGCTCACGTGAACGATCCGCATCGGCAGGGGGATCGCCTCCCCACCGACGTGGGCAGGATATCCGTTCCCGTTCCAGCGCTCGAACGTGAACCGGAGCGCGTCGCGGACGCCCAGGCCGAAGTGGAGTCGATGCACGAGCATGTCGGCCACTTCGCAACCCGACGCGAAGTTGTGCACGGCCCACTGCTGAGCAGTCTGCTGGATCAGCTGCACGATCTGGTCCGCCTCTTCCGGCGGTCGCCCGGCCGTCGCGAACGCCATCACGTCGCGCATGACCTCGGCGGGATTCGCGGCATCGTGCACCAGCGTCTGGGCTCGAATCGCGATCTCGTCGCCGAAGACCGTTGCCACCTCGTGGGCGTGGCCGGTGCACCCGATGTATCGGAGCAACGCCACCCAGTACGCAGTCTCCTGCACCTCGTCGGGGAACCCGGCGGCCTGGCACATCCACGTCGCGAGAAGGCACGACCGGAGCTGGGACTCGAGGGGCTGGCCAAAGGCGTTGTCCTGCGCCAGGGCCAGCGTGGCTACGAGCTCACCGAGTCGAAGGGGGGAGGTCAAAATGGGGAGTTCTCCCGATGTATGCGCCTTTCCCACCGCCTAGCCTTCCTTCACACACTGCGATCGCCGACGTCGCAACCGGTGATCGGTCTACAAACCCGGGGGAAGAACATGAACGCACCGCAAACCGCGGATGACCAGGCGATCAAGGTCGGGGTCATCGCGGATCAGACCGGCGCCCTGTCGTTCATCGGGGTCGCCAACGCCAACGTCGCCAAGATGGTCATCGCCGACATCAACGCCAAGGGTGGCCTCCTGGGCCGCCGCCTGGACCTGTACCTCGAGGACACGACGACGTCCGATGCGGTCGCGGCCGCGAAGGCCGCCAAGCTGGTCCAGAAGGACGGGGTCGACGTGATCTTCGGCGGCATCTACAGCTCGACCCGGCAGGCCATCAAGCAGCCCGCGGTCGTGGAAGGGAAGACCCTCTACATCTATCCGGAGCAGTACGAGGGTGAGGAGTCCGACCCCCTCATCTTCTGCACCGGTCCGGTGCCGGCCCAGCAGGTGGATCCGTTCATCCCATGGCTGATGCGGGAGACCGGAGCCCGGACGTTCTACCTGCCGTCCGCGGACTACATCTGGCCGCACGTGATGAACCGGAAGGTCCGCGAGGTCGTGGCGGCCGAGGGCGGCTCGATCGTCGGCGAGGAGTACTTCCCTCTCGACCACACCGACTACGGTGAGACGATCGCGAGAATCGAATCCACGGGGGCCGACGTCGTCTTCTGCACCGTCGTACCGCCGGGGGTCGGCCCCTTCCTGGAGCAGCTCCACGCTTCGGGGTTCCGGGCGCGGGGCGGGCGCCTCGTCTGCACCTACTTCGACGAGAACTTCCTGAACATGGTCCCCGCCGAGCACGTCGAGGGCCTCTACAGCTGCCTCGACTACTACCAGGCCGTGGGTGACCCGTTCAGCAAGCGCCTCCTCGAGCAGTACGACGCCCTCTATTCCGGGAACGCGCAGTTCACGGCGGGAAGCGCCTGCTCGGGTCTGTACAGGGGGCTGAGGCTCTGGGCGGCGGCGGTCGAGGAGGCGGGATCGCTCGACCAGGAGCAGGTCATCCGGGCTCTGGACCACGCAAAGCTGGCCCACGGGCCGGGAGGCCCCGCGGAAATGGTCCCCGGGCAGCATCACGTCCGCATGAACATGTACATCGCGCGGGCCGAGGGCGGGCGATTCGGGATCGTCAAGCGCCTGGGGGCCATCGATCCTCAGGAGCGCACGCTGGTGATGGCGTAGGAACCTCAACACAGGGAGGGAGAGATGTTGCTCGCAACAACGACCGTGGCCGATTTCGACCAGTTCATGGAGGTCTTTGCGGCCGCCGGCGCGGAGAAGAGAAAGGCACACGGATCGAAGGGATCGCTCGTCTTCCGCGATCCGGAGCGTCCGGACCGCGTGTGGGCGATCTTCGACTGGGACGAGGCAGGCTGGCAGTCCTTCGTCAACGATCCGGAAGTCCCGGCGGTGCTCAAGGACGCCGGGCACACGAGCAAGCCGCAGGCGTTGCCCATCGCCGCACGCTGCGACGGCTGAGGGAGGTCCCACGGCGGGGTCCCACCTGCGGGGGGCCCCGCACCCTCGGGTGCCGCAGGCCGGCCCCGGTCGGCACCCTGGGTTCCGGCCCGGTCGGATCCACGCGAGCAGCAGGACGCGTTCATCGGTGCCATCCAGCGCGCCGGCCCCGGCGGGCGTCCCCATGGCTCTTGACCATCTGGACAGCGGGCTGATATATGTATCCTACATATAAGCAATATGCTGATATTGGGGATGCCCGTGTCGAGTGATGAGTTCACGGCCATGAATGCCAGAGACTGGCACGTCCTGATGGCGCTCCTGGAGGAGGATCTCCACGGCTACGCGATCATGAAAGCGGTGGCGCACGATTCCCGCGGCAAGGTCACGGCGGAGGTCGGTTCGCTGTACCGCGTCCTCGACCGCCTCATGCAGGGAGGGATGGTCGAGGAGGTCGCCGCGCCGGATCATGAGCCCGGCGGGAGCCCCGGCCGCCCTCGAAGATACTTCCGTCTCACGGAGCACGGGCGCGCGGCGCTTCGCAGGGAGACGGTGCGCCTGCGCGACGCCCTCGACCTGGCACGGGCACGGAGCCTCCTGCCGGAGCCGCCGCGGTGACAGGCCCCGACCGCTGGTTCGCGATGTTGTTGAGGCTCTTCCCGGCCGACTTCCGGGAGCGCCACGGTGACGACATGCGCGAGACCTTCGAGCGCGCGTGCGACGAGCGCCGCGCCGTGGGCCGTCGTCACCTGGCTGCGTTCCTGTTCCGAACGATTCTCGACCTCGGTGCGTCGGGTCTTCGCGAGCGTCTCAAACCGGCCGGACGGCGTCCTTTCCGTTCGCGGAGGCGTTCACACCGCAGCCTTCTCGTTTCGTGGCTCGACGTGAAGCTCGGTGCACGGATGCTGAGGAAGCACCCGGGACTGACCCTGGTTTCGACGCTCGCCCTGGCGGTGGGGATCCCCGTGGGCCTCGCGCCCTCGCATGTCGTCGATGGCCTCCTTGCGCCCCTTCCGGTCCCCGAAGGCGGCCGCGTCCGCGCGTTGCGGCTGTGGAGCCCGCGAGGGGGTCGGGCCGCGACGACCACATCTTTCGACCTCGCGACATGGCGCCCCGTGCTCTCCTCCTTCGAGGAGCTCGGGGCCTACCTCGAAACGGCGTACAACCTCGATGTCGAAGGCGGGAGGTCGGTACGCGCGGCGGCCGTGACGGCTTCGACGTTCGACATCCTGCGCGTACCCCCTCTCCTGGGCCGGCCGATTCAGCGACCCGACATGATCCCCGGTGGAGCGGACGTCGTCGTCCTCGGCTACGACCTTTGGCAGGCCCACTACGGCGGGGATCCGGCTCTGGTCGGACGTTCGATCCGGCTGGGAGGCATCCCACACACGGTGGCGGGGGTGATGCCGGAGGGTTTCTTGTTTCCAGAGCGCCAGAGCGTCTGGACCCCGCTGCGTCTGCCCGAGTCGGACGCGCCCGAGGGCGCGGTTCCCGTGACGATCTTCGGTCGGCTGGCAGAAGGCGTGACCGAGGCGAGCGCGCAGGCCGAATTCGCCTCGGTCGCCGCGCGCTCGACGTTCCCTGGAAGGGATCCCGACGTGATGCCGCAGGTCGTGGCCCATGCCTACGGCGTGCTGCCGGGCCTGTCCGGGGAACTGCGAGCGACGCCCGAATTCCTGGCCTTCCAGGGCCTCGCCATCGTGGTGCTCCTCGTGGCCTGCGCGAACGTGGCCATGCTCGTCTTCGCCCGCATCGCGACCCGAGACGGCGAGCTCGCCGTGCGGACCGCGCTGGGCGCCAGCCGGGCGCGCATCGTGGCACAGGTCTTCACGGAGTGCCTCGTGCTGGCCGTGCTGGCCTCGGGGCTCGGGTTGGCCCTGATGGCGATGGTGATGGACGTCACCGGGAAGGTGATTCCCTCCAGGCTCTCGGCGGCGCTCCCCTATTGGATCGACTGGAGCATCGGCGGTCGCATGGCGCTCCGGGGGCTGAGTCTGGCGGCCCTGAGCGCCGTGGTCGCCGGAGTCGTCCCGGCGCTGCGCTTCACGGGGGCGTCCGTCCAGTCGAGGATCCAACGCGCGCGTGCCCGCCGAACGGGATCACGCTTCGGCGGCCTTTCGGGGATCCTCATCGTCGTCGACGTAGCGGTGGCGGTGACGGCGGTGGGTTTCGCGGCCACCGCGTACGACCTCGTGCGGAATGTCGCGTCTACTCCGTCCACGGCGGGGATTCCCGCCGAAGAGTATCTGGCCGCGACCCTCAGCCTCCCGCGGGGCCAGGTCGATGTCGGACCCGACGCCGAAGGACGCGCGGCCCGCATGGCGGCGACTCAACGTGAGATCGTGCGTCGCCTCCGGGCCGAGCCCGGAGTGCGGACCGTCGCGGTGGCCGACGCGCTCCCACGCATGGAGCACCGCTCTCGCCTCGTCGAGGCCGAGGGAGTCGATCCTCCCGGAAATCGTCCCGCGGTGTCCGTTCGCACGGCGCGGGTCGACGTCGGCTTCTTCGAGTCTCTCGGGCAACCGATGCTCGCGGGACGCGGTTTCGATGCGGGCGATCTCCAGGGCGACCGGCGCGCGGTGATCGTGAACACGACGTTCGTCGAGCGGGTGCTCGGAGGCCAAAGCGCCGTCGGCAGACGGATACGCTTCAGGTCGTGGGGCGACGGCGAGCCGGGGCCGTGGAAGGAGATCGTCGGTGTGGTCGGCCACCTGGGGATGCGCATGATCTCGGCCCGGAACGACCAGGGGGTCTACGAGCCCTTCGCGCCAGGTGAGCTCGCCTCCGTTCGCCTGGGGATCCAGGTCGGCGAGGATCCCACATCGTTCGCGCCCCGCCTCAGGGCGATGGCCAGTGAGGTCGATCCTGAGGCGGTCGTGACGGTGACCGGCGCCCTCGACGCAGTGTACGAGGGAGACTGGTACGTCCTCCTCGCTTCGAGCGTCGGCGCGGGGCTGCTCGTGGGCGTCCTCCTGGCGCTGGCCGCGTCGGGCATCTACGCGATCATGTCCTTCGCGGTGACCCAGCGGACGCAGGAGATCGGAATTCGGGCCGCGCTCGGGGCGTCGCGCCCCGACCTGGTTCGAGCCGTGGCCAAACGGGCCGTCGGACAGCTGGGAGCCGGCGTCCTCCTCGGAATGCCGCTCAGCGCCTTGTTCTTCAGCAGCGGTGAGCGATCGCTCTACGCCGGCGCGCTGAGCACGCTCCTGGTCGGCGCCATGGTCATGTCCCTGGTCGGGATGGTGGCGTGCACCGGGCCCACCCTCCGAGCGCTCCGGGTGAGTCCGTCCCAGGCGCTGAGCGACCCGACCTGAGGCACGCGGTGTCCTCGCTCCCCAGGCGTCCCTCGTCCGCTCGCTCGAGAGCGTCTATCGGACGCTGAACTCCCGGAACACGGGTGCCGTGGCCGGCTGCTCGGACACCCACAGGTAGTCGCCCGCTTCGAGCACCAGCGTGAAATAGGCGCTGGCGCTGTGGTGGTCTGTGGGCCCCCTCGCAGGCGCCCCGTCCCCTCAGCCGAGGACCTCGGCCACCACCCGAGCGACCCGCCGCGGCGCGTCGAGAGTGGGCCAGTGGGAAGCGCCGCGGAGCTTCGTGCTCGGCAAGCCGCTCCGCTCGAGCCACTCGAGGCTGGACTCCGCACAGTTCGAGGGATTGTAGAGGTAGTGGGCCTCGGCGACTCGAAGCAGGAGATCGCCGGGCCGGTGCCGCTCCGAGAATACAGCCACGTCGTTGCCCAGCACCCAGAGCGCGTGAGCGTTCGCCCGGGCGACTCTCGAGCGGTACCGGGCCATCAGGGGATCCGACTCGGCGGCCTCGTCGAGACGCGTGAGGAACGCCTCGCGGAAGGAGGCCGGCGTATCGAATCCCGCCGCGACGCCGGAGAAGTAGGCGTCCGCCTTCGTCAGGTTCCCCTCGAGCGAGAGGATCGTCCGGATCCCGGAACGCGGATCGCTTGCCGCGAGCCCGGCCACGATCGAGGCCGCGGAGTGGGCCAGCACGGCTTCGACCTCCTGCGCGGCCGCCACGGCGGCGACGAACGACGCAAGGTTGCTCAGCGTAGCGAAGCGACCGGGAGTCGGAGGCTCTGAGCCGAAGCCCGGAAGGTCGACCGTGACCATCCGGTAGCTCGAGGTGATGGGGGTCGCCAGAAAGGGCGCGAACATCGTGCCGTCGTCGCCGAATCCGGCGATGCAGAGAACACCCCGGCCACCCGGAGGTCCGTGGGTCCTTAGGGTCTCGGGCTCGACCCCCGGATTCGCCACGAGCCTAACCGCCGGACTCGTCTTCGTGCTCGGGCCGCCGCCCATTCGTCTCCCCGTGGAGGTAGCTGAACTCCAGCGGGAACGTGATGGCACCAGTCCACCACGCCCTGGCCTCTACCTCCGACAACGTCGAGAAGTCGGGAGCGTCCCACACGAAGGCGGACTCCATTTGCCTTCCCAGAGCGGCCAGTCGCATCCCACGCTCGGCCTGCGTGCGGCTCCACCCTTGGAGGGCCGCTGTCACCTCGGTCGAACCTGCGAGCGCGTCCGCCAGCTCCACCGCGTTCATCATCGCCTTGAAGACCCCGCTCCCCGTGAACGGCGGGGCCACCGCACCGGCATCGCCGATGAGGGCGATGCGACCGACGGCGTTCTCCGGGACCTCCACGGTGTAGATGGGCTGGGCGAAAGTGGCGGATGATGCCTGCACGATCTCGGCGAAGTAGGACGGCAGGTGCTCTCTCATCAGCGCCTTGAGACGCGCCTCTTCTTCAGGCCGCATCGAACCCGGAGGCAGCGAGTGCTCGTGGCTGTTTCCCGCACGATCCACCAGAAAAGCGGAGAGCTCCGTGTGCGGGACCGGCACGTAGCATGCCCAGTTCACCCACCTGCTCCCGAGGTCGGTCGAGCCCCCTTCGCCCGGCACGAAATAGAAGACGGCGTTCCCGGCCAGGCCCTTGTAGTGGATCCGATAGAGCGCGGTTTCGAGGGGTCCGGTATCCGAGAGACGAGACTCCTCCAGCACGCCGCGCCAGAGGACGTAACCGCGGTACGATGCCTCGAGGTCCGGAAAAAGCTTCCGCCGCCCCATCGACTGGTAGCCGTCGGCGAAGATCGCCAGGTCGAAGGACTGGCTCCAGTCGTCGTGGCCAGCGAGGCGAACCTCGGAACCACGGGTCTCGACGGACGTGACGCTCCGACCTTCCACGTAGGTGGAGTCCGCCACCCGCGCACGCAGCTCCCGCCAGAGGTCCCCCCAGTTCAGCAGCGCCATGTTCAACGGCAGCGTGAGCGCGGGCCGACCATATCGGTCCGCACGATCCCGTCGACTTACCAGGGGATGCTCGGACGCCACCCACCGAGGGGTGTTCCTACCGATGAGGTCCCGTGCGACCATCGCAGCGAACGTGTCGTTCGGCGTGCCTATGCCGGCCCCACGCCCGGTGAGCCCACCTCGGGAACGTTCCAGAACGATGACCTCATGCCCGCCGCGAGCGAGCTGTACCGCGGCGGCACAGCCCGCGATCGAGCCCCCTACGATCCCGATCCTCATGGCCGGCGCCTCACCATCGGACGCCGCACAAACGACCGGTGGATGTCCATCCGGCGATGTTCACGGTCGACCTCAGCCCCCGACGTCTCTCAGTCCCATGATGTAGACCCCGATCAACGCCAAGGTCAGCGGCCAGACGGGGCCGGCCCACCGCTGAAAGAACGGAACATGGAGGAAACTGAGCCACGCGGCGACCGCCGACCCGGCTGCGAGCCAACCGAGCCAAGCTGAAAAGACGCCGGAACGAGCGATGGCGAAGCCGATCGGGACCCAGGACAGGAACATCAGATTTCCGCCCAGGAACGCGAGCGCCAGCGGGGACTGACGGGTCAGGCGATCCGCGACCGTCTGCGGGGAGACGACTCCGGAGCGGGCGAGCTCTCCGAGAGACGGCATCACGATGGCGGTGACCCCGAGAGCCAGCGCGAACAGGATCGCGCCGAAGGCGAATCCGGTCCATCCGGCCACCATCCACGCGTACCCACGCGTGCCCCGCATCGCCGCGAGCAGGATCGGTGTTCCGACGACGAGCAGGGCGAGGCCGACACACCCCAGCATCATTCCCACGCGCCGGACGCCACGGGTGCTGTCGGCCGCGAACGCGTCCGCGACGTTCCAACTCTGGGCCTCGCCAACGGACGTCAGGCTTGCCACGGCCATGCAGAGACCGGCCACGACGAGGAGAATCCCCGCCGTCGACTCGATGCGGGTCAGATCCATGTCGCCTTCCTCCTGGAGTCCGCTGTTCGCTGGCAGTCGAGTCTTGAGCGCACGGCCACGAGTGGCTCCTCAGCCCGGCGGGAACCCCGCTGCGCGCCGGCCATGCCAAGGCGACCTACCGACCCCCGGTAGGCCGGTCCCGCCGACAACGTTCGGGGCAACGAACAGGCCGCTCCCCGGTGGATTCATGTGGGCCTCCTCGAGGCAACCGTCCGGACCGCGGCCGCTCCGAGCGCGCGCGCGTCCCCCGGCAGGAGACGGTGCGGTATACGCTCCAGCGTCGCAAACGCGCCCGTGAGGCTGTGGGCTCAGAGGGTCCGCGGCAGCCCGTGCCAGAGCCGTGGATCGCGGTCTACGCCGGGGTCGGGGTGGCGCCGAGCTCCAGTGCCGGTGCGTGCCCGAGAAGCCGCTCCACATCGCGCCGCGCTTCGAGCATGAGGGCGACGTCCCTCGAGAGATCCCTCGCCGCCGACAGGTCCATCGTGACGCTCTCGACGCTTCCCGCGCCGGCGTGTAGCCGGAGCAGGTCCACACGCATCATCTCGAGCGCCGCCACGACCTCACCGAGTCTCGTTTCGGCGGCCTCGCGGGCGCTTCTCAGGGCCGCTTCCAGGGAACCACGCCGGTTGGAGACGCCCGCGAGCGCCCGCGAGCGCCCACCGTGGCCCTCGACCTGGCCTGCGAGAGCATCGAGATCCTCGACGCGGGCCCGCATCCGCGCGGCGTCCGCTTCCAGGCGCTTCACGACCTCGGGCAGATCACGGAACGCGCGCCGCTGCTCGGTGGGAAGGGATTCGAACAGGCGGTCCGCAGCGCTCCCGATCGCGACCTCCGTGGGACCGTAGGGAGCCGCGGCCCGAAGCCGCTCGAGGTGCAAGCCCGACGCCCTGAAGAGCGCCCGGCCCATCCAGCTTTCCCAGAACCGGAGCCATGAGCGCCCGGGCACGTGCCCGCCCAACTGATGGCGAACCGCAGCGGCCGCGCCGGCGGCGCCCGCGACGATCGAGGAGCCGGTCATGATCAGTCCAGCCAGCGGCGACAGTCCTGGCAGGTAGGGACCAAGCATGATCCACGCGAACGACGCCAGGGTGGATCCAAGCCCTCCGACGAGGAGACGCTTGAGCCAACGGTCGAGGGCGGTTCGCTCGGAGCCACACACGGACATGAGCTCCGCCTGCGCCTGACCGACCTCATCCCGCACGGCTCTCACCAGATCGCCGTGATCGTATCCCGATCGCATCAGCCTTCGGGTCAGACGCACGACCACGGCGGTCGGGAGCGACGCAAGAGCGAGCGAGCCTGCGGCGGTCAAGACGACCCACAAGAGCTCCACACCGTCCATGAGCCCGCCCACCGCCACCGCGAGGCCGAAGAGCGAGAGGATCTGAAACGCCGCGAGCGCGGGCATCGAGTCCCGGCTCTGGGTCATGAACAGCCTTAGCGGCACCGGCACGTCCCGCCCGGGCTCCAGGTCCTGCGCTACCGCGTTGGCGAGCTCCTCACCGCTCGCGAAGCGCTCGGCCGGGTCTTTGGCGAGACAACGATCGATCGCCCTCGTGAGGGAGACGGGCAACCCGGGAACCACAGCTGCCATCGGTGGGCGCTGCGCCGTGACATGAAGTGCGAGCGTCTCCGCGGGCGAGCTCCCCCTGAACGGGACGCGTCCCGACAGCATGTAGTGCCCCACCACCCCCAGCGAGTAGAGGTCACTCCGCTCGTCCACGACCCCGCCCCTCGCTTGCTCAGGGCTCATGAACTCGGCAGTCCCGAGGATCGCCCCTACCTCGGCCGACCGGGATCTGGCGCTCACCTGCGCAATCCCGAAGTCGGCTACCAGAGCGCGCCCGCTCCCGGCCTCCAGGAGAATGTTGTCCGGCTTCACGTCTCGATGCACGACACCTTGCCCGTGCGCATAGGCCAAGGCCCACCCGACCTCGCGAAGAATCCGAGCCGCGTCGCGCGGTGGCAGCGGACCTTTGTCGCGGACCCGCGTACCGAGCGTCTCCCCTGCCACATATGCCATCGCGAAGAGAACGAAGTGCTCGATCTCGTGCACGGCGTAGATGGGAACGATGTGGGGGTGCGAAAGCCGGGCCGCGGTGCGGGCTTCGCTCAGGAACCGCTCCCTGGGCTCGGCGTTCGCCGCTAGCTCCACGGGTAGCACTTTGAGCGCTACCAGCCGATCCAGGCGTACTTCCCGGGCCAGATACACGACTCCCATGCCGCCGCGACCAAGCTCCCGTTCGAGAGAGTAGCGACCGGCCAGGGCTTCCTGTAGAGCAAGAACCTCGGGGGGTAGATGACTGGACATACAACAACGATGTGTCGGCGCGCGGACGAGCGGCAAGCAATTCGCCGATGGTCTGCCCGATTGGACCGACCACGTAGCCAACGACTCGGACCGTCGGGACCGACGGAGACGCGACCGGTGCGTCGCGTGCGCCGGTGCCCCGTGATACCATGGGTGAGCGGACGCAACCGATCGGCGTCCGGCGATTCGACGGCGAGAGGCCGCGGATGGACCACACACAGATCAGACCTTACGCGCAGCGTGACCTGCATCGCGTCCTCGAGATCTGGGAGGATGCATCACGTTCGGGCCATCCGTTCCTCTCCGACCTATACCTCGTGGAGGAGCGCGATAGGGTTCGCGATCTGTACCTTCCCATGGCGACCACCTGGGTCTTCGAGCACGGCAGTCGGGTCGTGGGGTTCATCTCCCTCATCGACGACGAGGTGGGAGGTCTCTTCGTCGAGCCGCAGAGCCATCGCCGCGGCATTGGCCGCGCCCTCATGGACCTGGCCATGGCCCCTGGCCGGGCCCTCGAGCTCGAGGTGTTCAAGGAAAACAGTGCGGCCAGGGCCTTCTACGAGCGGTGCGGCTTCACCGTCGTCGCGGAGTACGGGCACGCAGACACCGGACGACGGATGCTCCGGATGAGGCGCGACCCCGAGCGCGCTGGAGACGCCGGCCCCTAGTCGAGCGTCCGCCCAAGGGGATGTCCGGCGCAGGGACGTGCGCAGCCACGACACCGGGCCCGACTCGGTGGAGCTCTGGTCAGTAGCTGAGGGGCTACGGTATCCGGATGGACTTCCCGAGGTGAGGCGGTACGTGGTCGGGGTGCGCTTCCTTGCGAGTCTGTGCGCCCCTCAGGTAGCTGAGGATGAATGCGGCGGCCGGGTGCCCGGAGCCGTGGACCCGAGCCACGAACTCCTGTCGGTCGTACTCCACCGGGCGGTGCTGAAATGTGACGCCGGTATCGCCGATTTCGAGCTGCACGTAGCAGGCCCGAAGGTCGTCCGTGCACGGATTGCTGACCGAGCCCAGGTTGACGAGGTGTACCCCTCCCACTCGACGCACCATGGGCTCGTGCGTGTGACCGACGAAGATCACGTCGGCGTCGGCGCCCTCGATCAGCTCAGCCAGGTCCTGGTTGCCACGGCCGCGATGGACGCCCTCACCGTCGTCGCGACCGGGTGATGCGTGGACCGCAAGCAATCGCATCCCTCCCGGCGTCGTCAGCCTGACGTCCAGAGGCAGAGCCGCTAACCACTCGAACCACCCCGAGGCCGTGACGAACGCCCGGGTCCAGGCGAAGGAGGCGGCGATGGCGGCATAAGTGGGGATCAGGGCGGGATCGGCGCGCGCCTTCTCCAGAGAAGGAGGAGGCCCCTCTCCCGTGACGATGTAACCGTCCGTGTTGCCCCGGATGACCCGCGTGCGCTTCAAACCCGCGATCCGCTCCAATGCGGCGACCGGCTCGGGACCAATCGCCGCGTAGTCACCGAGAAACCAGTACTCCTCGATACCCTGGGACCGGCAGTCCTCGAGGACGGCATCAAGCGCGACGGGGTTCCCGTGAACGTCGGAGATCAGGGCGATCCGCAAGGCACCGTCCCGGTACGGCGCCAGCGAAGCGGCAGAGCCGCCCCGCCGCCTGATCTCCGCTGCCGAACCCCTGCTGCGCCCCTCACGAGGCGCCGCCCGCGAGCTCGACCTCCCCCTCGATCTCCACGGGGATGCGGAACGGCAGCTCGGCCAGTCCGACCGCGCTCCGCGCATGCGCTCCCCGCTCGGCACCGAACACGCTGACGATGAGATCGGTGAATCCATTGATGACCGCCGGCTGGCGGTGAAAGCCCGGAGCCGAGTTGACCATGCCGAACACCCGAGTCCATCGGGCGATGCGCTCGAGCGTTCCGAGCTCCCGCTTCAGGCTACCGAGAATGGCCAGGCCGGTCAGGCGGGCGGCGATGTACGCCTCCTCCTCGGTCACCTCGGCGCCGACCTTGCCGAGGGGCTCCGCGAGGTTGCCGAGGGCATCGGTCGGCGCATGGCCGGAGATGATCGCGCGGGAGCCGACGATGCGAACCCATGGAAACGGTAGGGTCACTCCAGGCGGGAGCTTGAGCGGTTCGGGAAGGACGTAGCCGAGCTCCGCGAGTCGTTCCTCTGCAGTCGCCATGTGGGATAACCTCCGGACGGGTGGGTCAGCGGACGCCCGAGCCTTGGGGGATCGGGTAGTGATCGGCATCGCCGAAACGGACGCGCCACGCTCCGTTCCGACGCTGCCACACGAAGGTGGTCGGCCCCCGACTCTGGATCACCTCGCCGGCCGAAGACACGATCGAGTCCCGGAAGAGGAAGGACGATACCGCGAGCTCGGCGCTGAGCGGGAGGACCCGCAGGTCCGTCCATGTCGTATGGAAGCGCGCCAGATCGGCCATGAAGGCTCGGGATCCGGCGGCGACTTCATCGAACGTCGTGCGCTGTCCGTCGACGAGCATCTCGTACTCGGGCCACAGCAGCCCGATCACCGCCTCGGCATCCCTCGCCGTATCGGCGGCATGGAAAGCCCACACGGCCGCCGTCACCTCCGCGGCGACGCTCGCGGAGTCGAACCGCTCAGCGGTCGGTGGAGCCCCTGCTCGCGGGCCCGAGCACGCGAGCGACAGGAGGCACGCGACGCCCGCGAGAGCCCTCGCCGGCCTGGGCGTTCGGCGTCTTCCCTCCATCGTCTCCCCTTCGAAGAAGGCGTCGGTCAACTCGAACAGCCGGCTCCCTCACAAAACAGCGGCACGTAGAGCTCGGCGTGGATCAGCCACACACCCCCGGCTCGCCGCCAATAGGCGACGTAGCGTCCGCCCGTCCGAAAGGGCCCGTCGGACGTGGTCCAGCTCCCCACCCAGTGTCCCACCTCGGCCGCGAACGGTCCTGACGTGCTCACTTCCACCGACTCGGCCGTGCGCACGTAGGTCGCGTCCTGGAACTCCGCGAACCTCGCTGTGAACGCCGCTCCCATGGCCTCACGACCGTCGATGAAATCCCCGTTCGACGTCGATGCCCGGAAGTCGGGCTCCATACTGGCGAGGATCCCAGCGACGTCGTGCCGTGCGATCGCGGCGTTCGACTCAGACCGGGTCTGTCGGATCGCTCCCTCGTCGGACGACGTCTGGCCACGGGCCGAAACCGGCAGCGCGACCAGACAGCAGCACGCCAGGGCCATGTGCGACCGCGCGGCGACAGGGGCCCGGCACTCGCGTCGGTGCCACACCTGCACGGCTCTACTGGGGTCGCACGGGAACGATCGACGATGCGTCACCAGACACGGGGACCTCCGGCACCGGTGGACCCGGGCCCGCTGGCCCGGATCGCGGGATAGTATGCGTCCCGATTCCCCTCGACCAGCCAAGAGCTGCGTGCCGCCCTCCTGAGCGTCGCGACCGACGAACGCTCGATTCGAGGGCCCACGGCCGGCTCCTCGAGCCATCGTGGCCGCTCGGGGTTCACGCGCCCTGGTCCTTGCGGGCCCACGCCTTGAAGAAGGTGTAGCAGAAGGTCCCCCCCGGGGTCGAGCCCGTCGCCTTCAGATCCGCGATTCCCCGATCCCAGGCCTCGGGGGACATCAGGCCCTCCCGTAGAGCTGGCTCTCGCACCCCCTCCACCATCGGCACGATGGTCTGCAAGACGAACTCGCGCTGGACCCGCGGGCGGCTGGAGTCGGCATATACCATGCGCGGGGAGACCTGTACCTCCTTGAAGCCGGCCGCGCACAACAGTGGGTAGAGGGCGCGCCCGATCAGCGAATCCCCACCGAGCTCCGCCTGGACCTTGATCAGGCAGTTCCAGGCGCGGACCGCCTCCGGAGTGCTGGGATGGAAATGGCAGGACCCATGATCCCCTTCAACCACCAGCACTTCACCGCCGGGCCGGAGGAGCCCAGCGAGACTGTGGAGCGCTGCGACGGGATCGGGAAGATGCTCGAGCAGGTAGCTGACGAAGACACAATCAAAGCTCTCCCTCTCGAAGGGGGCGGCGAAGAGGTCGCAGAGCACGACGTCGACGTTCCGGAGTCCGGCGGCTCGTACGCGCTGGGCGGCCAAGCTGAGGGAACGGTGTTCCTTGTCGAAGGAGACAATTCGAGCGTCGGGATGTCGCGAGGCGAGAAACACGGTCTGGGCACCGACTCCGCAGGCCACCTCCAGAATGCGCGCGTCCGGCGGAAAAGCGGTGTCGTGATGCACGAGGTCCCTGACCGAGTCAGCCTGGTCCAGCAGTCGCTGGGCCTCACGCTCCCCATAACCATGGACATAGGGCTCTCGCCGCATCGCATCGTCGCTCCGATCGCGGTTCCGGCCTGACAATGCCGGGCGGTCGGCGTGGGCTGCAAGGCGGCGGCCCGCAGCGGCCGCGAGGGGGGTGTCGCCATGCACCCGGCGACCGGACGGCCCCGGGGTCCCCGCCGTCGTCGGTTGTGGCCAGATGACGATCTTCGGTATATCTTCGGCCTCTGCCGACGCCACCTCACCCGGAGCCCGAGATGCCAGAGCCCCACGGTCGTGTTGCCATGGTCACCGGAGCGAGCCGGGGAGTCGGGCGCGGAGTCGCCGCAGAGCTGGCGCGGGCGGGCTATCGCGTTTTCGCGACGGGCAGGAGCGTCCTTCAGGCCGACCTGCCGTCGGGCGTCCATCGGCTGACCTGTGACCACACCGACGACGCGCAGGTCGAGGCCGCCTTCGAGTCGGTGCGCGACGAGGCTGGGCGGCTCGACGTGCTGGTGAGCTCGGCATGGGGCGGGTACGAGCGAATGGTCGAGGACGGTCGTTTCACCTGGGCGGACCCCTTCTGGCTCCAGCCGACATGGCGCTGGGCCGCCATGATGGACGCCGGAGTTCGCAGCGCGTTCATGGCGAGCCGGCGTGCGGTCCCGATGATGATCGAGGGAGGAGGCGGCCTGGTTGTCCACGTCTCGTATTGGGCGGCCCGGAAGTATCTCGGAAACGTGATCTACGGGGTCGCGAAGGCTGCGACGGACAAGATGGCCGCGGACATGGCGCACGAGCTGGCCGAGCACCATGTCGCCGTCGTATCGATGTATCCGGGGCTGGTTCGCACCGAAGCGGTCCTCTCGGCGGCCGCGCTCGATCTCTCCAACTCGGAAAGCCCCGAATTCGTCGGCAGGGCGGTGGCGGCGCTCGCCGCGGATCCAAACGTGATGCGACGAACGGGGAGCGTCGTGGTGGTCGCGGACCTCGCGAGGGACTACGGCTTCACCGACATCGACGGAAAGCACCCGAGGGCGTTGACCCTCGGGACTGCTTAACCGTGGGGTCTATGGGTTGGCGAGCACCGAATCCAGGACCGCCAGGACCCTGTCCACCTGGGTCAGAACCGGCGCGCTGTAGCTCTGGACCGTCCTGGCCCGTTGCCACCTGAGCAGGATCATGTTCTGGAACGCCGGGTCACTGAGCCACCGTCGCGGGTCCTGTGTCGGAGCCGGGCGTACTCCAATCAGCCGCAGGTCGTCGTCGGACTGCCAGGGAAGCGTTTCGAGGTGGGTCGCCAGGTAGGGTACCACGACGTTCCGCTGGATCTCCTGCTCTGCGGTCTCGACACCCCTCAGTCTCTCGTGCTCTTCGTCGTAACGGAGGAGAGCCTCCCTCAGTTCCCCCGATCGAAACAGTCCCAGATCACCGGACGCGATGATCTCATTCAGGACGGCGTGCGTGGGCGAGTAGAATCGGAAGTTTCCACCGAGATTCCTCAGGCGGGTGCCGATCTCCCGTGGAGACGCCTCGTCCCGTGCGGCGGTCGCTCCGAGGATGTACGCGAACTCACCGATGATGCGCTCACGGTCCGCCCGATCCTGGACCAGGTCCTCACGGTTCTCCAGGAACTCGGCCCTCAGGCGTTCCAGGTAGGACCATTCCCTTCGGCGGTCCAGGTGCATGCCCCACGCCGCGTCGATGGCGAAGGCCAGCAGGATCGACACCAGGATGGCCGCCGCTTCCGCCCCCAGGCGGCGCCAATCCAACCCCTGTCGCTCATGTGAATCGTCGTTCTCGGTCACCGCGGACTCCTCGAAGAAACCCACGACATGTCGGCACCATGCCCCGGACGCGCACTAGCTCTCACCCACTCGTCCCCTCAGCAGCTCGGCGAGCCGCCTGTTCCTGTCGAGGCGGCAGCCGGTGACTGCGAGCCGCAGGGCGGACCAATGCCGATCCATCAGGATCGCGTTCGCGACCTCGGGGTCGGACCGAAGCAGCGCGATCGCGCGACCGGTGTCCAGCAGGTCCGCCACCTCGTCGCTGCGGGTGACGGCCTCGAAGTCGTCCGGATCCATCCGCTCGGCCACACCGCCAGGGAGTCCGCGGAAGCTCGCGCCGTGGAGTCTCGGCGCAATGCGAGCAGGCGGTCGGCGACCTCGAGCCCTCGCTCGGCCGTGCGCTGGCGTGCGACGAGGTCGGCGCTGTCGGAGGCGAGGTCTACCAGGATTCCGTTGACGTATGCGAGCTCTTGGTCGCGGTCCTTGCGCATCTGATTGGCGTTGTCGACCCACAGTGCGATGAGAACGCCGACGACGGCGACGACGAGCTCCCCGCCGACCCGGAGAGCGCCGTGGACCTTGGCATCGTCTCGCATTCGCCACCCACCTCTCGTGCCCGATTGGGACCTACCGCCGTCACGGACCGCAGACTGCCGCGGCGACCCCCGCGGCGGCAAGAGGATCCCACGGTGTCGAACGCGACCGCCAGGCTTCCGTTCCCCTACCGCCGGCGGTTCAGCCTCTGTATGTCCTCCAGCGCCGCACGTCCGAACCCGGCCTGCTTCAGCACCCCCAGCAGGAAGGGGGTCTTGCCCTCCACGTACGCGCCCATGTCGTCGGCGAACCGGGCAGCCAACCGCCTCTTGAGCGCGCCATACTCCGCGGCCTCCACAGGATGCGCACGGAGGTAGTCCCGCACCGCGAGGTGGTTGGCGAGCGCCGGACTGTCTTCCGGACAGAGGTAGAGGTGATGCCGGACCGCGCGCCTCGGCTCCTGGAACGCCTCTCGGTGAGGTATGCCCAGGGTGCCGCGGTGTCGGTACCCCGAGGCCTCGAGCCTGGAGATGCCATCCGACAGGCGGCGAGCTGGCACGACGACGTCGATGTCGATGACGGGCTTGGCCGCCAGACCCGGGACGGCGGTGCTTCCGACATGCTCGACCGCGCTCGCGACCTCCGAGACAGCCGGCCAGATCTCCGCCCGCAGCCGCTCGAACACGCGGGGCCACGAGGGATCATAGTCGACCACGATGATGCTGGGCACGTCGACCCGACCCCGGTTGCCGAGTCAGCTCGCGCCGGCGAGGGCCGTCCGAGCACCGTCGATGGCCCTGGCGACGGCACGCGCGTAGACGAGCGCCTGCTCGGTTCGGTCCCGCCGTATATGCAAAAGGCTGCCGAAGCCGTCCTCGTCGAGCAGCCTGAAGAAGCGCTCCGCCTCGGCCGAGTCCGGTGTGAGGCCACCGGCTTCACCCGTAATTCGGTCCAACGGCACGCGTGCGCCCAGATATGGCTCCAGCTGGGCGGTCGCGAAGTCGCGCTCCAGCTGATCGAACACCGGCATGCGATCCCGCGCCTGCAGGTAGGTCATCAGGCTCTCGCGAATCACACGGGATCGGATCAGGTCCAGCCTTCCTGACACCACCGCGTCGTCGAGCACCGCGTGCACGGGCGTATAGAACCGCCAGTTCAGCAGGTCGACGAGAATCACGGGGATCGAGTCGACCGGGGGGCGGGGCCCGTCACCCGCACGGGCCGCCAACAAGAGATCCGTGTGTCGGACGATCTCCTCACGCGCGTCGATGTCGTTGGAGATCTCCGCGGCCGCCTCCCCGAACTCGGCCTGAAGGCCGGTCAGCAGCTCGCGCTCCTCCACTCGGTCCATCCAATATCCCCACGCCGCGTCAGCGAGCAGCGCCAGGAGAATGCTCACGACGATGGTCGCGCCTTCCGCCCACCGGTCGCGCCACCTTCGGTGTTCCTGGGTCATCCCTTCCCCTGGCATGTTGAGCGGGGCCTACCGGGGAAGGCGCCGCGCAAGCCAGTCCCGGATGTCGGAGGCCATCTGCTCGCGCGACGACCCGGCGAACGCCATCGCGATCCCGCCTCCCAGGCTGTGGCCGCCGATCGCGACGCGCTCGGGATCCACGTTGAACGCCTCGCCGCCGCCCCCCGCGAGCCACTTCAGCGCGGCGGCGACGTCGTCCGCCGCACTGGTGAAGGTGAATCGACCGTCGCTCCCGTGCGTGCCCCTCGCAGCGAAGGTCATCACATTCACGTCGCGGTCGGACAGCAACCGGCCCAGATCCAGGACGTCGGTGGGATCGAAGTCGCTTCCGGGAAGGAGGATGAGGGTGGCGAGCGGATCGGACCCCGTCGCGAAGAACCGACCGTACACCGTGAAGCCGTCGCTCGGGAACTCGATCGACGTCACACGCGGGGACCGTGCGTGGGCGGACGGTGGCATCGCCGATGCCAACACCCCTGCAAGAGCCCATCGCCGATTCATCTCTCAGGCTCCGATACGTCTGGGCGCGGCGCACCGCTCAGGGGTCATGGGTCTACCTCGCCTCCACGAGCGCGGGCCGGCGATCCAGGTGGTCCGTGATGCGCTCGTAGGCCATCGCCAACTCGAGCACCCCCCGATCGTCGCCGAAGGGTCCCATGAGCTGCATCCCCATGGGACGCCCACGCTCGTCGAAGCCGACGGGTACGTTGACCACGGGGAGGCCCGCGAGGGTTCCTCCGATCACGACCTCCATCCAGCGATGGTACGTGTCCATCTTCACGCCGTTGATCGACTCCGGCCAGTGGATCTCCTTGGGAAACGGAAACACCTGAGCGGTCGGCAGGGCCAGGACGTCGTATCGCTCGAAAAGGGCTCCGAGGGCTCGAAACCAGTCGGCGCGAGCCACGCCCGCCTGGTAGATGTCTCCCGCCGAGGCTCCGAAGGAACCTTCGATCTCCCAGACCGCCTCCGGCTTCAACAGCCTGCGGGTGTCCGGATCGTCGTAAAGCGCTCTCGCGCCATGACGGGTCCAGTGGCGGAGCAACAACCAGGTGTGCCATAACCGGTCCATGTCGTACTCAGGCATGCACTCTTCCACGATCGCCCCGGCACCGGCGAGCGCACGGAGGTTGCCTTCACACAGCTCGAGGATCCCGGGCTCCATCTCGAGACGGCCCTCGTAGCTCCCCATCCACCCGATCCTGAGGCCGGCCAACCGCGGCGCGACGAACTCGTCGAAGGGGGGGATCGCGTCCCTCAAAGACAGCGGCTGCGCCGGGTCGAATCCAGCGATGCTGTGCAGGAGCCGAATCGTGTCCTCGACGTTGCGCCCCATCGGGCCGTCCGTCGACATCTGCTGGTAGAAGAGGTCGCCCGCGGCCCCACCGGGGACACGGCCCTGGCTCGGGCGAAACCCGATGACGTTGTTGAACGCGCCTGGATTTCGCAGCGAGCCCATCAGGTCGCTGCCATCCGCGACCGGGAGCATGTGCGTCCCGAGGCCGCAGGCGGCGCCGCCACTGCTGCCGCCAGCCGTCAGCGCGGGGTCGCAGGCACTCCCGGTCGCCCCGAAGACGGGGTTGTAGGATTGGGATCCCATCCCGAATTCGGGCACGTTGGTCTTTCCGATGAAGATCGCGCCCTGGTCGCGAATGCGGCCGATCATGAAGCTGTCCTCGCTCGGCAGCGTGCCGGCGTAGATGGGAGAGCCCTGGCTGGTCGGAAAACCCCGGGCGTCGGCCAGGTCCTTCACGGCATGGGGCATCCCGTGCATCCAACCCCAGTATTCGCCCCGAGCCAGCGCCTGATCGGCTCGCTCCGCCTGCGCGATCAGGTCGTCGTCGCTGGCCATGCTGACGATCGCGTTGTAGACGGGGTTGTATCGATGAATGTGGTCCAGGTACGCCCGCATAACCTCGACCGAGCTGACCAACCCCTGGCGGAGCGCGGCCGAGAGCTGTGACGCGCTGAGGTCGACGATCTCGGTCGGGATCTGACTTCGTTCGAGTCGGGGCCACGGGCCGACCGGAGCGGCCAGCGCACCGACGCCAGCGACACCACGCATGAACTCTCGTCGATCCATGATCCCCCCGTGAGCGACGGCACGGACCGCCGACCCCAGGATCCATGCCGGCGTCGGCTTCACTTGCGCCGGGATGATGCCGAGCCGGCGACGTGAGCCGCAAGCCGAGCGGTGCTGATCGCTTGCTACGGTCGCTCGATCTCGCCCGACCGGCACTCCATGAACCGAGGGTGGCCGTCGCTCTCCACGTAGCTCCGGATCTCGGATGCGGGGACCGCCGGTGACTGGAGCTGTCCCTCCTCCGACCAACGAAGGAACGTGTCGAGCAGCGGGAAGGTCTCGACGGGCGTCGACCGCGCCTCCGCCTGCATCGGCGTATCGACGGGCCCCGGGCTGTAGGAAAGGATGGTGACGTCCCGTGCGGGTCCGACCGATGCGCCTTCCAGGTCCACCTCCGATCCGAGCACCATCCCTGCCATGCGCAGCGCGGCCTTGGCGCTCCCGTAGGCCGCGAGACCGGGATAAGGTCTGACGCCGGCCCCCGATGAGACGTTCACGATCCGGAGTGGCGCTCCGACGGGAGCCCAACGCACCACCCAACCCATGAGGCCCACCGGCGCGGCGACATTCACCGTGAAGCTCCGGGCCAGTGACGCAGGGTCCAGGTCGGCGACCTTCCCCAGCAGAGCTGGATCGGCCGCGTTGTTCACCAAAGCCACCCGCGAGACGGGCTGGTCGCCCACCAGGGAAGCGACCGCCGACCCGAGCCGCTCGACGAGACCGGCCGGCCGAGCGAGGTCGTGCCCAACGTGGAGGTAGCCGCTCGCCTCGATGGAGCTGGGGCGCCTCGACACGCCGACGACGTGCCACCCCGACCGGAGCAGCTCCTCGCCGACCGCTCGGCCGATCCCCGAGCTGGTGCCCGTGACGATGGCGACGCGTCCCAAGTCAGGCTCCCGCTGGAGACGCGGTAGCGCGGCCCCAGTAGTTGAAGCTGGCCGGACGCCAGCCGGGAAGGTACATGGTCTCCATCCCGGTGATCTCGAAGCCGCCGTGCCGGATGAGGCCGGGGATGTCCCGATTCAGATGGCAACCCCCGCCCAGGCGCCGCCACACGGGGTCGAGCCGGTCCTGCCAGCGGCGCACGTCGGCATCCGGTGCCGCCCCGTGCTCACAGAAGAGGAGGGCACCATCCGGCTTCAGGACACGAGCCATCTCGCGCAGCGCGGGCTCGGCGTCGGGAATCGTGCACAGGGTGTAGGTGAGAAGGACCGTGTCGAAGCTGTTGCTGTCGAGCGGGATCTCTTCCGCACCGGCAAGAACGAGCTCGACCTCGAACGGAGCCGCCTCGGCGGCCTCCGAGGCCATCGCCGTCAACTCTCGCGACGGATCCAGGCCCCATAGCCCGGTGACCCTGCGCGCGTCGTAGAAGGGTAGGTTCAGTCCCGAGCCGATTCCGACCTCGAGCACCCTACCCTTCGCCAATGGCACCAGCTTCCCACGCTGCCGCATATTCGGCTTCGCGCTACAGGTGAGGTGGACGATCCGGGGGAGCAGATACCTTCGGTACAGTCCCATGCTCCATCTCCCTCCGTCCGGCTCCGCACGGCCCTCGCGTGCGCCGACGGCGACGCACCGAGCCGAGCGCTTTCCGGTTCTATCGAGTCTCGGGAGCCGGACGGGGCTCACTCACCCGTCCCGGTACCCCGACGGGCATGCCGGCGTCCCGCCACGCCTGAAGCCCGCCGATCACGTCGGTGGCGCGATGCAATCCGAGCGCCTGCAGAGCGGCCGCCGCCAGGGACGAGGCATAGCCTTCGTCACAGAGCACGATCCACCTAATGTCCCCGCCGGCCGCTTCCGGAATGCGGGCGGGGCTATCCGGGTGAAGTCGCCACTCGAGGTGGTTGCGCTCGACGATGATCGCCCCGGGAACCTCTCCGTCACGACGACGCTGGAACTCCGGTCGGATGTCGACGAGAAGCGCACCCTGAAGGGTCGCAGCATGGGCCTCCGCAGGCTCCAGCCTCTGCAGCGTCGAGCGCGCCGTCGCGAGGTATCGATCCAGGGTGCTCGGTTTCGCCATACTTTCCTCCGCCTCGAACGAATCGATCATCGCCGTTCGCTGAAGATCGCACCCTCTCACGATGCCGCGTGCCCACGATGCCGACTCCGGATCACGGCGTGCAAGCCGAGCGCGCCCCGACAGGCCCATCGGACCGTGTCGCGGGTCGTCGGTCACCAACGAATCGGACTCAATCCACGGGTTGAGCGAACATCACCTCGACACCGTTCGGATCCCGCACTCCGAACTCGCGCTGACCGTAGAACGCCGTGTACAGATCAGCAGTGAACGTGACTTCCGGAACCGACGGCCGCTCGCCGGCGAGCTGTGCCCGCGCCCGCTGCATCTGTTGGTGCTTCAGCGCCGCGTAGAGCTCGTCCAGACGCTCGGTGTTGATCCAGAGCGACAGCCCGGGCTGGCTCTTGGGCGTCCATGGACCGGAGGGCACGAGCATGAGCTCGGCCTCGCCGAAGGTCATCTGCGCCCAGTCGAACGCACCCTCTTCCCCGTGGCTGGCCGTCAGCTGGAATCCGACGCTCTCGTACCAGGCGATCGTAGCCGCCAGGTCTGCCACGGCGAGCATCGGGCGAATCTTGCCCATCGATTCCCGAAGCGCCGACGGATGCGCGAGGGCGACCGCGGTGTCCCCGTCCTGCGGTGGGCTCGCACCGGCCTCGTGCAGAAGCCGCATCGCGTTCGTATCTCCGCGGAGCATGGCCACCGCCAGCGGAGTGCGTCCCTTCGCGTCGCGGGCCTCGAGATCGGCACCCAGCTCGATGAGCGTGCGCAACGTTTCGTAGTGCTCCCCGGTACGGAAGAGGCCGCCCACGAGCCCGTCCGGCGGCGCGATCACGTAGTGGAGGGCCGTCTGCTCCTGTTCCGTGGGCGAGAGCTTCCGGTCGAGCGCCCGGGGGTCGGTGCCGACCACCTCTCGCAACAGGTCGAGCCGTCCCATGGCGATGGCCGAGAACACGTGGTGGCGCGCGCCGCGCTGCACGAGAAGGTCCACGACATCAAGACGGGCTTGGGCGAACACCGTGGCCCATCCGATCGTGTCCAGGAGATGGGCGTCACCCTCCCCTTGTACGTCCGACCCCGCGTCGAGCAGAGTCCGGACCGACTCGAGCGGCCCGTACCCGGCGGCGAAGTGCAATGGAAGCGCGTTGTCCCCTTCATCGCGCTCGTCGGGGTCCGCCCCGTGCTCCAGCAGGAGCCGCAGGATCTCGGGATGTGTGGCGGCCGCATGAAGGCCCGTCGTGCCAGCGTAACGCACGGTGGCGAGTCGAGGGTCTCGATCCAGGTGCGCCCGCACACCCTCGAGGTCGTCGGCGCCGCACGCCGCCAGGAATGCAGCCGCGACTTCCGACGAGCGACGATCCACCTCCGCCTTCAGAGCTCGCCAGCTCGAGAACCCGTGCTCGGCGGCCACGGCGCGCTGGGCGGCGGAAAGGCGCGCGTCGGGATCGGTCTCGCGCATCTTCTTGAGGCGGTCCTTGGCCAGCTTCCTCAGGTAATCCAGGGATGCGCGATCGGGCAGGTCGGACTGCGACATGGATACCCCCTCCTTCCTTTGAGCCCGGCGTCCGCGTCGATCGGGCGGGAAGTCAGGGTCGCTGACCGGCAAGAAGAGCAGAGGGGTGGGTTCGACCCTTTACGCGGACCGTGGGCCGCCCTTGTCGGCCGTCCACGACACTAGCGGACGGGGGGGCGGGTTGCCAGCGCGCGCGCGTCCGACGGAAGAAGGGCCACGTACGAAGCGCCAAAGGGCACCACGTCGACTCGACAGCCTCCGCGGGCATCCGTCGCCGGGACGGCTGCGCGAGGACCGGGATCCTTCAGCCTTCCCCGGGTCCGCTTCTCAGGATCCGTCCGGGTCGGCCCCGTCCACTCATCTCGACCTGGAGCGCCGTGACCCGGTCCCCCTCGGTCGCGAAAACGATCCGCGCGAAGCCGCCGCCCACGACGAAGCTCGTCGGCGTGTCGGCGGTAAGGGGAAAGCGGTCATCGTCCACGACGGCCACGAGCCGCCCGTCCTCGACCACCACGTCGGCCGTGAAGAGGTCCGGGAAGTCGTAACGGCCCGCGAAGACCCGGAGCTGCTCCTCGCTCAGCCGGAGCCCTCCGTCCGGAGGGAGCGCAACATAGCCGCGGGGCACCGGTCCTGCCTGGGAGTCCCATGCGTACGCGCGCTCGATGCGGAGCGCGATCTCCTGGGCCAGGGCGCCTCCGCGGTCACCGTTGGTCATGACCGCGGCGCCGTAGCCCTTCACCTTGTGCGCGCGCAGGTCGGCGTTGAAGCCCCAGTCGGACCCACCGTGCATGAAGTACCAGCCCTGCCCTCGCTGAGCGATCACGAACCCGATGGCGAACGGGCCGACGCCCACCGGGCTGAGCATCTCCTGGATCATCGCCCGCGTGAGCACCCGGTTCGAGCGACCTACCGCGGACTTCTGTACCTCGATGGCGAAGCGCGCGAGGTCGCTGGCGGTGGTCCAGAGGCCGGCGGCCGCCATCTCGGGGTAGGCGTGCCACTTGGGACCCATCGCCCGGCCCGTCCCGTCGTGGGCGCGAGCCGCGTGCGCGTCCCAGTCCGGCGGTAGCGGCTGCATGTAGGTGCTGTTCGTCATCCCGATGGGGTCGAGGACCTGCTCCTTCATGAGCTCCGGGAACGGGCGGCCCCGTGCGTCCATCAGGGCCTGCTGCATCACGGACACCCCGCCTCCCGAGTACTCCTGGAAAGTCAGCGGCGGCCGCTCCATGAAAACCGGGCCGGTGTTGGAGAGCTCGTGGCCCTCGAGGGTCTGCACCAGGGTCGGAATCGGACCGCTCGGGTCGTATCCTGGATAGCCGAAGCCGTCCCCCGTCCCGGACGTGTGGCTCGTCAGGGTCCGAGGTGTCACGGCGCGCTCCCGGGTGAAATCTCCCACGGGCAGCTTCCACGAGGTCAGGATGTCGTTGATGTCGTCGTCGAGGCCGAACAGCCCGTCCTGTACCGCCTTGAGCACCCCCATGGCAGCGACAGGCTTGCTGATCGAGCCCGCCTCGAAGAGGGTCTCGGTCGTGACGGGTGCGCCCGTTTCCACGTCGGCGATCCCGTACGCCTTGGCCCAGTGGATCTCGAAGTCGTGGATCACCGCGACGCTCACGCCCGGGACGCCGAAATGCTCCATCAGCTGCTGGATCGTCATCGCGCCGATGGAGTCCGGATGGGCGCCGGGCTGCGGACCCTCCACGGCGGCCATGAATCCAGTCACCGACCTCGACTGCGCGAACAGGGCACCCGGCATCAGCGCGATCACCAGAACTGCACACCTCAGACGGTCCATCGGATGCCTCTTTCGGCGCTCGGGCCGGGGTCGAGTCACTTGGAGCGGGTGCGGCCTGGCTGCCGTGACGCTGTCCAACGAGCGCCCGCTGCTCGCGCCCGGCCACAATGCGGACGCACATCGAGAAGCTGCAAGACGGGGGGGTGGAGGTTCTCAAAACGATCGCAGTCCCCTCCCAAGCACCCCTGTCAGCTCGTGAGCGAGTCTGGCGGCCGCCTCCCTTGTGCCAAGGTCCGGCGACACGTCGATCCCGCCGTCGATGAGGAGAACCGCCGCCCCGTGGACCATCGCCCATGCGGCCCGTGCCGCCACCACGAGATCCGACCCCTCGTGACCCGTCGGCAGGGCCCCACCGAGCATTCCGCGGAGCGTGTCGAACGCACGGGTCTCGGCTTCCCGAAGCTCCGGTCGCTCAGGCGATCCCCTCCACCCGCCGCTGAACATGAGGCGGAAGAGCTCGGGATGCTCCACGGCGAAGACCACGTACGCGGTCCCGGCCGCTCTCAGTCGCGCGAAAGCGTCCGCGCTGCCCCCAGCCTCGGCGGTCATCGCATCCTGGAGCTCCCCGAAGCCGACGGCGGCCACGGCGCCAAGCAACGACCGCCTCCACCGATTCGGCTTCGAGGATCCGACGCGCGGACTCCACCAGGGCTGACCGGAGATCTCCGTGGTGGTAGGTCCTCGGGCTCGGCGACATGGACCCCAATCTTGACCTTGGAAAAGCCGGGCGCAATCTTTACACTGTAAAGATAGCTACGGCGAGGTCCCTCAGGGATAAAGGGGTGTCGTTGAGCTGGCATATCGCCTCGAGGATCCTGCTCGAGTTCGCAAGAAGCCGGCGCGTTCTTTGGCTTTGGGTGGTCTTTCCCGTCTCGATGTTGGTCCTTTTCGGCTGGGTCCGGATTGAGTCCTCGGGAGGAATCGGCCCGGCGTTCGGGTTCACGGCGCCGGGGATCCTCGTCGGCGCGG
>QJYK01000004.1 GCA_003248075.1 Gemmatimonadota bacterium | reverse complement strand
TACGGGTCCTGGCAGGACTCGCCGATCGGAGGCAGCTCTTCGTGTTCACCTGCCACGAGACCACCGCGCTGGAGCTCGAGAAGCACGGCGGCCGGCTCCTGAGGCTGGGAACCGACCGTTGAGCGCGGACCCCTCGCCGTTCCGCGTCCGGGAGGTCGTGGCGGCGGGGCGGACCGAGCCGGCCTTCCTGCTCCTGCACGGCTACGGAGCATCGTCCTTCAGCTGGAGGGAGATCGAGCCGGTGCTGGCGCGGCGCGGCCGTGTCCTATCCGCGGACTTCGTCGGACTCCCTCCAGGGGGCGTTCCCGACAGCGCATACGCGCTCCCCGCCCTCGTGGACCATCTCGCCAATGCGGTCCTGGAGCGCGAGCTCGCGGAGCTCACGTTGGTGGGCCATTCCTTCGGCGGAGGGATCACGCTCGCGCTCGCGCTGCGGCTCCAGCGGGCGGGACGCCCGGTGTCTCGCATGGTGATCGTGAGTGGCGTGGCCTACGAGCAACGGCTCCCCCCGTTCGTCCACATCGCGAACCGCGCGCGCTTCGCAGAGGCCGCCTTTGATGTCGTGAGCCCGGCGCTTCTGGCCGGTCAGGTCCTCCGCAGCATCGTATACGACCCGGGGTGCCTGACCCGGGAGTGCATCGAAGGCTATGCGCGCCCCCTGTCCGAACCCGCCCTCCAGAGGGCGCTGTTGGCGACGGCGAGGGTCATCGTGCCGACGGAGCTCGACCGACTCACCGCGGGGTACGCGAGCCTGCACCTGCCCGCGCTCCTGGTCTGGGGGCGACACGACCGGGTCGTGCCCCTGTGGGTCGGCCGGCGACTCGCGGCCGACCTTCCGCGCGCGGAGCTCGTGGTGCTGGAGCGGTGCGGCCACCTACCGATGGAAGAACAACCGCGACGGCTGGTCACCTGCCTGGTCGACTTTCTCCAGCGAACCTCCGCCGGCTCGGGTCAGTCGGCGTAGTCCACGGACCACGTGACCTCGACCGCACCCTCGAGCGAACGCGCGGTCGGGCATTTCGCCGCGTGCGTCTCCAGCGCGCGCTCCACCTTGTCCATGGACGCGTCCCGAGGCAGGCGGAGACGATACCGCACGTGGATGCGCCTCAGCATCACGATCCGGTCGACGATCTCGTTCATGCCCTCGGCCGTGGCCACGATCCCATCATCGCCGAGCACGATCCCGCGCACCTCCAGTGCGCCCACGAGCGTGCCCAGCATTCACCCGGCGGCCGCCGCGACCAGGTAGTCGACCGGTAACGGCAGGTTGGGCTGGCTGTCGAGACCGTAGTGCGCCTTGATGGGTCCGTGTACTCCCATCTCGAGCACCGTGCCGTCCTCGAGGAATGCGCGCCGGTGGACTCCAGCGACCCGCTCGACGCGGGTCCGGGACAGGTAGAAGGGATCGGCTTGGGTCATCGGGGCTCCTCGGGGTCGGGCCCGCCCGGCTCGTAACCGGGGCATGCGAGCACGGGAAGGGGGGGGTACTTCGGGAAGCGCGTGTCCTCGA
>QJYK01000210.1 GCA_003248075.1 Gemmatimonadota bacterium | reverse complement strand
GGAGTGCCACGAGGTGAAGGCCAGCGACGAGCCGTCGCGTGACCAGTCGGGATAGACGATGAACCCCGCCACGTTGAGGAGCCGCACCGGGTCGGACCCGTCCGCGTTCATGACGTACAGGCCCGGCTGCGATCCCTGTCCCGCACCGTAGGCGATCTGGGCACCGTCGGGTGACCAGGCGCCGCAGCCCTCGAGCCCCTTGCGGTCCGTGAGCCGCTCGAGGTCCGAGCCATCGGTGTCCACGACGTAGAGGTCGTAGCCGACGACGATCTGCGTTTCAGAAGGGCTGGAGGCCTCCCTGTCGCTGGCGAACAGGATCCGTTGTCCGTCTGGAGACCATCGGGGGCAGAAGTCGGACCGGGGATGGTTGCTTATGTTGGTCGGGCTCCCGGATCCGTCCGAGTCGATGATCATGATCTCCCGATCTCCAGGGCCGAAGGGGTCGCCGCTGAGGAGGTTCGTGTACGCGATCCGACTCCCGTCGGGCGACCAATCGGGCAGCGTCGCGAACGACCCGTCCGGGGTGATCCTCGTGGCGTTCATTCCGTCGACGTCCATCACCCACACATGCTGTTCCGACCCGTCGAACCGGCCGAACGCGACGCGCGTGCCGTCGGGTGAGACGCTCGGCGAGTTGCCGCCGTCCGGCCCCTGCGTCAGCGCGACAACCCCGCTGCCGTCGGGGTTCATCGCGTAGACGTGGGCGTCGGGCGCGCCGATCCCGCTCCCGCGCTCGAAGAAGATCCTGGCCTCGGCCGCGACGACGGCGGGCGTGAGGTCTGCGACCTCGGGTCCGAAAACGCGCGGCCCCGGCTCACAGGAGGTCATGCCGGCGGCTCCGAGCCACGGGAGCAGGACTGCGATGGGTCGGACTCTGGTCATTCCATTGCCTCCTTCCGGGGGCCGACGAACGCAGCGGAGAAGGGGCCCCACGCCTTCGTATTCGTTTACGTCAAATCGCAGTGGGAGAGGGTCACGCAGGGTGTGACCCGCGGCAGGCGCCCATCGGCGCCAGCTGCGGCGAGTGATCTCGCGGGGTCCGGCGGACATGAGCAAGCGGGGCCGATCCGCGCGGCAGCGGGCGGCACATTGGGGGGGCGAGCCACAGGAGGTCAGCAAGCCGAAATGGACCGGCGAGATGCGCGGATGGGCGGGGAAGGGGCTGGAAGGAGAATCCCACAGCCGGCGTACCCGGGAGCCTCAGGGGTCGAAGTCGCCGGGCAGAGCGCCATACGATGGACCGCCTGCCGGGCGGAGCTCCTACCCGCACACCTCTGCGCGCCTGAAGTCTACGAAACGCAGCGCCTCTGCGGCGGCGACGAAGCGGGGGTCGCATCGGATCGGATCCACCATGGGGGGCATCATGCCCCACTCGGGCTGGCCGTAGGGGGCCGTGGCGCCACGTTCGAGCACCTGGAGCGCCAGCTCGTTTTCGCCCAGGAGGACGAGGAGGCTCGGCAGCTCGAAGTTCCCGAAGAGCACACCGGATTCGGCATCGCTGGATGAAAGGAGGGGGAGG
>QJYK01000005.1 GCA_003248075.1 Gemmatimonadota bacterium | reverse complement strand
CGACGTCCCCCCGTCGATGCTCCCGCTCCACTGCACGCCCGCGCCCGCGCGGCCCTTCTTCGTGATGATCTGCACCACGCCCGACGCCGCCTCGGCGCCGTACAGCGTCGACGCCGCCGGTCCCTTGATCACCTCCACCGACTCGATGTCGTTCGGGTTCAAGAAGTCCAGCGCGCTCGTGCAGTGCGTCACCGATCCGCACATGCCGCCCTGGTTGCCGCTCTCGATGCGCACGCCGTCCACGTAGATCACCGGCTCGAAGCCGGCGTTCAACGAGCCCGTGCCGCGCAGCCGGATCTGGGCACCGTCACCCGCGCCGCCGCCCGACGACAGAACCGTCAGCCCCGGCGTACGGCCCTGCAGCATCTCCTGCAGGCTCGGCACCGGCACCGCGTCCGTCACCGCCGACGCGTCGAACTGAGACACCGCGTTGCCCAACGCGCGCTTCTGCGTCTGGCCCGGCGTCCCCGTCACCACGATCGCGTCCAGCTCCAGCGCGGCCTGGCTCAGGCGGAAGTCCACCGTCGCCACCTCGCCCGCCGTCACCGTCACCTGCTGCTCCATCGCGCCGTACCCGATCAGCTCGGCGCGGACCGTCACCGTGCCCGTCGGCACGTTCAGGATCAGGAACTGACCGCTGGCGTTCGCCAGCGCGCCACGTCCCGTCCCCGGTACGGATACCTGCACGCCCGACAACGGGCGCATCGTCACCGCATCGGTGACCTGACCACGGATCGTTCCGGTGGCCTGCTGCTGTGCTTCGGCGGATACGCCAAGCATGAAGCTCAACGCAGCCACCGTTGAGAGCCGCCACGCGGCCCTACGGACGAATGTACCGTCCATACGCGCCTCCTCACGTCTCGGTGGTAGAGGGTTTCAGCGTTGCCGCGGCGCGAATGGCCGCGCGCAATCAGGTGGTGACGATGGCTCGAGCGGTGTCCTCCTTGACGAGGGTCCACGAGCGCAGGGTCGGTCACCCTGTCGCCACTACGGCCGCAGAGCCGACCATCGGCTCCGGGCCTGCACCAGAACGTGCAAGGTCGGGAAAACCCCGCGGATCCGCAAGCGACGCGCCGCTGAGGCACCTCGCGGGAGTTGGGCCGGAAGAAGAGCCGGAAAAGAAGCGAGGGGTGGGGCGCCGTAGCGCCCCACCCCTCTCCGATCCCTGGTTCAGCCCGGCGTCAGCGGCTGATGTTGGGGTTGCCCTCGTACTCCTCGATGGGGAGCGGATAGCAGGTCGCGTCCCCGTAGAGTCCCCACTGTGCGGTGGGATGCTCGCCCGACGGGAACAGGTCCATGCCCTGCCGCAGCCAGCGGCGCAGGTCACCCAGGCGGTATCCGCCCATGAACAGGTCCTTGCCCCGCTGCCAACGCAGCTCCGTCATGAGGTCGGCGCCCGACAGGGTCACCGGATCCTGGTTGCCGAACGCGCGCCGCGCGTTCACGAACTCCAGCGTCGAGCCCAGCGGCCCGTTCCCGTTCGGCCCGGCGGCCTCGTAGTAGTTCTGCATCGCCTCGACGTAGGACGCCATCGCGATGTCCGTCCCACGCTCGTAGACGGCCGGCTTTCCGCCTGCGGCGAACGTCTCACCGTTGTAGTTCGAGAACATCAGCCCCGACTTCGGCTTGTAGAGCGGTGACAGCGCGTTGTGACCCGTCGCCCACCGCGGCTCGTGCTGCACCCGCGGGTCGGTGAGGAACGCCGTCAGTCCCTGGACCAGCCAATTCGACGGCCCACCCGCGATGAAGTTCGGGTGCACGCCGATCGCGTGGTTCGCACCGGTGATGCGTGCCTCGAGGATGTTGTACGTCCGCGTGTCGGTGTCGTTGTACTCGACCCACCAGTAGAAGCCGTCGGGCACCTTCGTCGCCGCAGCCATCGCCGCCGCGTTGTTCCCCGCGTTCAGGTTCGCGCGCGACAGACCCACGTTGATCATGGCGATCAGGTCGCTGACCTTGCGCTTGTTCGACAGCGTCGTGTTCGCGCCCGCCGCGTTGGCGATCGCCAACGCCTCGGTGAACCGGTCGATGGCGATGTTGTACAGCTCCACCGGCTGGTAGATCGTCGCGCCGACGTTGACCGTCGCCTCGCACATCGCGTCCGCCAGCGTGACGTAGCTGTACCCGGCGTACGCCAACACCAGCGCCAACTCCGCGTCACTGGCCGGGCTCGCCGACAGGCCGCCCTTCAGCCGACCCGCGATCGAGTCCGCCTGCGCCCTTGCCTGGCTAAGGTCGGAGAACATGCCGTCGGCGTCGATCTCGTCGTACTGCACGATGCGCTGGCTCAGCCGAGCCGTCTGCTCCCAGTTGATCCCCGTGATCTGCTCGTCGGTGAACATGCTGCCGCGCCACACGAACGGATCAGAGTACATGCTCTGGAAGTCACCCACCACGCCACTCACCAGCACCTTCACCAGCGCGGCATCGTCGAGCAGCCCCTCGTCCAACTCCTCGGGGTTGCTCACGTCCAGGATCTCGTCCGTGACGGAGCAGGCCGCCAGGCCCGCCATCACGATTCCCAGAAGGGCAGCCCGGGCCGCCTTCCGGAGGAAGATGATCTTACTCATTGTCCTCTCCTTTTGGGTCGGTCCGGTCAGAATGAGAAGCGTAGGCTCGCCGAGAACGTCCGCAGCATCGGGATCGCCGCGTAGTCCGTCCGTGCGAACTGCGAGAGGGAGTCGAACTGGACCTCGGGGTCGGGCGAGCCAATCCCTTGGAAGTCGTACTTGGTCCACATCCACAGGTTGCGGCCCGACACCGTCAGCGCCGCGCTGCTCAGCTTCATCTGCTCCGCCAAGCTGCTCGGCAGCTGATACGTGACCGACAGCTCACGCAGCTTGATGAAGTCCGCAGGCTTGATCCACGTCTTGGTCTGCAGGCTCCTGGCCACGGCGACCTCGACCGGATCCGAGTTCGGATCGTTGACCAGCAGCGTGTTCAGATCGATCCGGTTCCGGATCGAGCAGATCGCGCACCACTGATAGAAGCCGCCCTTGTAGTCCAGGTTCGCGAAGATGCGGAAGTTGTCGAACACCGTGAACGTGTTCGTGAACCCGATCTCACGCGTCGCCTGCGACGGGCCGATGTACTCCTGCTCGCTGGCCACCGTCACACCGCCGCTGCTCGTCAGAACCGGGTTGCCGCTCCCGTCACGGACCACGTCCGTCGTCCAGTACCCACCCATCGGGTACCCCGGGATGTGCTTCTGCACCGACGCGAACTCGCCGAAGAAGATCTCCGTCAGCGGCGCGTCGCCCCACGTCACCAGCTCGTTCGAGTTCGTCGACAGCGCCACCGTCGCGTCCCACTGCAGGTTCCGCGTGTAGATCGGCGTCGTCGTCAGCAGCACCTCGATCCCCGTGTTCTTGATCTCGCCTACGTTCACGAAGTGCGTGCCGTTGAACCCGCTCGACGGAGGATCCGGCACGCCGATCAGCGCGTCCTTCGTCTTCTGGTTGTAGTACGTGAAGTCCAGCCCCACGCGCCCGTCGAACAGCGACGACTCGAAGCCCAGCTCGATCTCCGAGCCCGTCTCCGCCTTCAGGTCCGGGTTCCCGTACGAGCTCGGACGCAGCAGGTTCACCACCACGTCGCCCATGCTCGTCACACCCGCCTCGTACGTGCGGTCCGCCGTGAACGGAGCCGGCGGGTTGCCCGCCTGGCCCCACGCACCCCGCAGCTTCAGCTGGTCGATGAACCCGTAGTCGAACCAGTCCTCGTCGCTGATCACGTACGACAGCTGGGCTTTCGGGTACACCACCAACGAGAACTCCTTACCGAACGCCGAGTTGTCGTCCACACGCACCGCAGCCGTCGCGAACAGCCGGTTCTTCCAGCCCACCTGCTCCTGCACGTAGAAGCCCAGCGAGGTCTGCTCGCTGAAGCCCTGTCCTCCACGGTTCACCGCCGCAGAGCTCACCAGGTTCAGGTTGTTCGCCACCAGACCCTCGCCCGTCACATCAAACCGCTCCGACTTGCGCGCGTTCAGCTGCATGCCCCCGCTGAACGCCGACGTCACGTTCTCGTTCACGTCCGTGCTGATCGTGCCCGCATAGTCCACCGTCCAGTTGTGGATCGGACGGATCTCGATGTCGATGTAGCCCGTCGAACGCGTCGTACCCCACGGACGGTTGCCTGTCTGATCGATGCCCGTGAAGTCAGTGACCTTCCGGTTCTGGTTGTCCAGTCCCAGCACCAGCCGGTTCGAGAACCAAGGGAACGGGTTGTAGTTCGCCGTCAGCCCGACCGTGTACCGCTCGCCACGCGTCTGGACGTCCCACTCGTTCGCCAGCGTCGGCCCGAAGTTGCGGTACCCCACCTCGTACTGGTACGCCGCGTCCGCTCGGCCGCGCATCCCGTTGCGCAGAATCGAGTTCGACGAGTTGTTCGTCAGTGGCGCGCGCACGCGCGTGCGCGCGTAGCCCACGTTCACCGCGAAGTTCAGCTGCTCCGACGGCGTGAACCCGAAGTTCGCACGACCGCCCGTACGGTTGCTGTAGTTGTTCGGGAAGAGCCCCTGCTCGTCCGACTTCTCCGCGCTCACGAAGAAGTTGAACAGCTCGCCGCCGCCACGCGCCGACAGGTTGAACCCGTACTGACCTGGGCCGTTCGAGTCACCCGGCTCCACGCCAGGGTACGCCGACGGGTTCGCGCTGTTGCCGCGCATCGCGTTCGGATGCGCGTCCAGGGGATGGAACTCACGCAGTCCCTCCGACGTGCACCCCGGGTACGAGCTCGACGTCACGTTCGACGGCGTGCAGTACCAGTACGTCACCGGACGCTCCAGCGCCCAGTCCGACGTCCCCCCGTCGATGCTCCCGCTCCACTGCACGCCCGCGCCCGCGCGGCCCTTCTTCGTGATGATCTGCACCACGCCCGACGCCGCCTCGGCGCCGTACAGCGTCGACGCCGCCGGACCCTTGATCACCTCCACCGACTCGATGTCGTTCGGGTTCAGGAAGTCCAAAGCGCTCGTGCAGTGCGTCACCGACCCGCACATCCCGCCCTGGTTCCCGCTCTCGATGCGCACGCCGTCCACGTACACCACCGGCTCGAAGCCCGCGTTCAGCGAGCCCGTGCCGCGCAGGCGGA
>QJYK01000056.1 GCA_003248075.1 Gemmatimonadota bacterium | reverse complement strand
CCCGACCACGGTCCGCTACGAGCAGCGGGTCGCGGCGGGGAAGGCCAGCATCAACGGGCTGAGCCTCGTGCCGGCCGAGCACACGGCGGAGATCGGCCGCAAGCTCCTCGGCTTCCGGGTCGCTCAGACCGTGAAGGCCATCCGCGCGTCGATCGCCTCGGCGGGGGCGGCGAGGTGAGCCGGCGACGCCCGGTCGTCGAGCCGGGTCAGGATTTTCGCGGCGTCGTTCATCGTCCGGCTGAGCTCCAGGTGTAGGGACTGGAGGACCTCGAGCGTCCAGTCGAACGACGCGACCCGGTCCGTGACCTCCAGGAGCGGCCGGGCCGCCGCGTCCCGGGCGGACCGGTAGGCCTCGAAGTCCTCCTCGCGTCCCCCCTCGACCGCGTTCGCCAGAAGCTCGGCGTCCCGGAGCGCGTCGGTGATGCCGTGGGCGGTGATCGGGTCCCGGAAGTAGCCGGCGTCGCCGACCAGGGCCCATCCCGGGCCCCACGGCCGACGCAGGAAGCCCCGGTGGCCCGCGAAGCCCCGGATCTGCACGGGGTCCTGCGTCGCCACGATGTCCGACGCTTCCGGCGCGACCTCCCCGAGCACCGCGTAGTAGAGCTCATGGAGCCCCATCGGGAGCTGCCGCCGGAAACGCTCCTCGGACATGGAGATGAAGACGCACGCCCGGTCCTCGTTCGTGGGGATCAGGCCGGCGCTCAGACCGGGGACGTAGCGCCACTGGTACCCGTCCAGAGAAAGGCCTGCCCAGTATCCGTAGATCGTGGCCGCCGCATGCGACGCCTGGTGCTCGACCTCCGCACCGATGCGTCGCGCGGTATTGGAGCGCAGGCCGTCTGCGCCCACCACGAGGTCCGCGGCCACGGTCCGGGGACTCCTGTCCGGCCCGGCCAGAATCGCGCCACGGACCCGACCGGAGGCGTCCCGGGCTACGTCGATCAGGGAGATTCCATGGATCACCTCGGCGCCGGACGCGCGCGCGGCTTCCACGAGCGCCCGATCGAGCACGGTGCGCCTTGGGGCGTATAGCGCGTCGACGCCGTCCCGGGGCTTGATGTCCACGCGGACCGCGTCCGCACCGTAGTGGAACGTGGTGCGGCGGACGGCTGGGGTGCCCGCGGCGCGCACCGCGTCGAGCACGCCCCAACGGGCCAGCTGGAGGACCCCACCCCGCATGAGCGCGTGGGTCGAGAGCGTGTCGGAGCCCAGCGGCGTCGGATCCACCACCAGCACCCGCATGCCCCGCCGCGCGAGCAACATCGCGGTGGATGCACCTGCCACCCGGGCGCCGGCGACGACGACGTCGTAGCGACTCTTCTCGGGCCGAGCCCTCATCGTGATATCCTCCTCAAGCCACGGCGCGACCGGTACGGTCGCGGCCCGCGATATGGTCTGCGACGAAGCTGGCGTCCTCGCCCACCCCGTCGATGAAGTTGGAGTTGCGGCGGCGCATGAAACGCAGACCCAGAGCGTACAGACCGGGGACAGGGGTCAGGCCATCCCGGTGTCTCAACTCACCGTGCGTGTCCAGCACGGGGAGGTTCAGCCAGGGATAGCTCCGCCGGTATCCGGTTGCCCACAGGACGGTCCGGATCCCTTCGGCTCTCAGGTCGAGGGATTCCGGTGCTTCGGGCGCATCATAGAGCACGATGCGTCCGGGATCGGGGACATGCCCCTCCAGGCCACGCAACCGGATGAAATCGTCGATCGCGCTGAGCTGACGTACCAGTTTCGTGTCCGCGGCCACCACGGTCTCGAGCAGGTCGTCGGCGAAGCGCATCCGGGAGCCATCGGCGGCGAGCGTCTGGCCGACCAGACGGATTCCCGCGGCGCGCAGCGTCCCCAGGTCGATGGACCGGTGGTCGTCGCTGCCGATGAGCTGCAGGCTCGGCTGCGCCCGGGAGGCCTCCAGGTCTCGCACGTCTGCGGCGGACTGTGAGAAGATCCCCATGCGATCCAGCCACCACAGGATGTCCCGGCCCCGATACGTGCGCGGCAGGCGGGTGTGCCGCCCCACCGAGAGGGTGACGGGACGCCCCGACGCGTGGATCTCGGCCGCGAGCTGCACCCCGGTGGCCGAGGCGCCGACGACCAACACACCCCCGGCTGGCAGCTCCCCGGGGTTCTTGTAGTGGGTCGGGACGACTTGAGTCACGTCCGACGAGAGCCGTTCCGCGACGGCGGGCACGTTCGGGAGATCGCACTCACCCGAGGCCACGACCACGTTGGAGGCCGACCAGGGCCGACGGTCCGTGTCGACGCGGAAGCGCCCGCCGGAGCGCTGGATTCCGGTGACCGTGACCCCTTCCTCCACTCGAGCCGAGAAGGAGGCGGCGTACCGCTCCAGGTACGTGATGACCTCCGCACGCGACATGAATCCGTCCGGATCCGGGCCATCGTAGCTCCACCCGGGGAGGCGAGCCTGCCAGTTGGGCGTGAGCAGCCGCAGCGAATCCCACCGCTCGCTGCGCCAGCGCTCCCCGATGCGGCCGCGCTCGAGGACCACGTGGTCGATGCCACGGTCCTTGAGGCTCCGGCTCATCGCGAGACCGGCCTGCCCTCCGCCAACCACGATCGTGTCGATGCTCTCCATCTTCTTCCGCCCCCCGTCCACCGCTGGGGGCTGCCGGCCCGGTCTGGTCCGGCAGCCCCGCTCGCCTCAGCCAGCCTTCACGTCGACCTGGATCGCCACGCCGTTCGTGAGGGTCTCGAAGACCGCGGACCGGGCCTTCGATTGCATCACGATCGCCTCGAGCTTCTCGGCCGGCGCGTCACCCTTGATCGTGAACTCGATGCGGATGTTCTCGAACCCGTTCCGCACGTCGTCGCTCAACCCCAGGATCCCCTGCAAATCGATGTCGCCCTCGATCTTCGAGGTCACCTCGGTGAGCTGCACGCCGCGCGCGGCGGCGATGTTTCCGATTCCGGCCGTCAGGCACGAGGCCAGGCCGGTGAGAAGCATCTCGACGGGTACGAAGCCCTTGTCCGACCCCACGAGCACTTCCACGTGATCCGCGTCGACCGTGTACTCGCGCACGTGCTTGTGCTCCCCGCCCGCCCCGTAGAAGGACTCGACGGTGTTGCGGCTGTGGGTCCCGCTGATCCAACGGTTGGTGGCGCGGAATTGGAACTTCGCGAGCTCGCGCTGACCGTCGACGGCGTCCAGCGTTGCGAAAAGGGTCGGTACGTCGACGCCGTTCAGGGGCTTCCGCTCACGCGTCATCGTCATCGTCTCGCTCATCGTCATCTCCTCGGTGCTCGGCACCCCGTCGGGCGGGGCGATTGCGTTTCGTGTTCCGATTCGGGCCCCGGCCCATCCTCGGCGAGGCCTGGAAGGCGGCCTCGTCGGGAGTTACCGGAAAAGGCCGCAGAAGGGGATCACGGCGCGACGCGCGCGCCTCGGACTCGCCTTGCACATGCCGCCCCCGACCCGCATGGTGCCGTGGGGGGGAGCGACCCATGACGCCAATCACCCGGATTCTGATCGTTCTAGGTTTGGCCGGCTGTACGGTCGAGCGTGGTGCCTCGACGCCCGATCTCAGTGGGACCTGGGTCCTGAGCCACGCTCGCAGCTCGCTCGAGATTGCCGCTCCGGACTCGAGCATCTTCGTGATCGACCATGTCGGCCCGACCCTGGCGGCGCGGAGGACCCACGTTCTCGACGGCGTCGTCAACGTGGTGGAGACGAGTCTGACCGCGGACAGCGTCCTCAGGACCGTGCGGGTGGGCGAGCTGGAGATCCCGACGCGCGTCTACTGGGACGGCGCCGTGTTGGTCCTGGACCAGGCGTGGTCCCAGGGCGGGGTGGATGTCACCAACCTGGTTCGCTACACGCTCGTGGACGGGGGCGAAACCCTGATCGCCGACGAGTCCATGCGGGCCGGCCCGTCCGGCCACCACAACGTATGGACCTTCGAGCGACGGTGAGGTCGACTCCCTCGGGGGGAGCGACGCGTTCGGATCGTACGGCGCCGCGGCGCTAGAAGCCCAGAGCGCCCGTGCTGTCCCCGAACTCGGCGATGTCGTCCAAACCGAGCTTGTGCATCGCGCTCACGAACACGTTCGCCATGGGCGTGCCGTCGGGGGCCTTGATGTGCGCCCCGCCCTTGAGCTGCCCGTTGGCGCCACCCGCGATGAAGAGTGGGCAACGCTTGTGGTTGTGGAGATTCGAGTCGCCCATGGGCGAACCGTACACGATCATGGTCTTGTCCAGGAGGTGCGTGTCGCCCTCCATCGTGTCCTTCAGCTTCTCCATGAAGTACGGGATCATGGAGACGTGGTACTGGTTGATCTTGGCGAAGTCGAGAACTCGGCTCTCCTGGCCTCCGTGGTGGGAGGCGGGGTGGAACGCGGCGTTCACGCCGCTGCCCGGGTAGACGCGGCCGGAGCCGTCGCGCCCGAGCTTGAACGAGAAGACGCGAGTCATGTCCGACGCGAACGCCAGAGCCTGCAGGTCGAACATGAGCTTGACGTGCTCCTCGAAGTCGTCGGGCACGCCGGCCGGAGCTCCCGGAAGCTCCCGGAGCTCGCCGCTCGTGTTGTGGGCCTCGATGAGCTGGATGCGCCGCTCGATCTCCCGGATGTTGTCGAGGTACTTGTCCATGCGCTCGCGGTCCGACGGCCCGAGCTCGCGCTTGAGGGACGCCACCTCCGAGCTGATCCAATCGAGAAGGCTCCGATCGGTCCGCCGGCGCTGGGCACGTTCTTCGGGGGTGCCGCCCGCGCCGAACAGCTGATCGAAGACCACACGCGGGTCGCGAATCATCGGAAGCGGCTCCGTGGGTGACGCCCAGGAGATCGTATCCGTGTACACGCACGCATACCCGTACGCGCAGCCGCCCGCCTGGTCGACGTTCTCGATGCAGAGCTGCATGCTCGGGATCGGCGTGTCCTGGCCGTAGCGTCGGGCATAGATCTGGTCGAAGGAGGTTCCGACCTTGACGTCCGAGCCCTCGGTCTGGTGCGGGTGCATCTGCGTCAGGAACACGGCGCTGGACCGGAAATGGTCGCCGCCGATCTCGCGCGCGGTCTTCGCTTCCGCGTTCTCCACGTCCGTGTTGCTGATGATCGTCAGGTAGTCGCGGAACGGCTCCAGGGGGCTCAGACTGCTCGACGACAGGTCGAAGTCACGACCGACGGCAGACGGCGCCCAGAGGTTCTTCGAGGCACCCAGCTCGTTGCTGCCGGCCGCGCCGTGCACCATCTCGATGCAGACCAGGCGCGTCCGGTCGACGTCGGCCTTCACGCGAGCCCAGAGCCTTCGGGAGGGTACCATCGCATCGAGGAAGGGCAGTGCGACGGTAGCGCCCATGCCGCGCAGGAACGTGCGGCGTGGGATGTGCTTCTGGGAGAGGAAGATCATCTCCGTCCGACTCCTCTTTCAGTGCTGCGACTTCCCGCCCGGCCCATCCGGGCCGCGATGCCCCCTGACGACACGCGGCGCACCCTCGATGTTGTCGAGTCCCTGGGGGAGCTCTGCACCGGTATGGCAACCCCCAACCACGCAGGGTAATGCCTCCCGTTGGCGATGGGCGCATGGGGGTCTTGCAGGTGATGCATCGTCACTCCTTCTCGCCGCAGCGCCGCTACGACTCGTCGTCGTTCCTCTCTCGACCAGCAAAAGCCCGGGCACCGCCGCGAAGCGGTGGTCGCGCTGGGTACCACACCTGTGCAGAGCTTCCCCAACGACGAGAATAGGGTTGTCGGGCCGGTTTTGGCCAGCGTCACGGAGCCGAAAAACGACGCGGGTACGGCCGCGAGCCACGGTCCTGGCGGTGGGGAAACTCCCCACGTCAGGGTCGCGACAACTCCGACCGGAGACTCCCCCGACCTCCCGACACCTGTCTCCCCGCGGTCGGCCGTACCTTGTCGGTGGGCCATCAGCCGTTTCAGGCTGGGAAAGCGAACCGTCCCCTGTCGGGGAGGGCAGGCGATGAAGCCGTCGACCGCCGGAGTCGGCGCCAGGAAGTGGCGCCGGTGTTGAGTTTTTTCGGGATGACGTTCAGCCACGGCGTGCATCCGCCGGACTCCAAGAGTCTGACGGAGCATGTCGCGATCCGTCGCATGCCGTTCCCGAAGCGGCTCGCCCTTCCCCTCCGCCAGCATGCCGGGAAGCCGGCCCGTCTTCTGGTCAGGAAAGGCGATCGCGTGCAGCGCGGCGACATGATCGCCGAGGCCGACGGCTATGTGTCGGTCCCGATCCACGCCTCCGCGGCAGGGACCGTGGCGGCCATCGACTGGTGGCCCCATCCCGACGGAACCATGGCCGAGACGGTGATCCTGGACGTGGAGCCCTGGAGCCCACAGATCCCCCGGCCCCGGCTGGTTCCCGACTGGAACGGACTCACCCCGGCGCAGGTGAGGAAGGCGGTGCAGGGAGGGGGCGTCGTGGGGTTGGGTGGCGCGGCCTTTCCCACGCACGTGAAGCTGTCGCCCCCCGCCGACCTCGAGCTGGAATGGCTCCTGGTCAACGGCGCGGAGTGCGAGCCATACCTCACGACCGACCATCGCACCATGGTGGAGTTCCCGGAGCGCGTACACTTCGGGATCCGGATCATGATGCAGTGCCTGGGCGTCCAGCGCGCGGTCGTCGGTGTCGAGATGAACAAGCCGGACGCCATTGCCGCCCTGGAACGCACGAAGCCCGCCGATCTCGATGTCACCATACAGCCCCTGGTCGTGAAGTATCCCCAGGGTGCCGAGAAGATGCTGATCAAGGTCGTCACCGGCCGTGAGGTGCCTTCGGGGAAGCTGCCGATGCATGTGGGGGCGGTGGTGCAGAACGTCGGCTCCATCGCGACGATCGCCGAGATCTTCGAGACCGGCCTTCCCCTCATCGAGCGCGTCGTGACCGTCACCGGCTCCGGAGTCCGACGCCCGTCGAACCTGATCGTGCCGGTGGGCGCGATGCTGGGAGACGTTCTGGACTACTGCGGCGGCCTCACCGACGACGCGGCGGAGATCGTGTTCGGCGGGCCCATGATGGGCAGCTCGCAGCCGGACATGCGCACCCCGCTCGTGAAGGGCACGACGGGTGTGGTCGTCTTGACGGATCGGGAGGTGAAGCCGAAGACGACGTATCCGTGCATCAAGTGCGGACACTGTCTGGACGCCTGCCCCGTGTTCCTCAACCCGTCGCGGCTCGGACTCCTGGCACAGGCCGGCCGCTACGAGGAGATGAGGGACGCATACCACCTGATGGACTGCATGCTCTGCGGAAGCTGCTCGTACGTGTGCCCGTCCAACATCCCGCTGTCGCAGATGTTCTCTTTGAGCAAGAACATGCTCCGGAAACAGCAGGATCTGGTCGCCGCCTCGGCGCCCAAGAAGGACGTGGCCTGATGGAGGCCCCCCGCTTCGAGCTGACGGCGTCACCCCACATCAAGGGGCCGGACTCCACGCCGCGCATCATGTGGACGGTCGTGGCCACGTTGGTCCCGGTCGTGGGCGCGGCGGTCTGGTACTTCGGCCCCAGCGCCTTGCTGGTGATCTCGGCGAGCACCGCGGGCTGTCTGCTGACCGAGCGTGTCTTCGGGCCCGGCGGAGCCGTCCGGGACGGCTCGGCCGCCATCACCGGGCTGCTGCTGGGGCTCACGCTCCCACCCGGGCTGCCCATGTGGATGGCCGGCCTGGGCGGCGTCTTCGCCATCGGGTTCGGCAAGCTCGTGTTCGGCGGGCTCGGGCAGAACATCTTCAACCCGGCGCTCCTGGGGCGGGCCTTCCTCCAGGCCGCCTTCCCGGAGGACCTCACGACCTGGCCCGACATGTCCGGTCCCTGGTCCGCGCTGCGCGGCGACAACCTGGCGCTCCCCCTCATGTCTGCCGATCCGGTGGCCACGGTCACCGGTGCGACCCCTCTCGGGCTCATGAAGTTCGAGGGGACCGACACCGAGCTGGTGCGCCTCGTCCTGGGGTCCACCGGCGGCTCTCTCGGTGAGACCGCCGCGGTTGTGATCCTGCTCGGCGGTGCGTACCTGGCGCTCAAGAAGTACCTCGATTGGCGGATCCCGGTCGCGATCTTCGCCACCGTGGCCCTCCTTTCGGCGCTCATCCACCTCCTGGACCCGTCCAAGCCCGGCGCGCTCTTCATGCTCTTCAGCGGTGGGCTGATGCTCGGCGCCGTGTACATGGCCACCGACATGGTCACCTCGCCGACCACGCCGCGGGGGGCGTGGATCTTCGGCTTCGGGATCGGCGCCCTGGTGGTGTTGATCCGGCTCTGGGGCGGGCTCCCCGAGGGGGTCATGTACTCGATCCTGCTGATGAACGCGCTCGTGCCCTTCATCGACCGGGCGACCAAGCCTCGACTCTTCGGCACGGGCAAGGAGGCGATGGCGTGAGCGAGCACAAGCTCCCCATGGCCGAATCCGGCGCCCCTCCGCCTCCGGTGCAGGTCGAATCTTCCTCGGTTCGGCTGGTCGGAACGTTGGCCGCCGCGGGTGCGATCGCGGGGCTCGCGATCGTGCTCGTCTTCCAGTGGGCCCGGCCCAGGATCGAGGAGCACCAGGCTCGGGTGCTCGCCGAGGCCGTCACCGAGGTGCTGGGCGGCCCCGAGCGCTGGCAGACCGTCTTCCTCGAAAGTGGCTCCCTGACCACGGCGCCCAGCGCGGACACGGCCGGTCTCGACCGGGTCTACGTCGGATACGACGTCAACGGCGACCCGGTCGGGATCGCGCTCGTCGCAGCCGAGGCGGGCTTCCAGGACGTCATCCGCCTGATCTTCGGCTACGACCCCGGGAGCGGCGACGTCCTGGGCATGAAGGTGTTGGAGAGCAAGGAGACCCCGGGTCTCGGCGACAAGATCGAGAAGGATTCCGCCTTCATCGGCGAGTTCGCCGAGGTGGGCTCGCCGATTCGAGGGGTGAAGAAGGGGCGGGCGACGGACGCGCACGAGGAGGTCGTCATGATCACCGGCGCGACCATCTCGTCGCGGGCGGTCATCGACATCATCAATCATCGGCTGGACGCGCTGCGTGACCCGCTCGGCCGCTTCTGGTCGTCGCCGCGGGCGCTGGGCGCCGCGGACGCGGCCTCGCCCGCGCGCGCGTCGGGGTCGACGAGCACCCGAGGTGGCGCATGAGGGCGACGACTCCCCGGGAGGATCTGCTCCGAGGCATCTGGAGGGAGAATCCGGTGCTCGTACAGCTCCTGGGCCTATGCCCGGCCCTGGCCGTGACGAACACGGTCGCGAACAGCCTGGCCATGGGGATCGCCACGTTCTTCGTCCTGCTGGGGTCGAGCGTGCTGGTGTCCTCCCTGAAGCGATGGATCCCCAAGGAGGTGCGCATCAGCGCGTACATTCTGATCATCGCCACGTTCGTGACGATCGCCGACCTTGTCCTCAACGCCGTCGTGCCGGACATCCACAAGGCCTTGGGGGCGTTTATCGCGCTGATCGTCGTGAACTGCATGATCCTGGGGCGTCAGGAGGCGTTCGCGTCCAGGAGGCCCGTGGGCCGGGCGATCCTGGACGCGGTCGGTACGGGCTTCGGATTCCTGATCGCGCTCACCCTGATGGGCTCGTTCCGCGAGGTGCTGGGCAACGGGACCTTCCTGGGCGTCCGGGTGCTGGGCGAAGCGTTCGAGCCCTGGATCATCATGATTCTGCCCCCGGGAGGCTTCTTCACGCTGGGGGTGATCCTGCTGGCATTCGGCTGGTGGAAGGAGCGGAAGGTCGAGCAGGTCCGTCCACGCCGTTGGCCCCACGGAGTCACCACCGGGGTGGGAGGCGCGTGATGGCCGAGCTACTGTGGATCCTGGTCAGCGCCATGTTGGTGAACAACTTCACGCTGGTGCTGTTCCTGGGCTTGTGCCCCTTCATGGGTGTCTCCGGCCGGGTGGCGACGGCGCTGCGTATGGGGCTGGCCAACATCTTCGTGCTCACGATCACGTCGATGGCCGCGTCGTTCCTCAACGCGTTCGTGCTCCCGTACGCGCCTTACCTGCGACTGATCTCGTTCATCGTCGTCATCGCATCGCTCGTGCAGATCGTCGAGATGGCGATCAAGAAGCTCAGCCCGACACTCTTCCGCGAGCTCGGCATCTTCCTGCCTCTGATCACCACGAACTGCGCGATCCTGGGCCTGGCGATCTTCCAGACGAATCGAGGCTACGACTTCGTCCAGGGGCTCTTCTTCGCCCTTGGGGGCGGATTGGGCCTGACGCTGGCGCTCGTGCTCATGGCCTCGATACGGGAGACCACGGAGTTGGCCGACGTGCCGGCCATGGCCCGGGGCATGGGCCTGGTGCTCATTCTGGCGGGGAGCCTGTCGCTGGCCTTCATGGGCTTCGCCGGGCTGTTCTCCTCATGATCCAGGCCACGCTGGCCATGGCCGCGATGGCGGCGCTCTTCGTCCTCTTCGGGCTCCTTCGCTCGGGGACCCGGAAGGGATGTGGGGGAACGTGCGCCTCCTGCGAGCACGACTGCGAACACGACCTGGAAGGACGGATGCCATGAACCCGAGTCGACGTGACTTTGTCGCACTGGGTGTGGGAGCGCTGGCGGTCGCCTCGTTGCCTAGGGCCCTGCGCCGTCCCGACCGTCTCGTGCGTCGAAGGATCCCCGCGATGGGCACGATCGCGGAGGTGGCGGTCCGGCACCGCGACGAGGCCTGGGCACAGCGGGCCATCGATGCTGCGCTGGCGGAGCTCCGACGGGTGGACCGTACCATGACGCGCTTCCGCCCGGACTCGGACGTGGGGCGGCTGAACGCGTCCGCCGCCGGATCCCCCGTCACCGTGGGCGAGGACACGAGGTTCGTGCTGGCGGCCTCCCGGGCATGGGCGCAGGCGAGCGAGGGTCGCTTCGACCCGTGCCTGGGGCGGGCCGCACAGCTGTGGAGCCCGTCCACCCGTCGGGAGCCACCCGCGGAGGCGGAGATCCGTGCCTACGCCGGGGGTGGGCTCTGGCACGCGCTGGAGGTCGATGCCGGGGGAGCGCGGTTGCACGATCCCCGGGCCGCGGTGGACCTCGGCGGCATCGCCAAGGGCTTCGGCGTGGACGCGGCGGCTCGGGCACTCCGCGATCACGGCGTCTTTCACGCGCTGGTGAACGTGGGAGGCGACCTCGTGGCGCTGGGTGTGGCAGGCGACGGGGAGCCATGGCGCATCGGCGTCCGCGCTCCGGAGGACCCGACGACGGTGGTCCGGGTGTTGGACGTGAGCGACCGGGCCATCGCGACCAGCGGGGACTACCTGCAGTACTTCGAATACCGGGGACGCCGCTACCACCACCTCCTCGACCCCAGGACCGGTGCGCCCCGACGCACCCCGATGCGCTCCCTGACCATCGAGGCGGAGCAGTGCCTGGAGGCCGACGTCGCGGCCACGACCCTTTTCGGAGCGTCACCGGCCGAGGCGAGTCGCGTGTTGACCCGGGCTGCCTCGGGGGCGCGCATCGTGCATACCTTGTAGGAGTGGAGGTGCCATGGAGGTTCGAACTGCGTACTGCGCGACCTGTGAGCGGACCGTCCGCGTGCTGGTGGAGCAGGACGTGCACGCCTGGCCGAGCCCGGAGGGTGCCGACCTGTCCCGCGTGGTGTGCCTGGAGCACGGAGAAACGTGCACGGGGTCGATGTGCCCCGTCTTCGAAGTCCCGAGCGCCCGCATGAAGGAGCAGCTCGAGGAGTACCGCCGGGCGACGGCAGGAGGTTGATATGAAGTCCGAAGTCGCGTTCTGCTCGGGCTGTGGACACCAGGTCCGTCTGGTGTTCACGGATCCACCTCCCCACGACGGACACGCCAGCCTGAAGGACGGAGCGGAGATCGTCTGCCTGGACTACAAGGAGACGTGCTCCGGCGGGAAGTGTCCGGCCACGGGGGTGCCTGGGATCGTCATGGGGGTCCGGCTGGCCAAGAGCCACCTGAACGATGCTTCGTTCAAGGTGATCCACGCGCGCTGCGAGGGATGCGGACAGGTCTCGGACCTCGAGGTGCTGGACGACACCTTCGCGTTGTGCCCGCTGTGCAATACGACCAACCGGTGGGTCCTGCTCCGCCTCGCCGACGGCAGCCAGGTCGCACTCACGAGCATGTAGCCCACGCCGAGCGACGGTGTCCCTCCCGCCACACCATGCCTCCGCGGGCCGCTTCAGGAACCCATGGCCGGTCGCCTCGGGCGACGACGCGTTGCGTAGCCGCATCTGGCGTGTCGCTTTCGAGTGGGTGTTCGGACGACACCCCCCTGACCCGTCCCCGGACGAGCTCGAGCGCAGCGAGCCGGACCCGGCTCGGCCGCGGGTGGCGGAGGGAGGGGATCCGCGCATCACGTGGGTCGGGCATGCGACCAGCCTCATCCAGCTCCCGGGCCTGAACCTGCTCACCGACCCCGTCTGGTCCGACCGCTGCTCTCCGGTGGGCCTGGGCGGACCGAAACGATTCAGCGCACCCGGCATGGAGCTGGACGGGTTGCCGCCGATCGACGCGGTCCTGCTGTCGCACGACCATTACGATCACCTCGACAAGCCGACCGTGCGGACGCTCCGGGATCGCTTTCCAGACGCCGTCTGGCTGACCCCGCTGGGCTATCGGGCCTGGTTCGGGTCGTTGGGGGTCGAGGCCGTGGAGGAGCGGGACTGGTGGCAGAGCGGGATGCTTCCCGGCGGGCGTTTCGAGGCGGTGAGCGTGCCGGCGCGGCACTGGACGCGCCGGCGCCCCGGCGCGACCAACCTCCGACTCTGGTGCGGATGGGTGATCCGACCCGCGGAGCAGGGCGCCGGTCCTCGGGTCTACTTCGCCGGCGACTCCGGCTACTGCCCCGCCTTCGAGGAGATCGGGCGCCGCCTCGGGCCCTTCGATGTCTCCCTGATCCCCATTGGAGCGTACGAGCCGCGCTGGTTCATGGCGCCCTGGCACGTCAGCCCCGAGGAGGCCGTCCAGGCCTACCTCGATGCCGGCGGGCGCGGCGCGTTCGTGGGCATCCACTGGGGCACGTGGCGGCTCACTTTCGAGGCACCCCTGGAGCCTCCCGGGCGTGCCCGCGCCGCATGGGTCGCCGCGGGGCTCCCTTCGCGGGACCTGTACATCCCACGGCACGGGGAAACGATCCGGTTCGCATGAGCGAGCGACGCGCCGAGGTCCCGTCGTCCGGGTCCGGGGCCGCATCGCCGGGTGCGCCACGACCCTCGTCTTTCGTTGCCGGTCATGCACAGGCACCCTATCGTGCGTCGCAGGCCCTTGGGCCGGCTGGACCCTGATCTCTCCCCGCGCGCGCTGGCTCCGTGTCCCCCAACTCCCTCCTGGAGCGCCTGAAGCAGCGTCGGATCTGGCGTGTGCTCGTCGGCTACCCCAGCGTCACCTTCGTCCTTCTCCAGGCCGTCGAGTTCTTCGTCGACCACTATGCCTTGGACCCGGGCTGGCTGACGGCGGGGCTTCTGACGGCGGTCGTGTTCTTTCCGGCGGCTGTGCTGTGGAACTGGCGGCACGGCGAGGTGGGCGAGCAGCCCTTCACGCGGGGTGAGGTCACGATCTACGCCCTGTCCCTGGCGGCTGCGTTGCTGGCCGTCGGCCTCTTCCGGGGTGCCTCGCCCCCGACGGCGGCGGTGGCCGAGCGGGCAGCCTCGTCGGGTGGGGGAGGGGAGTGGACGGTTGCCGTCATGCCCTTCGCCAACCCAGGCGGAGACCCCGAGGCCCAATACCTGTGCGACGGGATCGCCGAGGGCCTCATCAACTGGCTGGCCACGCTCCCCGAGCTGCGTGTCGTGTCCAAGACCGCTTCGTTCCGGCTCCGGGACGCCGCGGACGACACCCCGCGGCTGGTCGAGGCCCTGGGCGTGGACCGCGTGGTGCGCGGTCGCCTCGAGCGGGTGGGAGACCGGGTGGTGGTCTCGGCCGAGCTGGTCGACGCCTCAGACGAGTCTCAGGTGTGGGGCGACCGGCTCATCCATCCTGCCGGCGAGGCCCTCTTCCTGGAACGCGACATCGTGGACGCGCTGAAGTCGGGGCTTCGGGTCCGGGTCGCGGGCGAGCCCGGGACTTTGCCCGGAGGGACCGACGACCCGCGGGCGTACGAGAGCTACCTTCGGGGCCATCACCTCATCCAGGCCACCGATACGCGCACCATCGAGGAGGGCGTGGAGGAGCTACGGGCCGCCATCCGCGTCGACCCTCGGTTCGCCCGGGCCTACGCCGACATCGCCGACGCCCTGGCCCAGATGCTCAATTACGGGCTCCTGGGGGACGAGCGGCTCGTCGGGGAGGCGCGGAACGCAGCCTACACGGCGGTCGCGCTGGCGCCGGACCTGGCGGAGTCCCAGACCGCCCTGGCGTCCATCCTCACCTGGGACCTGGCGGATTGGCGTGAGATCGACGGCGCCTACGAGGCCGCGATCGCCCTGGAGCCGCGCAGCCCCGTCCCCTATCACCGGTACGCCGACTTCCTTGTGTTCACGCAGCGCTTCCAGCGGGCCCGTGAGATGGCTCGTCGGGCCATGGACATCGACCCCCTCGACGGGAGCGCGATGCACGCTGTGGGGATCGTGGAGTTCCTGGACGGCAACTTCGCGGAGGCGGCACGTGCCTGGGGCGAATGGAACCACTTCCATCCCCAGAGCCAGTGGTCCTGGATCAAGCACGGGTTGGCCCTGGGGCTGAACGGGGAGTGCGACGCCGGCCGTCGGCAGATTCGCACCTTCACGGAGCGGTACGGAACCGACCTGTCGGACCTCATGGAGTCGTGGGTCCTCTGGGCCCAGAAGGCGTGTGGGGAACCCGGCTGGCGCCAGCGGGCGGAGCGCAGGATCGAGCTGGAGCTCGCCCGCAATCCTGGGACCCTCACCGCCGGCCTGGCCTACCTCACGGCCCTCACCGGGGATGGCGAAAGGTTGCTGGATCTCATGGAGAGCGCGTTGGAGCAGCGGGATCCGCTGGTCTACTACCTGGGCACCTTCCGTCTGAAGGGACTCCGCTGGGACATCGAAAACACGCTTTCGTCGGATCCCCGCTACCTGGCGCTCCTGGATCGGATCGGCCTCCCCCCCATGGACGCGGCCGCCGGGACCGACGAGTGACCCAGGGAACCCCGGCTGGCTCACTCCACGCGATGCCCGATCAGACTCCGGAAGCCCGGGATGTCCCAGAGCGCCCGATACGTCGGGTCGAGTCGGAGCCACTCGACGCTGCGGAAGCTCGGCAGCGTGATCAGGCGGTCGACCGCCTGGAGGGCGGGCTCGACGTCGTCGACCAGGAGCGAGGCGAGCAGCGCGGCGTCCACCGCCGTCCATCCGATCAGCGCGTCCCGTCGCATCGGCTCCTGCGCGAGCACCTGCCTCGCCTCCCGTCGCGCCTCGTCACGCTCACCGGCGATCGCGAGCGCGAACGCGAGGTCCGACCGGGCCAGCAGCCGGGCGAAGGGGTCTTCCACGTCCTGCCAGCCCGCCAGCCTCCGTCGGGCATCCGTGATCGCGGCCCTCGCGGCGTCGGCCGGCACGTCTTCGCCCGCGCGTCGGAGGAGGTAGAGGTACGGCAAGCTCGACGGATCGTCGCCATAGGAGCGCCTGAATTCCTCGAGCGCCGCCCCGTGCCCGCCCCGGAGCCGAGCCATCTCGACGCGCCGACCGCTCTCGATCGTGCCCGTCAGGCGTTCGAACTCCGCGACGACGCGCCACGCCGACGCGGTGTCGCCGGACATCATGTGGGCTGCGTACTTGACGCTCGTCGCTGGACGGAAGTCCGGAGCCAGGGTCATGGCCTGGTCCGCCAGCTCCAGGGCGCGGGTATAGCTCCGCATCATCTGCGCCGTCTGCGCGGCCGTGTACAGTCTCTGAGGTGAGGGTCCCAGGCCGGCCGCGCGTAGATACCACTCCAGGGCGTCGTCGTACCGACCGAGGCGGCGATTGACGTTCCCCACCGCGCCGGCGAGATCCGAGTCGTTGGGGAACCGTCTCGCGGCGTCGGAGAAGAGGCCCAGCGCCCCCTCGAAGTCCCGTAGGCCCTGGTAGAGGTAGTTTCCGCGAGCGAGCTCGGTCACGGCGGCTTCGGGCGCGAGCTCCACGGCCAGGTCGACAGCGGACCGTGCCCGGTCGAGGAGGCCGTCGGCGGACAGCCCGAGCCCCGGGAGTTGGTCGCCGGCCGTGTTGGCGTCCAACCAGCGCAGGTAGAGGCTGGCCGAGGCCAGCATGGCCCATCCCTCTCCGAACTGAGGGTCCTCCGCTGTGGCGGCGGCGAAAGCTTCGACCGCCGCGATGCGATCCTGGATCGCGGATCGTCGTCCCCAATGACTCAAGCCCCGGAGGTAGTGTTGATACGCCTCGGTGCTTTCGGTCGGGCTGACGGCGATCCGCTCGGCCTCCTCGGGAAGGATCCTGGCCGACAGGGACCGCGCCACGTTCTGCGCCAGGTCCGACTGGATCGCGAAGAGATCGTTCACCGTCAGGTCGCGCTCGTAGGTCTCCGACCAGAGCTGCCGCTGGGTCACGCCGTCGACCAGCTGCGTCGAGATCCGGACGCGCGTTCCCGCGGTACGTACGCTCCCGGTGATTACGTATTCGACGCTCAGCTGCCGGGCGATCTCCTCGAGCGCGAGG
>QJYK01000257.1 GCA_003248075.1 Gemmatimonadota bacterium | reverse complement strand
GTGGTCAACGGCAGCTCCATCGACGCCGGCTTCCCCTCGTCGTCCACGTACTCGAGGGTGTAGCTGGGCCAGACGTCGTCGACGGCCGGGTTGCCGTCCAGCGACAGGCAGTCGGCCAGGTCCGACCCGGCGTCCGGGTCGTACGTCAGGAAGGGGAACGCACGGCTCTCGAGTGCGAGCTTGGCGGCCTTCGGTGCCCAGTCGTCCGCGAGGCCGTGCTCCACGGGGCACGGCGTATAGACGATGAACACCGAGGGCCGCCGCGCGTTCAGACCCTTGATGACGCCCTGGATGAGGTGGGAAGCGGAGGCCTGAGAGGACTGGTGCACGAACACGCCTCTGTGGGCCATGGCGATGAAGGCCAGCTCCTTACGGACCTCCGACTTCCCGTGTTGCGCCTTCCCCCACGCGGACATGTCGGCCACCTGCCCCGTGAAGCCGCTGGTGCAGGCCTGACCGCCGGTGTTGGAGTAGACCTGGGTGTCCAGGACCATGACCCGGATCGGCTTCCCGCTCGCCATCAGGCGACTCAGGTTCTGGAAGCCGATGTCCATCATGGCCCCGTCGCCCCCGATGCTCAGGATGGGCGGACACAGGTGGAACTCCTCGTCGGTGAACTGCTTCCAGTCGAACTCCTGCGCGAAAGCCCGGAACGTGCGCTCGTCGAAGGAGTCCTCCACCAGCTGCTCGGCGCGCCGGATCGACAGGAAGTGGTCGCCCATCTTGCGCATGTGGGCCTCGAACACGCCGATGGCCACCGACGGGGCGTCCTGGAAGAGGTGGTTCACCCAGGGGAAGGGATACGGATTGTACGGGTACGTGCTCCCCCAAACCGAAGAGCAACCCGTCGAGTTGGTGATGCCGAGGCTGACGCGGCCCCGGCCGCTCGGACCTTCGCTGTACAGCCACTTGAGATGCTCCAGCTCCTCCTTGGTCTTCTGCAGGAGGCGGAGCCGTGCCTGCGACTCGGCGGAGAGCTTCACGGAGACGTCGCCGCCGGACCTCGCGGCGCCCGAAAGGTCCGCCTCCGCGCCCAGCAGGCCACGCTCTTTTCCGTCGAGCTCGGACACCAGCCGGTCGACCTTGTGGAGAAGCGCCTTCACCCGCGGCTGCATGAGGGCCTCGATGGTGCTGGTCACGAGGTGCACGGCGGTCTTCTCTCCACACCCCATACAGGCACCGTCGCCACCCGCCATGGAGCGGTAGTTGTCCTTCTTCAGCAGCAGCGAGGAGAGGACACCCACGCCCTCATCGATGTCCCGGACGTTGATGTACCGGTCGTCCGTATCGGGTAGACGTTCCCAGAACGTCCAGTTGCGCCGCAGCCGATCGACGATCTCCTCCTGCTGCTGCACGGTGACGAGCGCCCCCTCCGGGCACACGTCCACGCAGATGTTGCACCCCTTGCACGCCTCGGGGTTGATGGTGATGGCGAGGAGCCCTCCCGCGTCCTTCTCGCGGGACTCGGGCAGGTCGAAGAACGGAGCGGTCTTGGCGAGGGGGAACTCGGAGAGGACCGGAAAGACGCGGGCCCACTCCTCGTCGAGCTGCCCCCGTCGCTCGGCGTCCCAGCCGAGCTTGTCGACCACGTTGGCGTACGCCGCGGAGGCCACCTCACCGAAGGTCTTGAACGGCACACCCTTGAGGATCTTGCGCGACTCCCGCGACAGGTGCTTCGCGATCTGCCTCATCCGGTCGTTCGGCTTGCCGTTTCCGGTCGTCCGGATCGCGGTGTCGAGCAGGTCCTCGACGGACATCACCAGCCCCGGGATCGCCGCGTCGGGACACTGGACCCAGCACTGGCTGCACCCGGTGCATTTGTCGGCCACGAAGTCCGGGACCTCGAAGCGGATGTTGGTCATGTCGCGGACCGTGCTCGTCGCGGCGGGAATCGCCGACAGCGCGGAGTAGGGGTCGGCGATGCCGTCCTGACCCATCTCGCACAGGGCGCATACCTGCTCGAAGAATCGGCCCGGGTTGCCGATCCCCTCCTCCGCGTTCGGGACGTTCATGAGGGTCGGAAGCTTCGAGCCGGGCGCGGGACGGGCCTCGTCGGCTGCCACATCCGCGTCGGTGGGGACCTCCTTCACCTCGTCGTACCCGCGCCGGATAACGCGCATGTTGTCGTCCACCACGCGCTGGCCGAGCTTGCCGAACTTGGCCTCGATCTGCGCTTGGATGCCGGCGAAGAGGCCCGCCTCCTCCATGCCCTCTCGCTCCGCGAGGGGCGAGCACCTGAAGAAGGCGCCCATGAACGCCACGCCCTGCATGCGGTAACGCAACTCGGGATCGCTCGCCTCACTGCTCGCGATGCCGAACGCGTCCAACGCGTACACCCGGACCTTCTTGTCTCGGATGAACCGGCGCGCGTCCTCGGGGAGCGAGGCCCATACCCGGACGGGCTCCTCGTGGCTCTGGATGACGAAGACCCCACCCTCCTCCATCCCCGCCAGCGGGTTCGAGTGCCGGAATACGTTGCCGTCGGGGGACAGCACCACGTTCACGTGCTTGAGCTCGGCGTTGAGCTTGATGGGCTCGTGCGCCAGGACGCTGTAGAACGTCGTAGGCTGGCCCTTCTTCTCCGAGCCGTACTTCGGGTTCGCCTTCACGTGCATCCCGAAGAGCTCGAAAGCCGTCATTGTGAGGTTCTTCCCCATCGTGATGGCTCCCCATCCACCCACCGAGTGGATGCGGATCGCGGTCGAGCCCGCCGGCAGGAGGTTGACCTCGCCCGCCGACAGGAGCGCCAGCTGCTCGAGGTGCGGATAGGCTTCCAGGAGCTGCTCCTGCCAGATCTGCAGCTTGGGTAGGCGCGTCCCCTTCCGGATGAAGTCGATGCCGAGGTAGTACTGTCTCCGATGCCCACCCTCCGGGAGCATGTTGTTCACCGCGGCCAGGATGTCGCCCGGTTGGAGGTCGCGACTGCCGAAGCCGAAGCCCGCCGAGTAGAAGTCGGGGATCCCGGCCGGATCCACCTCCGCGAGCCGGGGGAACGGAAGGGATGCCTCGTTCTCGAGGCCCCTACGACGCCTGCCGCTGCCGTTCAGGTGGCGGGCCTTCCAGTTCTCCAGGCCCTGGGTCATGGCAGCACGGATCTCGCGCAGGAGCGGCGGGTCGACCGCGAGAGGCTGGTCCACCCGCTCGAAGACGGTGACGGCCCTCACACCGCCGAGGATCCGGGTGATGAGGTCCGCCGGGAAGGGTCGGAACATGCTCACGTTCAGCACGCCCACCTTCAGCCCCCTGCCGCGGAGGTGCTCGGCGACCACCTCGAGGTTGGGAACCACCGAGCCCTGCCCCGCCAGCACGTACTCGGCGTCGTCGGTCAGATAACCCATGGCCCGTGCGTACGCGCGTCCGCTCAGCCCCGCGAACTCCCGGAAGGCCCGATCCGCCAGGTCGGCGATGTGGTCGAAGTAGAACGGCCTTTGGGCGGCCACGCCCTGGGCGTACGAATCCTGGTTCTGGACCGTGCCGAGCATGGCCGGATAGTCGACGCTGAAGAGCTCGGGGATTCGACGGCGCTTGGGACCGAAGGTGAGCCGCTGCGCGGCGGTGGGCGTCTCGATGAGATCCGCGGGGTCACCGAGGTATTCCCGGATGAGCTCCGGCTCGGCCAGCTTGGCCGTCTCGATGACGTGGCTCGTCAGGAACCCGTCCTGAGCGTTCAGGCCCGGGTTGAGGGAGAGCTCTGCGAGGCGGTGGCAGATCAACGCGAAGTCCCCGGCCTCCTGAACATCTTTGGCGAAGAGCTGGAAGAACCCGGAGTCGTCCACCGCGTGGTAGTCGTCGTGGCCGGCGTGCACGTTCAGCGCGTGCTTGGTCATCGCCCGCGCGGCGACGTTGAGCACATAGGTGAGGCGCTTGCCGGTCGCGGCATAGAGCGACTCGTGCATGTACGCGATGCCTTGCCCGCTCGAGAAGTTGGTCGAGCGCAGACCCGCCATGCTCATTCCGGCCGTTACCGCAGCGGCGGCGTGCTCACCCTCGGGCTCGAAGAACAGGAGCCGACGACCGTTCACGTTGGTCATGCCCGCGGCCATCGCCGCGGCCCATCCTTCGCCCATCTGGGTGGACGGCGTGATGGGGTACGCGCCGGCGGCCTCGCTGGCGTTGGTTTCCGCGTGGACCACGGCGCCCGTGCCGTCGGTGGCGGTCAGGATCCCCGGATAGCGCGGGCCCTCGCCGGCCCCGTTCTGCTTGCTCATGCTGCCTCATCTCCAGCGGACGCGAAGAGCTCGGGAAACTGCTGCCCCTCGATCCAGACGATGGCCCCGGTGGGGCACCGCTCGATGGCCTTCGGGTTCTCCAGTTCGATCTTCTCGTAGTCGATGACCGCCAGGCCGTCCACCATGGCGATCAGCCCGGCTTCGGCGTCGGCCGCGCAGCGGCCGCACGCGTTACACGCCACCGAGCAGACCGCCTCCGCGGCGTCTCCCGAGAGAAGATTCTTGCACTGCACCACGAGGTGGTGACTCTGGGGCATCAGGACGAACAGCCCCAGGGGGCAGGCCTCGACGCAGTCGCCGCAGGCCGTGCACTTCAGCGGGTCCACCACCGGCAGGCCGGTGGGACCCATCACGATCGCGTCGAAATCGCACGCGACCGCGCAGTCCGCGTAACCCAGACAGCCCCAGGGGCACGCTTTCCCTCCCCCGGTCACGGCAGCCGCCGCGGCGCAGCTCTCCACGCCGTGATAGCGGCCCTTGTAGGGGGCCACGTCACGGCCACCCGCGCACAGGAGCCGAGCCACGCGCCTGTCCGCCTCCCCGGCGTCGATGCCCAGATAGTGGGCCACGTCCTCGATGGCGTCCGGGCTCATGACGGTGCACTCGGCGGGCGCGACCGTGCCCTTGGTGAGCTCCTCGGCGAATGCCCGGCACCCGGCCTGCCCGCACGCGCCGCAATCGGCACCCGGCAGCAGGTCCCGGACCTCGTCGATGCGCGGGTCCTCCCACACCTTGAAGCGGTGGTTGGCCAGCGAGATGAGCGCGCCGAAGACCGTGGCGACCCCTCCCAGGACGGCTACGGACCCCGCGACCTCGGCCGGAGCGATCACCCGAGCCTCCGAGGGAGGCTCTGCACGCGTATGGTGCCCCGCGTTGGGAGCGTCACGGCCCGTCAACCAAGGCCAATCGCCGAAGGCATAGCCGTAGCTACGTCGAGGCGATTCAACGCAGGAGGAGGGGCCGTGCCGCCCCAACCCATGATGATGTATGTCGGTCTCCCCATGCTGGGGGGCGCATGGCGGTTTCGCGGTTGATCCATCGTCGGTCCTCCTCGCCGTAGCGCTGCTACGACTCGTCGTCTCTCCTTGCCTGAACACGCGAAAGCGCCATGCGCGCGGGGTACCATACGCGTACAGAGCCTCCTAGCCGCCGCCCACGTTGGTCTGGCTCAGCAGCCAGGCTGCGAGCTGGTCGACCGGCGCCGTCTGAGCGGGCGCGGTCCCGGCTTCGCCAGCCAGGGCGGAAGCCGTCCCGGGCAGCGTGTCTGTGGACGGCCGCCGGGCCAACATCTCGAGGTGCTCCAGCTCCTCGAGCCAACGGGGCGGTCTGCGTCCCCGACCCACCTCGGGCCGGTCGGGGAGGTGACGGATGGTCAAGCGCTCCCAGGGGGACGCGCCCGCCTCCGGATCGTGCAGGAAACGCGCCTGCTCGGATCGCTCCTGATCGAAGAGCAGCGCGATCCCCGGGTGTGGCGACACGGCGAGCCCCGTCAGGTCCGCCGGGTCGGCCGTTTGCACCACGTACGTGCCCGGGGTGATGAGTCGGGCCAGCGGCGCGGGCGTGGTCATGCCTCGCACGACCAGCACGATCTTAACCTGACCGTCCAGGAACTCGCCCAGCCCCGTCGGGAGCAGGTCGTCGGGGTCCAACTCCACGACCAGGGGCGGCGCGAGCTGGCGCTCCGCCCGGTTCCATTTGCGGAATGGTAGCGCCGACAGGAACCTGTTGTGCTGATCCGGATCGAAGAGGCCGGCCCGGGCGAGCTCGACCGCCCGTGCGGCACCGAAGACCTGCCCCATCTGCGTGAACGCCTCGCGAACCGCGTCTCGGAGATCCCCGCCGGGCTCCACGGTGACGACGTGCATGTCCCGTTCCGTAGCGAACGCGGACAGGATGTACTCAGCCCGGTCCAGAACCTGTTCGGCCTCGCCGGTCAGCTCCTCCAGGTCGAGCAGGATCGACGCGAAGCGGTCGGGGGCGATCTTGCCCACGGCGAATGGCCCCAGCTCGACGAGCGCCTGCTCGGCGCGGTATTCGGACGCGCCGCGCCTGTGGGCCACGAACGAGCGGAGCTCCTCCTCGGCGGTCGCGACGGCGGAGTGGAACGCGTCGAGGCGGGCGGCGAGCGCCTCCAGGGCCGGCGCGACCACGCCGCCCACGCCGTTCCCTGAGCTGGTGTCAGACGGCATAACGCTCGAACTCCTCGTTGAGCAGGTCGATCTTCTCCCGCGCGGTGTGCTTTCCGAGAGCACGCGTCTCCTCGTAGCGAGGGCGCGACTCATCGCGGAAGAACAGCCCCAGCCGGATCACCGAGGCGTCCTCCGCCAGCTCGCGCGCCGCATGGATGTCGGCGGGGTCGTGACGGACCTGGTTGGGATAGAGCTGCTCGAGCCCTTCGACCCTGATTCCCTCGGGGTGGGTCAGCACCTGCACCAGCGCCGGCTTCTTGACTGCCTCGGAGTACATGTCGGGCGTGAAGTGGGGGCACCGTTGGAGGATGCGCACGAACGAGAAGCCACGGTGCTGATGAGCCGCCTTGAGCGTCGCGAACAGGTGTGCTGGAACCCATTCGGCCGTCTGCGCCACGAACGAGGCGTTCGTGACCCCCAGCGTCGCCTCCAGCGGGTTCATGGCGGGTAGATAGCTGCCGCGAGGCTGGGTATTGGACTTGTACCCCTGCGGCGTGGTCGGGGACGTCTGCTTCTTGGTCAGGCCGTAGATGTTGTTGTCCAGGAGCAACGCGACCATGTCCACGTTGTAGCGGAGGGCGTGGATCCAGTGTGCGGCCCCGATCGAAACGCAGTCCCCGTCACCCATCACCACGAAGACGTCGAGCTCGGGCCGCGTCAGCTTCACGCCGGTCGCGACCGGTAGCGCCCGGCCGTGGATCCCGTGGAAGCCGTAAGTCTTCATGTAGTGCGGGAAGCGGCTCGAGCAGCCGATGCCGGACACGAACACCGTGGTCTCGGGCTTCAGCTGCTCGTCCGTGAGCAGCCTCTGCGCGGCGGCCAGCACCGAATGGTCCCCACATCCCGAGCACCACCGCGCGGTGGGACCCTGGTAGTCGCCCATCTCGAAGTGACGGTCGTCCTCGTCCTCGTGGAGGACGTGAAGCAGGGAGCAGGAGTCGCTCATCACCGTGTCCCTCCGGGCATGTTCTCGCGGATGGCCTGCAGGATCCTGCCGGGACGCAGGGGCTCGCCCAGTACCCGGGTCCAGCAGTCCACGTCCACGAGCGTGGTGGCCCGCAGCAGCCAGGACAGCTGCCCGCGGCGCCGATTGTGATCGGTCACGAAGGGATCCCCCTTCTTGTCCGAGTAGTTGATCTCGACGGTCATGACCTTCCGGAAGCGGCCGAAGATCTCCTTCAGACCGGGCGGGAGCGGCGACAAGAAGGTCAGATGCAGACTCGACACCGACATGCCCTGCGCGCGCGCCCGTGCCACCGCCTCCTCGATCGCGCCCCTCGTGCTCCCCCAACCGACCACGAGCAGATCCCCACCACCCGCATCGCCGTTGACCTCCGGAGCGATGAGCGTGTGCTGGAAGGCGAGCAGCTTGCGACTACGCATGGTGGACGACCGCTCGTTGATGGCCGAGTCGTAGGCCACCTTGCTCCGCTCGTCGTGGGCGAGCCCGGTCAGCGTATGCTCACCTCCCGCCTGGCCCGGAATGAATCGACGGGAGACGCCCGTGCGCGGGTCCCAGTCGTACGGCTTCACACCCTCCGGGATCGGACGCTGATCCGGCGGCGCCGCCTGCCATTCGGGTGAGAGCGCGGGACGCGGGAAGGGCGCGACTCCGGTGGCCAGGTTGGCATCCGACAGGACGACGACCACGGTGCGCAGAGCCTCGGCGATCCGGCGCGCGGTGGTCATGACGTGGAAGCACTCCTCGATGGTCGCGGGTGCCAGGACCACGTGCGGTGCATCGCCCGGCTGGCCGAACATGGCCGCCAGGAGGTCGGACTGCTCCACCTTCGTGGGAAGGCCCGTGCTGGGCCCTCCGCGCTGGACGTCCACCACCACCAGCGGGATCTCGGCCATGACCGCCAGGCCGAGGAACTCGGTCTTGAGCGCCAGGCCGGGACCCGAGGTGATCGTGAAGGCGCAGCGTCCCGCGTAGGACGCGCCGATCGCGACGCCGGCGGCGGCGATTTCGTCCTCGGCCTGGTGGACCACCCCGCCGTAACGCTCGAAGACTTCGCCGAGCATGTGTGAAACGCTCGTGGCCGGCGTAATCGGGTACATGGCCGCGAGCTCCAGGCCCGCGGCCACGGCGCCGAGAGCGACGGCCTCGTTGCCGTTCATCACGACCATCGGAGCACTGGCCTCCAGCGTCCCGATCTCGTAACGGAAGTCCAGGTGCTCCGCACCCCAGGCGTACCCCAGCTCGAGGAGCTGGACGTTCCGCTCCGTGATCTCCGCCTTCTTGCCGCGGAAGGCGTGGCCGATCTGGTCCCTGGCCCGCTCGAGGTCCCGGTCGAAGATCCATGAGAGTAGCCCGAGCACGAACATGTTCTTCCCCCTGCGGGGGTTGTCCACGACGGTCAGGCATTGCTCCTCCATCGGGACCTCGATGATCCGGTACTCCCGATCGGAGAGCTCCTCCATGGCTTCCTCCCACTGCTTGCGGACGCTCGGGTCCGGGTGGGTGGCCCACATGCTCTCCAGGAGGATCGTGGCGTTCGGGGCGAGGGCGTTCAGCCGGTGGCGGCCGAGGAGCGCCTGCTCGTTGAACGCCACGGCGACGTCGGTCTCGTCCCCCCAGTTCGTGACCTCACGGTCGCCCAGGCGAATACGGATGCCCGAAGCGCCGGCCGGGTTACGGGGTGGGGGCTCGACCTCGGCGGGGATGATCTCCACGGTCCACACGCCGTTGCCCATCTTGGCGGAGACCGACCCGAAAATCTGACCGCACTTCTGCGCACCCTCTCCGGAGTCCGAAACGATCTCTACGGAGATGTCGGTGACGCGACGTACGGATACCTCTCGGTCCGTCGGCGTCTCGACGCCGACGGTCGGCAACTTCATCGCCATCCTTCCCCCGAAGATGAGGGTCGGTTGTAGTTGCAGCCTGACGGCTGCTGGCCCAAGAGGAAGCTACGCTACGGGGCCGAGCCGGAATGTCGGGAGGTGAAGGCGGCTTCCGGTGGGGATTCCGGCGAGGGTGACGTGGGGGATCTCCCTACCGGACGCGCTCCCCGGTCGCGAAGACGCGCCCTTCCCACAGCAGCTCCGCCCCCACCGCCCGGCCACCCTCGGCCCGGACCCGGAGCGTCATCTCGTCGCCCACGTCGAAGAGCGCGCCGTCGCGGAGGAAACCGATCCGGAACTCGCCGCCTCCCAACGGGACGAGCGCGACCGGGGCACGCCCCCACCGGCCGACCAGGCGGCCGTCCTCGCGCAGCACCTCGATCGTGACGCGCATGGGGCCCCCGGTGGTGGGGTCGCGGGTGTCGAACGCGAACGCGCCCACGGAGGAGGCCTGCTCGGCCTCGGGGAGCGGATCCCAGACGAACGGGTCGGTCTCCACCCGCAGCGGAACGACCGTCTCGCCCCAGTGCATGCGCAGCTCGCCCGCGCCGGCGTCGACGGCGGAGAAGTACCAAGCCAGCGACTCCATGTGCGCGCCCGGGGACGGGGTCACGTCGAACGCCAGCAGCTCCCGGTCCAGGGGCACCGGCGCGTCGTGGTAGATGCGCCAGGTCCGGTTCAGGTGGACGGTCCAGCGGTCCTCCCGGGGCTCCATCCACACCGAGTACTTCCCGGCCGGCACCTCGTGCCCGTCCAGGCGGATCGGGTGGTCCGTCTCGAGCGTCGTCGCCCAGTTGGCGCCCGGCGTCCACAGCTCGCCCCAGTGGACGACGCCCCCGAAGAGGTTGGCGCGCCCCCGCGCCACCGGACGCGCGAAGTCGATCGTGATCGTCGTCCCGTTGACGACCTGCGTCACGGTCGCGCGCTCGCTCGCCCGCGGCTGGGCCCCAGCGGGCGCGGCGACCGAGAGCGCGCACAGCACAGCCAGCGTCGTCGACACGACCCATCTCCGGCCGACGCACCTGGCGTCGGTCGGCGGCGGCTCACCCACCGATCCGCTCCCCTGCCATGCGCTTCAGCACCCAACCGTCGGGGTCGAGAACGACGGCCCGGGCCGCCGCCGCCGGGACACGCACATCCTGCGACCGGCCGGCCACCTCCACGGCACGCCGCACGCGCGTTCCGTCCGCCGTCACGACCTCGATCTCCAGGGGAAGGCGGAACGTGGGCCAGGACGCGTCCTGCTCCTGACGGATCGTCACCACGACCTCCCCGGCCGCCCCGTCCCAGCGGTGCTCCTCGGCCAGAACGGGGTACCCGGGCCGCTCGAGCCACTGTTCGAAGAACCACCCCAGCTCCCGGCCGGACGCGGCCTCCATCGCGGCGCGCAGGTCGTCGGTGGACGCGTTTCCCCCTGCGTGCCCGCCATAGTAGCTACGGATGCCCGAGAAGAAGGCGTCGTCGCCGATGACCCCCCGGAGCATGTGCAGCACCCACCCGCCCTTGGGGTAGTTGTTCGGGTTCAGGAGCTCGAACAAGACCTGCCGCCCCTCGATGACGGGCCTGCCGGTCACGTCGGAGCCGAGGTAGTCGCGGCGGCTCTGCTCCATACGGCGACGGAAGCTCTCCACGCCGTCGGCGCGCTCGAAGTAGAGGTGGCCGAAGTAGGTCGCGAAGCCCTCGGAGAGCCATAGCTCGGGCCAGTCCGCTTCCGTGACGGAGTCGCCGAACCACTGGTGTGCGGTCTCATGCGCCACGATGCCCTCCATGTCCTCTCCCGACGCCAACCCCTCCTCGCTGTAGAAGATGGCGGACGCGTTCTCCATGCCTCCGAAGCGCGTCGACGACTGGACATGAGCGAGCTTCTCGAACGGATACGGCCCGATCACGTCGCTGTAGACGTCCACCATGTCCGCGGCGCGTCGAAACGAGCGCGAGGCCTGGGCCACATCCTCCGCGAAGAGCCACGCGGACACCTCCACGCATCCGTCCTCACGACGCGACGCGGGGGCCCTTCCGCACGCTGCCAATCCGACGGGTATGGCCTCCATCTCGGCGGCCCCGAAAACAAAGTTGTACGGGGACACCGAGACGTCCGTGCGCCAGCGCCAGGTCCGGCGCGGGACCCCGCCCTCCGTGGCCGGCCCCGGAGCGGGCTCGCCGACCGGCAGGCCGTTCGCCACGACCCGCCAGGACACCGGCGCGTGCACCGTGATCCCGAAGCGGGCCTTGTCGGAGGGATGATCCACCGAGGGCAGCCAGAAGCGGGTCCGGTTCGGCCAGTTGTCGACGAACGCGGAAGGGCGACCGTGCACGTTGTCCCGGAAGATCAGGCCGTCGTCCGGCGTTCCGTGATACGCGATCACGACCGTGGCCGTATCCCCCGGAGCGACGTCCGCAAGCGGAACGCGCAGGCGGCCCGCCTCAAGGCGCGCACGCACCGGGCGCTCGTCCACGGTGACCGCCGTCACCCCCAGGCCCGTGAAGTCGAGGACCGCCTCGCCGAGCGGACGAACAGGGATGAGCACGAGCTCGGCACGGCCGTCGATGTCATGGCCACCGGGGGCGGGGAGCCCGATCTCGACCTCGTAGCTGACCACGTCGATGGCGCCGTAGGTCCCCGCGGGGGACGCTCTGCCTGCCGGGATCGGCGCCGGCTCCGGGATCACCGTCTGCGAGACTCCCGGCGCCCTCCCGCATCCGACCACGGCCGCCAGAGCCGCAGTCAGACCGATCGTTTTACGCGCGCGGCGCAGGGCGTGTCCCATCATCTGCCCATCCCTTCCAGAAAGAGGTTCACCAGCTCGGGCTCGAGGCGTCCCCGCGGGCGAAGCCCCGAGCACACATCCACGCCGTAGGGTCCGACCCGCTCGATCGCCTCTGCCACATTGTGCGGTCCCAGGCCTCCTGCGAGAAAGACCGGCACCGGCGAGCGGCGGACGATCCGTTCGCTCAGGCGCCAGTCGTGCGTCCGGCCCGTCCCGCCCAACTCCTCGACGGGCAAGCCCGGGCGCCCGGAGTCCAACAGGAGATAGTCCGCTTCCTCAGCCGCCTCGTCCGCGACGTCGACGTCGGACGGCCCGACCACATGAACGACCTGGAGGACGGTGACGCCGGGGACGAGCTCACGGAGCCCGCGGCGCACGTGCGCGGGTACGGTCCGAACGATCTGCACCGCGCGCACCCCGGCCGTCGTCACGTGCTCCGCGATGCCGACCGCGTCGGACCGAGCGGTGAGGAGCACCGGCGTGAGGCCGTGGGGGGCCGCGCCGGCCAGGGCCGCGATGCGGTCCTCCGGGATCGGGCCCGGGCCGCTGGGCATCGCGGCGACGAGGCCGCAGAAGCGCGCTCCCGCCGCGTGAGCGACCAGGAGCTCCTCCTCGTTCTGGATGCAGCAGATCTTGAGCTGCGTTCGCATCTCGCCTTCGAGCGCGATGCGCACCTACCGGGCGGTGCCCGTTCCGGGCACGAACCGGTACACCGTCCCGCCCTTCATGACGAACATCACACGGCGCAATGCCGTGATGTCCTCGAGAGGGTCGCCGTCCACCGCGATCAGGTCGGCCTCCATGCCCGCGGCCACGGAGCCCACGGACCCGCCGAGATTCAGGGCCTCGGCGGCCCGGGACGTGGCCGACACGAGCGCGTCCATCGGGTCCTGGCCCGCGACCTCCACACGGTAGATCAATTCGTCCTGGAGCCGGCCGAAGGAGCCCGCCACCCCGTCGGTCCCGAAGAGAATCTTGAGCCCGGGCACCTTCAGCGCCTGCTGGAACATCCTCAGCTTCACCGGGACGACTTCCGCGGTGACACGCATCCCCTCCTCGGTGTAGCTCCCGATCCCGATGAACGCGTCCCGGTTCTTCAGGTAGTTGTCAGACACCAGGAAGATGTTGGGGTCGAAGGTGGTCCCCCGCTCCGCCATGAGCCGCATGGTGGTCGTGTCCAGTAGGGCGCCGTGCTCGATGGTGGTGCACCCGGCCAGCACGGCCCGGCGCACGCTCTCGGCGCTGTGCGCGTGGACCGCAGTCCGGAGGCCCACCGCTCGGGCCTCGCCGCACGCGGCATCGAGCTGCTCCTGGGTGAGGGTGGGGGCGCCCCCGGTTCGGATGCTCTCCGAGGCGAAGATCTTGATCACGTCGGCGCCCTCTTCGGCCAGGGCCCGTACGGCGCGGCGCAGCTCGTCGGGGCCGCCCGTGCGCTCGGACAGCGAGCGCAGGGCCGTGAGGACGCGGGGCCCGGGGATGGCTCCACGCGCGATGGCGTCGCGAAGCGGGCCGTCGGTGGAGCTCCCGAGACTCTGCACGGTGGTGAAGCCGGCCATCAGCGCCTGGTGGGCGTTCCCGGCGACGGCGAGCATCGCCTCCTCGGGCGTCTCGTTCGACGCGCCCGTCGCGTAGCGCCCGTTGCGGTCGAAGTGCCAACTGATGTGCACGTGGGTGTCGATGAGGCCGGGGAGCAGCGTGTAGCGCCCGAGGTCATAGACCACGCCCAGCTCCGATCCGTCGGCCCCGACCCGGCTGATCTTCGTCCCCTCGACCACCACGGTGGTGGCGCCCGTGCGGCCCCCCGTGCCGTCCACCAACTGACCCGCCTTCAGGATCACGGGTGACGTCTGGGCCCCGGCGGCCACATGGGTCAGCGCCGTGGCCACGACCCCGAGCGCAAGTCGACCAGCCTTCATGGTGAACCTCTCCCCTGGCGGGGATATGCCGGCGTATGGACCTACCCCCACCCACGGCAGGTGGGGGAGCAGCCCCCCCGGGGCCGCGGGACGCGGGGCTCCTGGCGAGGGCCTGGATCGTGGACAATATTGAGCGTCAGCAAGGTTCGGTACAGGAGGCCCTCCCGGCCCGCTCCCGCCCTCGGGGAGCACGAGGAGGCGCGCCATGGACAAGCTCACGGACCCGGGTGCCGACCGGGGCGTTTCCCGCAGAGGCTTCCTGGTCGGCGCCGCCGTGGCGGCGACCGGCGCCCTCACGGGTGAGCGGCTCCCCGCCAGCGGCGGGGCGTCCGCCGCGGTCGACATCTCGACCCGTCCGTTCGGCGCCACCGGCGCACGCATCCCCGTGGCCGGCGTGGGAGCCGGAAGCCGCTTCTACGGGTCCATCCCCGACGACGACGAGGCCGCGGCGCTGGTGCGTAGGGCCATCGACCTGGGCATGGGCTTCGTGGAGACCAGCGCGAACTACGGGCCGGACGGACTGAGCGAAAAGCGCATCGGCTTGGCCATGACCACTCACCGCACCCGCGTCTTCCTGGAGACCAAGGTAGACGAGCGCGGCTACGACGGGGCCATGCGCGAGATGGAGCGCAGCCTCGAGCGCATGAACACCGACCACCTCGACCTGGTGCTGCACCACAATCTGCGGGCCGACGCCCTGGCCCAGATCGCCGCTCCCGGCGGCGCCGAACGGGCGCTCCGCCGCATGGTGGACGAAGGCGTCGTCCGCTTCCGGGGCTTCTCCACCCACTTCCCCGAGGTGGCCCTGGAGGGGATGCGGCGCCTGGACCCCCATGGGATCCAGCTTCCCATCAACGCCGTGCGAGTGCCCGACTTCGAGCCCGAGGTGCTCCCCGACGCCCGGGAGCGCGGCGTGGCGGTCATCGCGATGAAGACGTGCGGCCACGGCTACTTCTTCCGCGCCAACGCCACCGTGCCCGACCGGATCGAGGAATACGGCGCGCCTCCGGGAGCGCTGGACCGGTGGGACATCCCGACATGGAGGGAGTACATCCACTACGCCCTGTCGCTGCCGATCGCCACGGCCACCATCGGCATCGACTCGGCCTATACGCTAGAAGGGGTGGTGGCGGCCGTCCGGGACTTCGAGCCTCTGGACGCCGAAGCCATGGCGTCCATCTCCGACCGCTGCCGGGCGTTCGAGACCACGGGCTACTGGGTCCCGCGGGGCTGACGTCAGAACGCCACCATCTGCGTCGCTTTGACGGTCAGCCCTCGCCCCGGTGCGATCCCCTCACCGGTCTCGAAGCGCTGCTCGTTGAACACGATGAACAGGTCGCTGAGCGGGTGGTGGATCAGGTTGAACCGGACGTTGGTGTTGATCCGTTCGGATCCGGGATCGTATTGGATCAGCGCATCCACGAACATGTTCGTGCTGAACGAGTAGTTCGAGCGGAAGGTCCAGAACGTACGCGTGAAATCCGCCTCGGGTAGATCGAGCTGGCCCGCCGTACGCTGCACGCGAGCCTCGAGGTAGAACTTGTACGAGGGTCGCAGCGTGAGATCCGCGTTGATCGTCTTCTGGGTGCCGCTCCACAGCCCGCCGACGATGCCCGTCACGCCTCCCGATACCGAGCGACTGGGGTCGGAGGAGCCGCGGATCTGGTACTCCGCCCACGAGTACGAGCCTTCGGGAATGGCATCGACGTCCGGCGAGATGCGGAAAGGCCGGGCGATCCGTTCGAACTTCGGGTTGACGCTCAGCTCCCAGAATCCGCCGTCCTGCATGAAGAACGTGTACCCGCTGTGGAGGTTCTTCGCGAGGATGTGCCCGTCCAGGTCTTCGTAATAATTCCAGACGATGTGCGGATGCATCTCGCGCACCCCCAGCCGCTGCATCGACGCGGGGCGCGGCCGGAGCCCGAAGTCGACGAAATACTTCCGGACGGCCGTGCGGCGGAAGAAGCCGAGATCGTCGTTGAAGTTCTCGCCCAGCTCCATCAGGCCGAGCTTGATGTGCACGAAGTTCGCCTCTCGGTTCACGGACGTGCGCCATGCGTATTGGCCGCCGTCGAGGCCCGGGGACTCGGTGCGCACCAGATAGGTGCTCCAGTCGACGTTGCCCGGGAAGCGCAAGTTGGCGTCCGCACCGTACACGCGGTTGTAGTCGTCACCGGTCGGGCCGGTGTCGCGCGCGTCACGCATCATGAAGATGCCCCCGACGTCGGAGCCCGACAGCACGTTCTGTCGCACGCGCAGGACCCCGTAGTCGCTACCCGGAACGCCGGAGATGTCGTCGGTGCGCATGGCGATGGCGCCGATGTTCGTCCTGCCCACACGACCCGTCAGGCGGCCCCCCGCCGAGATGGGGATCGCCCTGCCGTCGTCGGCGACACCCACGCGGCGCGAGAAGAAGAGGAGGAGGTCCTCGTCGGGCGTCGGGGTCGCGAACACCCGGTTGTTGCGCGCAGCGTCGCCCACGTAGAACAGGCCCGAGTTCTCCAGGAAGAACTCGCGCTTCTCCGGGAAGAACTGGCTGAACTGGGTCAGATTGACCTGCTGGACGTCGGCCTCCACCTGGGCGAAGTCCGGGTTCACCGTGAGGTCGAGCGTGAAGGCGTCGAGCAG
>QJYK01000122.1 GCA_003248075.1 Gemmatimonadota bacterium | reverse complement strand
CAGCCCTACGAGCCGGAGCCCCCGCCACGCTACTGGAGGAGGGCCATCACCGCCGGCTCGAGACGGGTCAACCCGGCTGCCCGCCCCAGCGCGAGCGCGTCGGTTGCGGACGCTCCGTCCAGCCAATAGGCGCGGAGGGCCAGCAGCGCACCGACCCGGTTGCCGCTCGCGCAGTAGAGCACGGTGGGTGCCCCACCGGCCTCGGCGAGGACCCGGTCCAAGGCCTCCACGTTGTCGCGGGTCAGATCCGTGGCACCCGACACCGGGATTCGCGTGAAGTCCAGGTTCGCACCTGAGCGCTCTTCCTCCCACCCGGCTCCGCTCTCCGTGGCGGGGCGCAAGGAGACGAAGTGCGTGTAGCCCGTGGCCACGAGGCCGTCGAGCTGGTCGGGCGTCGGCTGTCCCGCGGTCACGAGCCCCGGAATCGGCTCGCGGGCGTTCGGCACGCCCAGCGCGACCGCGGCCGCCAGGGTGGGTGGGGCCTGCTCTGGCGGTCTTTCGGCAGCGGAGCACGCGACGAGGGCCACGGAGCCCAGGAGGAAGAGGCCGCGGGAGCGGCGCCCGTTCGAGGTAGACATGGTCGGTCTTTCGGCATCACCGTCCGGGGACGGCACGGCGGCGGTGAGGACCGCGCGGGGGATAGGCATCGGGGATATGGACGAATCTAACAGCTACGCGAGAGAGGGCGGCCCCTGCGGAGGTCGCCGCGTGCCGGGCCCGGAACCCCTCACCTCCGGAGCGCGATGCGCAGCCCCACGGTCAAGGAGAGGTTGTGCACGAGGTCCTTCGCACGACCGTGACCGGCGAACTCCGCGCCGATACGGAAGTCGTCGTCGGCGATGGGGTCGCCGCTCGCGTGGTCGGAGACCTCGACCTCGATCGATGCCGGACCCAGCGCTCCGAGAGCGACCCCGATCCCGACGACCGCACCGGGCAGCCGGGCGTTGATCGGGTTGAGCGCCACCGGGCGGTCGAGAAGTGGCGGAAGGTAGGTCAGGTCCTCGAGTCCCGAGATGTCCCAGATGGTGAGACCCAGGCCGCCGAAGAGGTAGGGGGTGACGTGGGCGATCCTCCACGGCGCCCACGAGAAGTCGACGTCCGCCAGCCAGACGGACACCTCCCCGAGGCCGTCGAAGGTGTAGGGTGTCACCTCGTTTTCGGGGATGAGCTGGGTGAGCGCCACGAGGCGCAGGTGCGTCGACGCGTGTGCGACTCTCAGGCGGACGCGCACGGAAGGCGACAGGTCCCGGGCGAGCCGTCCGCCGACGAGGGTGGACGGCTCCGCCTCCACGTCGGCCTCCACGTACAGTCCGAACGGTCCGACATTCCAGAGGGTTCCGGCCACCAGCCCCAGGAGAGAATGGGAAAGGGAGCCGACGTGAGCCCCGACCTCGTAGGCCGCCGGAGACTGCGCGGCGAGGGGGGCGGGATGTCTGGACACCGCCGCCAGGAGGACGACGGCGCCCAGGAGCCGGGCGCGGGCGGCGGTTCGGGTAGAGCGGCATCGCATGTTCGGACGCTGGGGGCGGAACGGCGCTCGTCGCAAGCCTCTCGCTCCGGGCGGCGGGCCCGTCTGCCCGCAAGGGCGGGGCAGACCCTCCGATGGAGCTCGCCCCGCCCGGCGGGGTGTCGCGGCCGCCGACGGGGGCGTATCGTCGCGCGTTTCCGACCCCTTCCGGAGAGTCGCAGATGATCCGCTCGCGCGCCTGCCCCCCTCCCTTCGTGCTGCTGGCGCTGGCCCTGGCCCTGGCCGGCGCCGGACTCTCGCCGAGCCGTGCGTCTTCCCAGAATCCCGGCCCGTGGCCCGTCGTGATGGGGCGGCCTGGTGACGGCCTCGCTCCCGGCGAGCGCGGCACGCGTAACATACGGGTACTCTCCCATCTGCCCCTGGGAGGGTACCTCCACGTCGCCGACGTGGAGATCGAGCAGGAGGAGTCGCGTCCCTTCGTCTACGTGTCGAAGCGTTTCCAACCCAGCGGCTTCGACGTGATCAGCGTGGCGGACCCGGACGACGCGCGGGTCATCTATCGCTGGCGCATCGAGAACCCGGACCTGCACCAGGGGTCGGGCGCCCTCGACGGACGCTACTTCAAGCACGGCGGCCGCTACTACTACGTGCAGTCGACACAGTTCGGGCAGGGCGGGCCGGACGCCGACCTGGGCGCCATCGTGTTCGACGTGACGGGGCTTCCGGATCCGTCCACCGTGCGTGAGGTGGGCCGCATCCGGGAGCCGGGCGTGCCGGGGGGCTTCCATAACATCTACACGTACAAGCACTCGGACGGGCGGGCGCTCCTCTTCACCACCACGCGCTCCGAGTTCACGCACGTGTACGACATGGGCCGGTTCGTCGACGGGGGCGCCGAGGGAGCGTTGGTCGCCCGCATCCAGAACCCGGAGACGCCCTATTGGGCCCTGAACGGCAACCAGGGGTCCTGGCACGACTTCTATGTCGGCTACGACGCGTCGACGGGTCAGGACCGCTTCTGGGGCGGGGGGACCGGCGGCTACTTCGTCTTCGACATCACGGACCTGGACAACCCGCAGCTCCTGGTGACGATCACGGGAGTCTCCGGTGTCAACTCGGGTCACACGTTTACTCCCTCCCCCGACGGCCGCGCCGCGGTAGGCGAGACCGAGTACCAGTACGCGCCGCTGCGCATCTACGACGTGGGCGCGGCGATGGACGCGGGGCGAGGCGTGATCAACCAGCCGGCGTCGGCGTGGACCGCGAACTGGCGGAACCTCTCGCACAACCACGAGGTGCGTTGGCCGTTCGTCTTCGTCGCCGCATACGAGGATGGCTTCCAGGTCTTCAACATGTTCGACCCGTACAGGCCGGCGGACTGGGGCTATTACGACACGTACGGGGGACCGCACGAGTCGCGAGGTGAGAACAACGTGAACACCGGGGGCTGGGGGGTGGACGTCCGCAACTCGGACGGGCTCATCGTGGTGAGCGACATGGTCACGGGCTTGTGGGTCTTCCGCATGGACGGCTTCGAGGGGTGGAACGGCCTCGACTGGGGGATGCCGAACATCTCCAGTGCCCAGGACTGGGACCGCGGGCCGATCTTCCAGTCGACGTCCCGCGAGGAGATCGGATCGGGGCGGCGCTAGCCGATCGGGGGGCGCCGCGTCCGGCGAGTCGGGGCGCCCTCAGCCGCCGATCAGAGCCTTCTCCACCATGACGTGCACGCCGACGTTGCCGTCCACGAGCTCGGTGATGCGCAGATCGCAGGCCATGGACACGACGGAGTAGGCCTCGCCTCGAGTGAGCTCCGTGCGCTCCTGGAGGAACGCGACCGTGTTGCGCACGGCGATTTCGGTGGCCTTCGTCAGGTCCGGATCGAAGCCCATGAGGATCCAATGCGTCGGCGTCTCTGCGCGTGGCCATTCGAGCGATGCGCCCCGGTGTAGCACGAACCGCAGACGCCCCCGCAGAGATGTCTCGAGTGCGGTCTGGTTCACCTCGCCGTCGCCCTGAACCGCGTGGCCGTCGCCGACCTCGAAGAGCGCGCCTTCGACCCATACAGGAACGAAGAGGGAGGTGCCGGCGACGAGCTCGGGGTTGTCCATGTTCCCCGCGTGCTGGCCCGGAGGGTTGCTGCTCACGCGACCCGAGTCCGGCGGCGGCGCGACACCCATGCTCCCGAAGAACGGCGCGAGTGGGACCTCGATCCCCGGCGCGATCTCGGCGCGGTTCGCCCGGCGGTCGATGCGGATGAGGCGCGAGCGCCGCTCAGCGTCGCACAGGTCGCGCAGGAAGCCGCTGCAGCCGTTGTAGCCGTAACCGATCTCGAAATCGACGTCGAGGATGCGCACCTCGAGCACGTCGCCTGGCCGTGCGCCCTCGACGTGGATGGGGCCGGTGAGGATGTGGCCGCCCGGCCCCCGGTCCGTGACCTGGTCGTAGATCGCGGACAGCTCGGGCTGGACCTCGGCGGACGGGAGGCCCATGTCGGCCAGACGCGTGGGACTGCTCGTCAGCATCGTGGTGACCTCGACGATGTCGCCGTCCGCGATGCGCAGGACCGGGGGCTTCGTGGGGTCGTAGTGCCCGAAGGCCACGGTGGTCGGGCCCGCGATCAAGGTGTGTACGGTCTGGGCGGAGCCGCCGGTCGCGGCGCCGGCCAGGACGAGGATCGGAAGGAGGATGCGTGTCGTCATGGGGTCATCGTAGGTGCGGCGGGCGCTGGCCGCCACGCGCCCCGGGGGCGCATCTTCGGGGACCGATCCCGCCATGACGTCGAGGTCACCATGCACGCTCGACCCCGAAAGCCGATCCTTCTGGCCGCCGTCGCGGCCCTGACCACCGTCGCGCCCGCTGGTCTCGTCGGACGTCAGGCCACCCCGGTCGTGGCCGTCCGCTTCGCCGCGCTCGTGGATGGAAACGGCGCCGTCCTGCAGGACGCGGTGGTGATGGTGCAGGGCGACCGCGTCGTCGGCGTCGGCTCCGGAAGTCGCTCCGTCCCGGCCGGCGCGACGGTCCGAGATCTGAGACCCCTGGTGGGCATCCCCGGGCTCATCGACGCCCATACGCACATCACGTACTTCTGGGACGGGGCCCCCGGGACGCAGCCCTGGGCCCAGCACGGTCGCCGGCGTACCGCCGAGGCCGTCTTCCTCGCCCAGGAGAGCGCACGCCGGACCCTGGAGACCGGGGTGACGACGATCCGGGACCTCGGGTCGCGCGAGTACGGTGACCTGTCGATGCGCGACCTGATTGCCCGCGGCGCGATGGTCGGGCCGCGCATCTTCGGTTCGGGGTACGGGCTGTCCAAGCTCCGCCGCCCGCCGGAACCCGGCGCCCCTGCCTGGCCGCGCGGCCGGATCGCGGACGCCTCCGAGATCGAGGGCGCGGTCGCCGCCCAGGCCGACGCCGGTGCCGACGTCATCAAGATGTACGGCTCGACCGGGAGCGGCGCGGACGTCACCGGCGTGCAGACGTTCACGTTCGAGGAAATGAAGGCCGCCGTGGACGCCGCGCACGCTCGAGGGCTGCGGATCGCCATCCATTCCTATGGCCCCGAGGGGGGACGAGACGCGGTGCGGGCCGGGGCCGAATCCCTCGAGCACGCGGTAGACCTCGACGACGCCACGCTCGCGGAGATGGTCCGGCGCGGCACCGTCTACGTCCCGACCATCGACCACAACCGGTACTACGCCGCGCACCTGGAGGAGTTCGGATACACGGCCGAGCAGGGCAGGGACCTGGACGCGTACCGCGCCCGGAACCTCGAGACCGCCCGTCGCGCGGTTGCGGCGGGGGTGACCTTCGCGATGGGCTCCGACGCCGTATTCACGGGATTCGGCGAGAACACCCGCGAGCTGTTGTGGTTCGTCGAAGCCGGAATGACGCCGGCCCAGGCGCTGGCGACGGCCACGGTGAACGGTGCCGCCCTCCTTGGAAGAGAGCACGAGCTGGGGTGCGTCGCCCCCGGATGTCTCGCGGACCTCGTGGCCGTGGAGGGGGACCCTCTGTCGGACGTACGGGTGATCGTGGATGGCGTGCGCTGGGTCATGAAAGGGGGCGAGGTCGTCGTGGATCGGCGGCGACCTTAGGGGGAGCTCTCCCCCAGAGCGCGGCGCACGTTCGAAACCTGGTTCGAGGCGACACATGGAGAGAGAGATATGATCTTCCGACCGGGCCTGATCGGCCTTCTCCTGGTCACGGGTTCCTGCGCGCCCACAACCGGGGACCCGGCGAGCGAGGCTCCGTTCGACGTGCTCGTCACCCGCGCAAGGATCGTGGACGGTACCGGCAACCCGTGGTACCGCTCGGACGTCGCGATCCGAGGGGACCGCATCGTCGCCGTCGGTCACCTGGCCGACCACGCCGCCATTCGGAGCATCGACGCCGGCGACCGGGTCCTCACTCCCGGGTTCATCGATATGATGGGCCAGTCGAGCCTCGTGTTGATCACCGACCCGCCGTCGGCCGAAAGCAAGCTCCGCCAGGGAATCACCACCTATCTCTCGGGGGAGGGAGGCTCGCCCGCGCCTCAGAGCCCCGAGACCCTCGGGGATCCGCCGGTGGTCGACGGTGACACGCTCCGTTGGACCCGCTACGCGGGGTACTTCGAGGCGCTGGAGCGCCACGGGATCGCGCTCAACGTCGTGCACGACGTGGGTCTCACCCAGGTGCGCCGCGTGGTGCTCGGCGACACCGATGTCGCGCCGACCCCTGCGCAGCTCGAGGAGATGAAGGCGTTGGTCCGTCAGGGGATGGAGGACGGAGCGGTCGGGGTGTCGACGTCGCTGATCTACCCTCCGGCCGTCTACGCCTCGACGGAGGAGCTCGTGGAGCTCACGAGGGTCGCCGGCGAGTACGGGGGCGTCTACTTCACGCACATGCGCAACGAGAGCTTTGCCGTGCTGGACGCGATCCGCGAGGCGATCCACATCGGGGCTCAGGCGGGCGTGCCCGTGCACATCTACCATCTCAAGGCGGCGGGACGTGAGAACTGGCCGCTGATGCAGCGGGCGCTCGCTCTGATCGACTCCTCGCGCGTGGCGGGGCTGGATGTCACCGCGGACATCTACCCATATATCCGCAACGGCATCGGCCTGGGCTCCTTCCTGCATCCGCGGCATTATGCTCGAGGTGAGGAGGCGTTCCTTCCGACGCTGACGGATCCGGCCGTCCGGCGAGCCCTGCGCCGTGAGGTCGAGACCACCTCGGACTGGGAGAACTGGTACCGACACGTCGGGATGGACTGGGGCGCCGTGCTCATCGTGTCGGCCCCCGACGAGGTCGATCCCCGAGTGATCGGACGCTCGGTGGCCGAGGCCTCGGAGGTGCTCGGAACCGATCCCTGGAACGCGTTCTTCGACCTCGTTCAGGCCGGGGGCGTGAGCGTGAACCCGCGGAGCATGAACGAGGAGCAGAAGTGGGCGGCGCTCGCGGCACCGTACGTGATGATCGACACGGACGCGTCCCCGGTGAACCCGGCGACCAGCGCGAGCGCGCACCCGCGTGCGTTCGGGGCCTTCCCGCGCGTCGTCGCCAAGTATGTGCGCGAGGACTCGGTGATCACGCTCGAGGACGCCGTCCGACGCATGACGTCCCTGGCCGCGCATCGTCTGGGATTGGAGGACCGCGGACTGATCGCTCCGGGGATGGCCGCGGATTTCCTGATCTTCGACCCCGAAAGGATCCGCGACGCTGCCGACTTCACCGATCCCATGCAGTACGCCGAGGGGATCGACTGGGTCTTCGTCAACGGAGTCGCCGTGATCGCCGACGGGGCGCTCGCGGGTAGCCGACCCGGGCGGCTGTTGCGCCGGTGACCGCGGCTCCGGAGTCCGGTCGAAACGAACCCGGCGCCCCACTCGTCGTGTCCAATAGGTGTCGAAGGGCTACGAGGTCGAGGGGAGGACAGCCATGCAGTTGATCGTCCATATCCTGGTGAGCGCGGTTCTGCTCTTCATCGTCGGACGGATGGTGTCGGGCATCGACGTGCGGGATGGCAAGGCCGCCCTGTTCGGGGCCATCGGCCTCGGGCTCGCGAACACGTTCGTGAAGCCGCTCCTGGTGCTTCTGACGCTCCCGATCACGATCGTGACGCTCGGGCTGTTCCTCTGGGTGCTCAACGCCGCCATGCTCATGATCGCCGCCGCGCTCGTGGACGGCTTCGAGGTGAAGGGCTTCGGAGCGGCGCTCTGGGGCAGCTTCTGGCTCGCCGTCTTGAACTGGGGCGTAGGGCTGCTCTTCTGATGCCCGCGCCCCATCGGCGCGGACCCACCATCGTCGTTACAAAGCACCTACGTAAGGTGGCGTAGGGACCCGCTACGTAACGCTCCGCATCTTCCCGTGGTCGGGCGCACGCGCTGCGCCGTAGTGCCACGCCGACCGGGATGGGGGCATGAGCGCGGAGATGATCGCGGGACTCTTTGTGGGAACCCTGGTCAGCGGGGTCGTGCCGGTGGTCAACGCCGAGCTGTTGGTGGTGGCCGCCGCCGGGGCGACCGCCCCGGGTGCCTGGCTACCCGGAGCGGGGGTGGTGGCGCTGGTTTCGGCGGCTGGGCAGATGATCAGCAAGACCCTCCTTTTCGGCCTGGCGCGCAACGCACCGTCGCGTCTGCCCACAAGGGCGCGGGCGGCGTTGGCGGGGGCGTCCGTGCGCGCGACGGGCGCGCCCTCCGCACTCTGGATGTCCATCCTCATGAGTGCGGCTACGGGCTTCCCGCCCTTCTACGGGACGTCGCTGGCTGCCGGGGCGCTGGGAGTGCGCACGCGCATCTTCGTGTCGTCCGGTTTCCTGGGTCGCTTCGTCCGTTTCGGGGTGTTGGCCGCGGGGGCGGGCGCCGCGGGCGCGCGCCTTTTCGGCGAAACGTCCGGCGTCGAGGCGTCGATGGCGCGGCTGACCGCCGCCGTGCTCGGGAGGTGACCATGCGCATCGAGCTCCTCGTCGACTCGTCGGAGTTCTGGGAGCGGGCCCGCGCGGACCTCCGGGGCGCTCGCCGGTCGGCGTATCTGCAGACCTTCTCGTTCGAGGGGGACGACGTCGGCTCGGAGGTGGCCGCGACGCTGGCGGCTTCGGGTGCGCGGGACCGGCGGCTGCTCGTGGACGGCTACAGCCTGCTCTACCACAGCGATCGGCTCATCCCCGGACCCGCCCTACTTCGTTCGGACGTTCGCCGTGAGGTGCGTTCGACGCATCGTTGGGTGCGATACCTGCGTCGGTCCGGCGCGCTCGTGCGCTTCGGAAATCCGCCGTGGCCGTCGCCCGTCTCGCTGATACGTCGAAACCACAAGAAGCTCGCGGTCTTCGACGGACGCGTTTCCTATCTCGGCGGCATCAACTTCTGCGATCACAACTTCGCCTGGCACGACATGATGCTGCGCGTGGAGGATGCCTCACTCGCCCGACATCTCGAGGAAGATTTCCTGGGAAGCTGGAGCGGCCGCTCCAGGTCGTCGGACCGCACGTTCGGCCCGCTCCGCGTTCTTTCCCTCGACGGCAGGGATAATGGTTCACGGTTCGTCCCCGTCCTGGAGGCGATTTCCGGGGCGCGCCACCGGATCGACGTCGTGAGCGCATATCTGTCACCGCCCTTCAGCCGTCATCTCGCCGCAGCGCGACGCCGGGGGGTCGCCGTCCGCGTCCTGACGCCGGAACGGAACAACAAGCCCAATCTTGCGCGCTTTGCACACGAAGCCGCCTTCAGGCACCACTTCGAGCTCATCCTTTTTCCAGGCCGAATGAACCATATGAAGGCGATGGTGATCGACGACGACCTGCTGATCGTGGGCTCGTCGAACTTCGACGCCATGAGCTACCACCTCCTCGAAGAGCTCTTCGTGATGACCCGGGACCGGGCGCTGCTCGGTTCGTTCCGTCGGCGCGTCTGGAATCCGGACACGTCGTCGGGCGCGCGGCGTGCCTGGCCGAGTCCGGGCACCCGCTGGGGACACAGGGCCGTGCGTGCGGGCTCCACCCTGGCCGCGGCGTTCGCCGCACTGTGAGGGGACGATGAGCAGGAGCTCGATCGGTCGGTGCTCGACATGGACGTCGGCGCTGTTGGCAGTGCTCGCGGTGACAGGGTCGGCACAGTCCGCGACCGTGGGGTCGGGATGCGACGGATGGATCTCGGCCGCGGGGTCCGGCCGAGTCGAGACGGAGCGCCCAGCCTGGGCGGCTCCGGAGATCTCCGAGGAGGTGTGGAGGCGTGTCGAGGACGCGTCGGTCACGGAGGACTCCGACCGCAGGAAGTGTCTCCTGCGCGAGGCGGAGGACGTCGCCCGTGCTCGGGTGGACGAGGTGCCCGACGACGTCGACGGGCACTTCGCCCTCGCCGTGGTCCTGGGCCTGCGCGCCGACCGGGAGGGGGGGCGCACGAAGGTGCGCGCCGCGTCCGGGCTGCTCGAGGAGCTGCGGGTCGTTCTGGAACTGGACCCCGAGCACGCCGCCGCCCACCACCTGATGGGTCGTCTCCACGCGGGCGTCATGCGCATGGATTCCCTGACACGCTGGATCGCCACCCATCTGCTGGGCGGAGGCGCGCTGGCCCAGGCGAGCTGGGACGAGGCGGAGCGCAACCTGGCGTTCGCGGAAGCGCGGGCACCGCAGGTGCTCGAGCATCACTACGAGCTGGCCAGGCTCTATCAGGACACCCATCGTGAGGCACTCGCGCTCGAGGAGCTCGGGCATGTTCTCGAGCGCCCGGTCCGGTCGAGCACGGAGGCGGCCGTGGCGGCCAAGGCGGAGCGGCTCGAGCGGGCCATGGCCGGTCGCTGATCGGACACTTCCCGGGGGCTCCATTCTCGGGTCGCGGGGTACTCTCCCGTAGACCCTCCCTCGGCGGTGGACACACCGGGAGGAGCCCCATGAGGAGTGAGCACCTCGAGAACCTGCACGTCGGTTGGGTTCTCGGCGGTTGGGCGATCGCGATCGCGGTGACCTCGGCGGCTTATCTGGCCCTGGTCGGGTCGGGCCTTCTGCCGCGAGGGCCATGGGAGGTGCTCGGTCTCGCCGCCGCCATCGCGGTCGGCTTCTCCGTCGGAGGATTGTTCGTCGGACTCCGCTGGACCGAGGCACCGATCCTCCACGGCGGCGCCATCACGCTGATCAGCGTGGTCGTCTGGTTCGCGGGGAGCGTCACGCTGCCGCAGCGCTTCACGTCGGACACGCCGGCGGTGTTGGGGCTGATCCTCGTCCAGCTCGGCGCCTCGGTGTGGGGAGGGTGGCTCGGACGCAGGCTGACCCTCGCCGGTCGCGCGCCGCTCTGAGCCATGGTCCCTTCGCGGCCCGACGTCCTCGTGGTGGGCGCGGGTATCGGCGGTCTGACGGCTGCGGCCCACCTTGGTCGTGCAGGCCTGAACGTGATGGTCGTCGAGAAGAACCGACGTGCGGGGGGAAGGTGCGGTCGCTTCTCGAGGGACGGCCACGAGTTCGACACGGGGCCGACGCTGTTCGTCCTTCCCGAGCTGTACCGCGCAGAGCTGGACGAGCTCGGCATACGAATGGACGAGGCTCTCGACCTCCTCGCGGTCGACCCCACCTACCGGCTGGTGTTCGACGACGGCTCGGGACTCAGCCTCACCTCGGACCTCGGAGCGATGCGTGCCCCGCTCGAGCGGATGGAGTCCGGGAGCTTCGAGCGCCTGCTCGCCTACATCGAGGACGGAGGGTCACGCTACGAGGGTGCGATCGAGGACTTCGTGCGGCGGGACTTCCGGTCCCCGACCGACCTCTTCTCCGGATCGGGCCTTCGGGCGATCGCGCGGCTGCACCTGCTCCGTCGCCACTGGCAGGAGGCGGGCCGGCATTTCCGGTCGTCACGGCTACGCGCCGCGTTCACGTTCCAGGATCTGTACATGGGGATGAGCCCCGAGGACGCGCCCGCCACGTTCTCGCTCCTCCCGTTCTCCGAGCTGCGCCACGGCGTGTGGTTCCCGGTCGGTGGCATGTACCGCGTGACGGAGGTGCTGCAACGCGCCGCGGTCGAAGCGGGCGTAACCTTCCGGTTTCGCGCAGCCGTTCGTGCCATCGAGGCGGACGTACATCGGGTCGGGCGCGTCGCGCTCGCGGACGGGAGCGTACTGCGCCCCCGCGCGGTCCTTGCCAACGCGGACCTGCCGTACGTGGAGGGGCAACTCCTGCCGAGCGCACGCGGGGGCGGGTGGGCGCGCCGCCGCCGCTTCTCCACGTCTTGCGTGAGCTTCTTCTGGGGCGTGGACCGCGAGCTCGACGCGCTCGGCCCCCACACGCTCTTCCTGCCCGATGATTTCCAGCAGGGATTGAGGGACATCGAGGAAGGACGGGAGCTTTCCGACAACCCATGTTTCTACCTCCACGCGCCGGCGCGGGTGGATCGGGGAATGTCGCGTCCGGGCTCCGAGACGCTCATCGCCCTCGTGCCGGCCGGGCACCTGCGGCCGGGACGTCGCTACGACTGGGGCTCGGTCCGGGAGCGGGCGCGGCGGCACGTTCTGGCCGGGCTGGCCCGGATCGGCATCGAAGGCCTGGAGGCCCACCTCAAGTTCGAGGTCTGCTATCTGCCGCCGTCTTGGCGACGGCGTTACAACCTCTCCCACGGCGCGGCCCACGGCCTGGGGCATCAGCTCCGCCAGCTGGGGGTGCTACGGCCCGGGAGTCGGCACCCGCACCTGCGCAACCTGTACTTCGCCGGGGCCAGCACGCACCCGGGATCCGGGGTGCCCACGGCAATGGTGTCGGGCAGACTGGCCGCGAGACGGATTCTCGAGGAGTGGGATGCGCCGACGGTCCGCCCGACTCGGACGGCCTCAGCCGTGCCGCTTTGAAAGGGCCTCGGCGCGGCCGTATTTTCGCGGGTCGCCCTCGCCGTCCCTGCACAGGAGGACCCGCATGTTTCGCCCATCCGCGCCCGCCCGCTTCGCTCGGAACGTCCTCGCGCCGGCGCTGGTGGCCAACGCAGCGCTCACAGCGGTGATGGCGGGTCCGGCTTCAGCGCAGCTCGAGAAGGTCGCCTTGAAGCCGACTCCCTCGGAGACGAGACGCTTCGGCGATCTCGCCGAAGGGCCCTACCGTCGGCTCGTGCTGCGTAACGTCATGGTGATCCCCGGACACGGCGGGCCCGCCACCGGCCCCTACGACATCCTGGTCACGGGCAACGTGATCGCCGAGATGCGCAACCACGACCGTAACGACCCCGATCGGATGCAGGGAGACCGCGTGATCGAGGGCGAGGGCCTTTATGTTATGCCGGGAATGTTGAACCTGCACCTTCACCTGCGGGGGGAGGAGCTTCCGCTCGACTACATCTACTACCTGCAGCTCGCCACCGGCGTGACCTCCATCGGGCCCGCGGAGGAGAACCGGGTCCAGGACCAGCTCGCGGCGGAGCGCAACAACGACATCCTCGCTCCCCGGCTGTTCCCGATCTATGGATGGGGAAGCGAGACCGACTACACCGAGGAGCAGCGCGAGGACCCCGCGATGGCTCCCGAGATCGCCCGCGCGATGATCGCCGCCGGTGTCCGTCAGGTCTATCTGAACGACCTCACGTGGAATCCCGAGCTGTTCGGCGCGGCCGCCAAGGCCGTCGAGGCGGCCGGTGGCATCACCGCGGTGCACATCCAGCCCTCGAGCACCTCGCAGGTGAACGCGCTGGACGCGGCTCGTCTGGGCGTGACCATGATCGTGCACCACTACGGGTACGCCGAGTCCGCCTTGAACCGTCAGGTCCAGAACTATCCGCCCGACTACAACTTCCTCGACGAGAACATGCGGTTTCGGGAGGCGGCCCAGGTCTGGATCGAAGCCGGTCAGAATGAAGAGACGCGCAAACGGCTCTTGACCACGGTTGTGGACTCCCTGGTCTACTACGGCGTCACGATGCAGCCGAATCGGGCCACCTACGAGGCGAACCGGGACATCATCCGAGCCCAGGGGCTTCCCTGGCACGAGAAGTACACGCATCAGGCGCTCTGGCAGTGGCACCTTCCGAATCCGGACAATCACGCGTCGTTCCAGTACGACTGGACGTCGTTGGACGAGTATCGCTGGCACTACATGTACAACCTCTGGGGAGAGCTCATCTTCGAGTTCAACAAGCGGGGTGGACGTGTGGCCTACGGCACCGACGACAACTACCAATGGTCGACGGGCGGCTTCGGCAACGTCCGGGAGCTGCAGCTCGTGCTCGAATCCGGGATGCACCCGCTCGAGGTGCTGCAAACCGCGACGTTCAACAGTGCCAAGACGATCCTCGAGCCCAAGCTCGGGCTGGTGCGCGAAGGATACGTGGCGGACCTGCTGGTCGTGGACGGGAGTCCCGCAGAGAACTTCCGCTACCTCTACCCGTTCGGGGCGATCCGGATGGACCCCGACACTCGTCAGATGTACCGGACCCGCGGAATCGTGCACACGATCAAGGACGGCATCGTGTTGGAGAACGACAACGTGATGGAGGAGGTCGCCCGCATCGTGGCCGACTCCAAGCGGGGCGTCGGCCCGGACATCGTGACGGAGCCCTTTGTGGTCCCCCCACCCCAACGCCCTATCGGCGGACGCGAAGGAGGCCGATGACCGTGGCGGGGCGCGCATCCGTGCTGGCACGGGCGGTGCTCCTGCTGTGTGCCCTCGCGATGCGCGCACCCGCGCTCGAAGGACAGTCGGTGCTCGATCTGCTTCAGAGCATCCAGCAGGGAGGCGGCTGGGTCACGATTCCGATCCGGGCTGGGGTGGGGGAGGTCCGGACCGGGGCGCTCCCGTCGCTCGGCCTCTCGTTGGCCGGGTGCATGCGGGTGTGGCATGGTCATTCGGGCCGCTGGCTGATCGAGGCCCGCGACCTCCTGGGCGATGGACGACTCTCGGCCGACGTGCGGGCCGACGAGCCGGTTCCCTTCTCGTATGCTCCTGCAGGCCGGACCCAGCTGGAGGCGCGATTTCGCTGGAGCGAGCCTCGGGACACGACCCTCGTTCTCTGGGTCGGCCTCGCGGCCGGCCCCCCGTCGCGAGACGTGTGCGCGCCCGTCTACTGAGGCTCCCGGATTCGAAGGTCCCGGCTCTCAGCGTGTGATGGCGGCGGCGACCGAACCAGGGCCAGACCCGCGCATCGAATCGGGCCAGGGGCGCCCCATAGTCTGCCGCCCGGCGTCGGCCTCGCAAGGCGTGGCCGGCGGTGTGAGACCCACGTGGGCCCGCGCCGAGGTTATCGCCGCCGTCTCAACCTATCTTCCCGGGTCTCGTACCCACTCCTCTCTACGGAGCCACCTGGAGATGTCCGCAACGCACCGACCGGTTACCGCCCACGACCTGCCTCAGCCCATCGGCCCGTACTCGCCCGGGGTCGTCTACCAGCAGCTCCTCTTCGTGTCCGGTCAGGGGGCGACGGACCCGTCGACCGGGGAGCGGGTGGGCCACGACGTCGAGGCTCAGACCGAGCAGGTGTTCCGCAACATCGAGCGTATCCTGAAGGCCGCGGGCACGGACCTCACCAGGGTGCTGCGCTGCGGCGTCTTCCTGGTCGATCTGCGGGACTTCGAGAAGATGAACGGAGTGTACGCACGGGTATTCGGTGAGCATCGCCCCGCCCGTACCACGGTGCAGGTCGCCGCCCTTCCGGACCCGGGGCTCCGGGTCGAGATCGACGCGGTAGCCTATGTGCCTTGAGCGGCCGTATCAGCGCTTCGTCCGCACCACGATCGCGCCGCCGGCCATGTCGGTGCCGTACTGGGTCGTGGCGTCGGAGGCGCTCATGTAGCGTGCCTCCTCCACCGTGGTCACGGGTATCGAGCTCAGGACCCCCGCAGAGCCGGTCTGCCGGATGCCATCGACGATCACGGCTACTTCCGTCGAGCTGACGAAGGTCGCGGGGGTGCGCTGGGTCAGCCAGCGTGGGCGCAGCTGGCGGATGGCGGAGAACAGGTCCAGCTGGGAGCTCCGTTCCAGCTCTTCCGCCGTGAGGCGGTTCGGATCGCTCGAGCGGCGCTCCTGGCTCGCTCCTCCCGAGGAGGCGCATGCCGAGAGTGCCACCGCCCACAGGAGCACGACGACGGAAGCGGTGGCGGTCTTGGTGCGGAGCATCGACGATCCTCCGATTCGGTAAGGTCCAAGTGTGGGTCGCGGGCTCGCCACAATAGAGCCGCGTGCCCAGTCGGGAGCAAGTTGCCGGCAGGCGGCGTTTCAAATTCGAAACTCTGGCGCTTTGCCCCGCAGCCGCTCATGTTCTCCCTTGCGGAAAAGGCGTGCCAGGGCGTCCGGCGATCGAGAGCTGCCGGCGCCCCTTCGCTTTTGGGCCGTGCCGCGGTGCTCCGCGGAGCGGGCCGCGGCCCGGGGGTGGTGAAGACGGGGTGGCGAGGTCCTGAGAGGTGACGCGCCGACCGCGTTACTCACGAGGCGACGATGTCGCCTCCGTCTTCCACCCTCGCAGGGAGAACGGTCATGTCAATCCGACGTTCGCATTCGGTGTTGGCCTGGCTCTGCCTGCTCGTTCCATCGCTGGTCGCGGCCCAGGAAGCGACCATCTCGGGAACGGTCAGGACCCGGACCGGAGAGCCGGTCCGCGGGGCGTACGTGGTGATCGTCGGCCGCAGCATCGCCACGGTCTCGAACGACGCGGGCGCGTACCGCCTCATCGTCCCGGCGGCTCAGGCCTCCGGAACGGTGCAGGTCCAGGCGCAGAGCATCGGGTACAGCACCCAGAGCGCCGACCTCCAGCTCACCGCGGGTGCGGCGGTGCGGCACGACTTCGTCCTCACCGAGCAGGCGATCTCGCTCGAGGAGGTCGTGGTCACGGGCACGGCCGGGCGGCTCGAGCGGCGCGCGCAGGCTGCCGTCGTCGAGAAGCTGGACGCGGCACGGGCGGTCGAGGTCGCACCGATCTCGAACTTCCAGACGTTGCTGCAGGCGCGTGTGCCGGGCGTGCATCTGGATACGGGCTCGGGGTCGACCGGGACGGCGCCCCGTGTTCGCATCCGCGGCATGGCCTCGATCTCGCTGTCCAACGAGCCGCTGGTCTTCATCGACGGCGTGCGCATGGACTCGCGCCAGTCACAGATCTACGGTGTGGCGGGCCAGTCCGTGAGTCGCATGAACGACATCGCGCCGGAGGACATCGAGTCGGTGGAGGTGGTGAAGGGTCCAGCGGCGGCGACGCTGTACGGCGCTGACGCCTCGGCC
>QJYK01000016.1 GCA_003248075.1 Gemmatimonadota bacterium | reverse complement strand
CCGCGCCCTCCCTCGTCACCCACACCAACCGACCGTCTCGGCCGCGCCCGGCCGTCGCTGGGCGATATACGAGGGTGCCCTCATCCGAGATCGCCAGGTCATGCCCCCCGGCGGCTCCCACCGCCACGTCCTGGAGCAGAATGAAGGGCTCGCCCATGAGTGTGAGTTGGTCCAGATCGAAGGCTTGCGCCATGACCGTGCCATCACCGGTCCCGTAGATGAGGTGTCCCGACCTGACGTAGCGCGCAAACACGGCGTCCACCACCTCGGTGTACGTCTCGGTCACCTGATTCCAGGCGAGCACAGCGCCCTCCGCTGACCCCCGGAAGACCGTGAAGATGAAGCCGGCCTCGTTCGGGAGCTCCTGGGGATTGTTGTAGCTGATCTCGCCCGCCGACCGGTCGAACTCTATGAACCGCTGAACGGTCCTTCTCGACCCCGTGGCGGAAACACGTGAAAGGCCGTCGAACGTGTCGAAATAGATGAACCCGTCGCTGCCCCACGCGAGCCCTCCGACCTCGAGATTCGAGTCGACGAGCGTGATGGGCGATCCGCCCTCGAGCGACACGACCTTCAAGGCGGCCGGGTCTCGGCCGAAGAATGCGACGCGCTGTCCGTCGGGAGAGAAGGTCGGAAAGGAGGCACCCTCCGTGCCCGCCAGAGGCTGGGACCGGAGCTCATCCCGTCGTTTGACCCAGAGTCGACGCCGCCCCGAGCCGTCGGAGGCAGCATAGACGAGTGCAGATCCGTCAGGTGACAGCGCCAGGGTCGCCCGTGCACCGCCGGGCTCCTGTCCGGCCGGCAACGAGATGCTGTAGCGGGAAACGGGACCGGGAGCCTCCGGGCGAAGCAAGGACCAGCTCGCGAGGGCCACCGCCGCGACCGCGACGGTGGTGGCGACAATCGACACTCGATTCCAGGGACCCGGAGCCCTCTCCGCGTGACCCGCGGTTGGCAGCCCATGGCGGAATCCGGGGTCACCCAGAGCTGTGAGGAAGTGCCGGGCGTCTGGGAACCGATCGGCGGGCAGCTTCTCCAGCGCCTTGCGGGCGACCGCGTCTACGTTTGCCGGGACCGCCCGCCGCGCGCCAAGGGCCGAGGGCGCCTCACTGGTGATAATCTTGCCGATGATCGCCTGCGTCGTGCTTCCGGTGAACGGTGGCTCGCCGACGAGCATCTCGTAGAGCACACATCCGAGCGCATAGATGTCCGATGGGGGACCGACACGAAGGTCACCGCTCGCCTGTTCGGGACTCATGTAGTGCGGCGTGCCGAGGCTGAGCCCCGTCTCGGTGAGCCGTCCGCCTCCGGCCGCGCCGACCGCGAGCGCGATCCCGAAGTCGGCGATGACCGGCTTTCCGGCCTGTAGGAGGATATTCGCCGGCTTGATATCGCGATGGATGACGCCTCGCTCGTGCGCGTACTGCAGCGCCTCGGCCACGTTCGTCGCGATACGGACGGCATCGTCGATGGGAAGCTGCGTCTCCCGGTCGAGTCGCTCCCGCAGGCTCTCCCCCTCCACGTACGGCATGACGTA
>QJYK01000328.1 GCA_003248075.1 Gemmatimonadota bacterium | reverse complement strand
ACCACCGACGAGGACAGCGATGGGCAAGGCGAAGTTCGAGCGGACGAAGCCGCACGTGAACGTGGGAACGATCGGGCACGTGGACCACGGGAAGACGACGTTGACGGCTGCGATCACGTACACGCAGGCGAAGAAGTTTGGCGGGGACGCGGTGGCGTTCGACCAGATCGACAAGGCGCCGGAGGAGCGGGAGCGGGGGATCACGATTGCGACGGCGCACGTGGAGTACCAGACGGCGAACCGGCATTACGCGCACGTGGACTGTCCGGGACACGCGGACTACGTGAAGAACATGATCACGGGCGCGGCGCAGATGGACGGAGCGATCCTGGTGGTGAGCGCAGCGGACGGGCCGATGCCGCAGACGCGGGAGCACATCCTGCTGGCCCGACAGGTGAACGTGCCGTACATCGTCGTGTTCATGAACAAGGTGGACATGGTCGACGACCCGGAGCTTCTGGAGCTGGTGGAGCTGGAGGTGCGGGAGCTGTTGAGCGAGTATGACTTTCCGGGCGACGACATCCCGGTGATCAAGGGGTCGGCGCTGAAGGCATTGGAGGCCGGGGGAGAGGGGCCGGACGCGGAGTGCATCCAGGAGCTGATGGATGCGATCGACTCCTACATCCCGGAGCCGGAGCGGGATATCGACAAGCCGTTCCTGATGCCGGTGGAGGACGTGTTCAGCATCACGGGGCGGGGGACGGTGGCGACGGGCCGAGTGGAGCGGGGGATCATCAAGCAGGGAGAAGAGGTTGCGATCGTGGGGATGGGGTCGGACAAGAAGACGGTGGTGACCGGGGTGGAGATGTTCCGGAAGCTGCTGGACGAGGGCCGAGCGGGCGACAACGTGGGGCTGCTGTTGCGCGGGGTGGGGAAGGAGGAGATCGAGCGGGGGCAGGTGCTGGCGAAGCCGGGCACGATCACGCCGCACACGAAGTTCAAGGCGGAGGTGTACGTGCTGACGAAGGAGGAGGGGGGCCGACATACGCCGTTCTTCAACGGGTACCGGCCGCAGTTCTACTTCCGGACGACGGACGTGACGGGCGCGGCGCACCTTCCAGAGGGAGTGGAGATGGTGATGCCGGGCGACAACGTGCAGATGGAAGTGGAGCTGATCACGCCGATCGCGATGGACAAGGAGCTCCGATTCGCGATCCGCGAAGGCGGTCGCACCGTGGGCGCCGGCGTCGTCACCGAGATCATCGAGTAGCGGACGGAAGGGAAACATGCCGCGAGACAAGGTCATCCTCGCCTGCACGACCTGCGAGGAGCGGAACTACAACCTGACGAAGAACAAGCGGCTGCATCCGGAGCGGGTCGAGTACCGCAAGTACTGCCCGCGCTGCCGGAAGCACACGACGCATAAGGAAACCAAGTAATGGCAGTCGTCGACCGCGTGAGAAACACGCGGACGTTCCTCGAGGAGTCCTGGGCCGAGCTCATGAAGGTCACGTGGCCGGATTGGGACCAGCTCAAGAACGCGACGATGGTCGTGATCGCATTTACCGTGGCGATCTCGATCATCATCTGGCTGATGGATTCGGCCGTGCGTTTCGTGATCAGTCAGATCATGGGGATCTTCGGGGCCTGATGTCCGACATGCGGTGGTTTGCGATCCAGACCTACTCGGGCCATGAGAACAAGGTCCAGAGGCTGATCCAGCACAGGATCGAGGAGGAGCCGGGAGAACCCGAGGAAAAGGAGATCCGGGACGTCCTGGTACCGACACAGGACGTCGTGGAGATCCGCAACGGGAAGAGGGTCACGGTCACGAAGCGTCTCTACCCCGGGTACGTGCTCGTGCACATGACCATGAACGAGCGGACCATGCACGCCATCAACAACATCCAGGGCGTGATCAAGTTCGTCGGCTCGGGCAAGGCGCCCCAACCTCTCCGCGAGGAGGAGATCAACAAGATTCTCGGGATAGAGGTGGAAGAGGAGGGCAAGGCTCGGGAAGAGATCCCGTTCCACATGGGTCAGGTGGTGGAAATCATGCAGGGTCCCTTTACCGACTTCTCCGGCACCGTCCAGGAAGTGTACGCGGACAAGGGGAAGGTCAAGGTTGAGGTCTCCCTCTTCGGCCGACCCACGTCCGTCGAGTTGGACTACACGCAGCTGAAGGGCTACTGAGGCGATCGACCATGGCGAAGAAGGTCATTGGTTTCATCAAGCTCCATGTCCCGGGTGGGCAGGCCAATCCGGCGCCCCCGGTCGGTCCGGCGCTGGGTCAGCACGGCGTCAACATCATGGAGTTCTGCAAGCAGTTCAACGCGCGCACGCAGGACAAGCAAGGCATCACCACCCCGGTGGAGATCACGGTGTACGCGGACCGGTCGTTCACGTTCATCACCAAGACACCTCCAGCCGCGGTGCTGATCCAGCGGGCGCTCGGGATCCCGAAAGGCTCCGGCGTCCCCAACCGCGAGAAGGTCGGTAAGCTGTCCCGGGCGAAGCTGCGGGAGATTGCCGAAACGAAGATGCCTGATCTCAATGCCAACGACGTGGAGGCGGCCATGCGGCAGATCGCGGGCACCGCCCGATCCATGGGGGTGGAGATCGAAGCTTAGAAGGTCAGGACCGGCGGGCGAGCGCGTGCCGGCGAAACCAGGGGATCCCGCGAGAAGCGGAGCGGGTCCCGCCCGACGTACCACTGCCTGAGAGCCGCCAGCAGTGGGAGGGTGGACGAGACGGCTCGAACAGGATGTCGAGACTAGGGAAGCGATTCGCCGCGGCACGTTCTGCGGTGCCGCAGGGTGTCAAGTTCGCTCCCGGCGAGGCGGTCAAGCTCGTCAAGGAGCTCTCGTTCGCGAAGTTCGACGAGACGGTGGAAGTGGCCACCCGCCTCGGGGTCGATCCCCGCAAGGCGGACCAGATCGTGCGCGGCACCGTGGTGTTGCCTCACGGTACCGGGAAGTCCGTCCGGGTATTGGTCATCGCCCAGGGCGACAAGGCGGCCGAAGCGGAGGCAGCGGGAGCCGACTACGTCGGCGTCGACTACGTGGGCAAGATCCAGGAGGGGTGGCTGGACTTCGACGTGTGTGTCGTAACCCCGGATCTGATGGGCAAGGTCGGTCCCCTGGGCCGGATTCTGGGGCCGCGCGGCCTCATGCCGACCCCGAAGGCCGGGACCGTCACGCTGGATGTTGCCCGCGCGGTCACGGAGATCAAGGCCGGGAAGATCGAGTTCCGCGTCGACAAGACGGGGAACGTCCACGCCCCGATCGGCAAGGTTTCGTTCAACGACGACAAGCTGACGGAGAATCTAGGCGCGTTCATGGATCAGATCGTTCGCGCGAAGCCATCCGGGGCCAAGGGCACGTACGTGAAAAGCGTCACGGTGTCGAGCACGATGGGTCCGGGTGTCGCGATCGACCCGAATCTGTACCGGAGGGCCTGAAGATGAACCGAACTGAAAAGGAATCGTTCGTCTCGGATCTTCGGGAGCGGGTCTCGAAGGCCCCGGTGATCTACCTGACCGACTTCTCCGGGCTCGACGTCAAGTCGATCACCCAGCTCCGCAGATCGCTCCGCGCGACCGGCGCGGAGTACATCGTGGTGAAGAACCGACTGGCGCGACTCGCCTTCGAGGACCTCGAGCTACCGAACATCTTCGAGGGCATGACGGGCCCCACCGGCGTGGTCCTCGGCTCGGACGACGTCGTCGGGCCCGCAAAGGCCCTGACGGACTTCGCGAAGGACAACAACAGCAAGCCGGAGTTCAAGCTCGGCATCCTGGAGCGCAAGGTGCTCCGGCCCGAGCAGATCGACAGGATCGCGAGGCTGCCCGCCAGGGAGCAGCTGCTGTCCGAGCTCGCCGGTGTCATGCAAGCGCCGATGGCGATGCTCGCAGCGGCCCTGGAGGGCAAGCTGCAGGAGATGGCCGGCCTACTGGACGCGCTCAAGGAGAAGCGCGGGCAGGCAGGCGGTTAGCGCCCGGCCCCCGGGCAGGGCAGGGGGGACGCGGGCGCGTCCCTGAGGAAGGACAGGGTCAACCCAATCGCCGGCCGAGGCCGGAACGAGTGAGGAGGAAGCGGTACGATGGCTGCGAAGCACGAGGAGCTGCTCGAGACGATCGGCAACATGACGGTCCTGGAGCTCTCGGAGTTCGTTGAGGCCTTCAAGGAGAAGTTCAACGTCCAGGCGATGGCCGCTCCGGTGGCCGTGGCGGTCGCGGGTGGTGACGCAGGCGGGGCCGCCGCCGCCGAGGAGAAGGACGAGTTCGACGTCGTTCTCGAGGGCGCGGGAGACAAGAAGATCCAGGTCATCAAGGTGGTGCGCGAGCTCACCGGACTGGGTCTGAAGGAAGCGAAGGACCTGGTGGACGGCGCGCCCAACACCGTGAAGGAAGGTGTCTCGAAGGCCGACGCCGAGCAGATGAAGGCAAAGCTGGAAGAGGTGGGCGCCGCGGTCGCCTTGAAGTAGTAGACCGGAGGCAGCGCCGGTCCGTGAGAGAACGGCAAGAACCCCGGGTTCCAGACGCGAGGGTCCCCACCACGGGGCACCCCCTGAGTGGGGGTGTGCCCGCGGTCGGGACTTTGCGCGCTTGGCCCATGTAGAACCCGAAATGCCCGGACCCCGCGCCGAGCGGGGAATCCTGTAAGGGGGACGTACGTTGGAACTGCGCAAGGACGACCGACCGGTCGTGAGCTTCGCCAAGCTCAAAGCGGTCATGCCGATGCCGAACCTGCTCGACGTCCAGCTCCGCTCTTTCGAGAAGCTCGTGGAGGCGGAGGTGGACCCGGACGAGCAGTGGGATTTCGGGCTCGACCGCGTCTTCGGCGAGATCTTCCCGATCTCCGACGTGAACGAGAACTTCTTGCTCGAGTACGTTTCGGCGACTCTCGGGGAGCCGAAGTACTCGGTCGAGGAATGTATCGAGCGCGACATGACGTACGCTGCGCCCCTCAAGGCCACGCTACGTCTCATCATATGGGAGTCGTCGGAGGAGGAGGGGGCGTCGAAGCCCAAGAAGTCCCAGGAGCGACGTCCAAAGGACATCATCGAGAAAGAGGTCTATCTCGGTGACCTCCCGCTGCTGACCGAGCTCGGCACGTTCATCATCAACGGTGCCGAGCGCGTGGTCGTCAGTCAGCTGCATCGCTCTCCCGGCGTCGTGTTCGAGGAGAGCACGCACCCCAACGGCTCGCGGCTGTACAGCGCCCGCATCATTCCCTTCCGCGGATCGTGGGTCGAGTTCACCATCGACATCAACGACGTCTGCTACGTCCACATCGACAAGAAGAAGAAGTTCCCGGCGACGGCGCTGCTGCGTGCGCTGGGGTACTCCTCGGATGGGGACATCTTCCGGCTCTTCTACGACGTGGGCGAGCTGAAGCTGGAGAAGGGCGGCGCCGACGCGAATCAGGACCTTCTGGGCAAGGTCATCGCCGAGGAGCTCGTCGATCCCGAGACGGGGGAGGTCCTGGTCGAGGAAGCAGACGAGATCGACGACGAGGTCCTGGGCATCCTGGAGCGCCTCGGGACGAAGAAGGTCAAGATCTACAGAAGCACACGTCAGTCGCTCCGTGGTGAGAGCCCGCTCGTCAAGAACACGATCAAGAAGGATCCGACCGAGAGCGAGGAGGACGCGCTCCACGCGATCTACTCGCTCCTGCGACCGGGTGAGGCGCCCAACGTCGAGACGGCACGTGCCGCGCTCGACCGCGTCTTCTTCAATCCGAAGCGCTACGACCTGGGTCGGGTCGGCCGCTACAAGATCAACCAGCGCATGGGTGTCGATGTCCCCCGGAGCACGACGGTCCTGACCAAGGACGACTTCGTGGCGATCGTGCGCTTCCTCATCGATCTCAATGAGGGGCGGGGGTTCACGGACGACATCGACCACCTCGGGAACCGTCGCATTCGAACGGTGGGTGAGCTCATCGCGAATCAGTTTTCGGTGGGCCTGTCGCGCATGGCCCGGCTGGTCAAGGAGCGGATGTCGATCAACACCGATCCGGAGAAGATCAACATCGACGACCTGGTCAACGCCCGCACGGTGTCGGCGGTCATCCAGGCGTTCTTCGGGTCCAGCCAGCTCAGTCAGTTCATGGACCAGACCAACCCACTGGCCGAGCTGACGCACAAGCGGCGCCTTTCGGCCCTGGGTCCGGGAGGCCTCACCCGCGAGCGAGCGGGGTTCGAGGTGCGGGACGTGCACTATTCGCACTACGGCCGCATGTGTCCGATCGAGACCCCCGAGGGGCCGAACATCGGGCTCATCACTTCGTTGACCTGCTACTCGCGGATCAACGAGCTCGGATTCGTGGAGACGCCGTACAGGAAGGTCGCCAAGGGCAAGGTCACCAACACGATCGAGTGGCTATCGGCGAACGAGGAGGAGGAGGCCCGCATCGCGCAGGCGAACGCGCCCCTCGAGGCCGACGGGTCCTTCCGGAACGAGTTCGTCCTGTGCCGCGAGCGGGGTGACTTCCCGTTGCTCCGCCCCGGGGACATCGACTACATGGACGTGGCACCCGATCAGCTCGTCTCGGTGGCCGCGGCGCTGATCCCGTTCCTCGAGCACGACGACGCCAACCGCGCGCTCATGGGCTCGAACATGCAGCGTCAGGCCGTACCGCTGCTCTATACCGACGCGCCTCTCGTCGGCACCGGGCTGGAGGCAAAGGTGGCCTCGGATTCCGGGGCCGTGATCACGGCCCGACGGGGCGGCACCGTGGTGCATGTGACCGCGGACGAGATCATCGTGGACACCGGGTCGGCCAAGACCGGCAGCGCAGACCAGCCGCTCGCCAAGCTCGCCCAGTTCGATCGATATCGACTGAAGAAGTTCTGGAGGACGAACCAGGACACGGCGATCAACCAGCGACCGCTGGTCCGCGCCGGTGAGGACGTGCAACCGGGCGACATCATCGCCGACGGGCCGAGCACAGACAACGGCGAGCTCGCGCTCGGTCGCAATGTGCTCGTCGCATTCATGCCGTGGTATGGCTACAACTACGAAGATGCCATCGTGATCAGCGAAAAGCTGGTCAAAGACGACGTCTTCACCTCGATTCACATCCAGGAGCTCGAGCTCCACGTCCGCGACACCAAGCGTGGAATGGAGGAGATCACCCGCGAGATCCCGAACGTCGCCGAGGAGAGCCTGGTCGACCTCGACGAGCGAGGCATCGTCCGGATCGGGGCGCGGGTGAAGGCGGGGGACATCCTGGTCGGGAAGATCACCCCGAAGGGGGAGACGGAGCTGTCGCCCGAGGAGAAGCTCCTCACAGCGATCTTCGGGGAGAAGGCCAAGGATGTGAAGGACTCGTCGCTCCGTGTCCCTCCGGGCATGAGCGGCACCGTCATCGACGTGAAGATCTTCTCAAGGCGGATCGACGATCCTCTCCTCGAGAAGGAGCACGGTGCCAAGATCGGGCAGTTCCGCAATCTCGAGCGAGAGGAGATCCAGCGGATCTCGGAGGCGCGGGACGAGGAGCTGCGCGAGGTCCTTCAGCGTCAGACGGTCGCGCTGATGCTCAAGAAGGGCACGGTCCAGCCCCTCATGGACGAGGGAACGAAGCTGACCAAGGAGGAGGTCGACGGCCTGGACTTCCACAAGATGGACCTGGCCACCCTCAAGGTTCAGAACAAGGATGCGAACGAGAGGATCCGTCGCGTCGTCGACGAGGCCCAACGGCGCATCCAGCGGGTGCGAGAAAAGACCGAGGAGCAGATCGACAAGGTCTTCCAGCCGGACGAGCTGCCTCCGGGTGTGGTCCAGCTCGTGAAGGTCTACGTGGCCGAGAAGCGCAAGATCTCGGTCGGCGACAAGATGGCGGGGCGCCACGGAAACAAGGGCATCATCGCCCGGATCGCGCCGGAGGAAGACATGCCCTTCCTCCCGGACGGAACTCCGGTCGAGATCGTGCTCAACCCGCTGGGCGTTCCGTCTCGGATGAACGTGGGTCAGATCCTCGAGACCCACCTCGGTTGGGCGGCTCGAATCCTCGGATTCGAGGCGAAGACCCCGGTGTTCCAGGGCGCCACCGAGAACGAGGTCGGGGCGCTGCTCAAGCTGGCGGGCCTGCGCTGGGCCGCCGGCGCCCTGAACGTGAGGGCGTCGGTTCCCGCCGGGTTGCGCGACATCGAGTCGCTCATCGGTGTGGCGGCGTCGGCGCCCGTCGCGCTCGCTGCTTCGAACGGCAACGGCAACGGGGCCGGAAGTGGCCATGCAGCGGCGGGCCTGAGCCACGGAATCGGGCAGTCCCTGGACACCTATCTGGGCGGGGATCTGAGCCGCCATCAGCAGAAGGTGTTCGACGAGCTCGTGGACTTCCTGCTGGGTGCAGCCGACGAGGTTTCCGAGCGTCGCGGGGACAAGGCCTCGGATCTCTTCCCGACCATCAACAAGTTGCGGGGCCGGAAGTCGGTCAAGACAGGTCTGGACGATGCGGTGGTGGAGCTGCTCAACCATGCCCAGATCCTGCCGAACGGCAAGGTGTGGCTGCGCGACGGACGAAGCGGCCGCCGCTTCGACTTCCCCATCACGGTGGGCGCGATCTACATGCTGAAGCTCAGCCACCTGGTGGACGACAAGATCCACGCGCGCTCTATCGGGCCCTACTCGCTGGTCACGCAGCAGCCGCTGGCGGGTAAGGCCCAGTTCGGCGGTCAGCGTTTCGGAGAGATGGAGGTGTGGGCGCTCGAGGCCTACGGAGCAGCACACACATTACAGGAAATCCTCACCGTGAAATCGGACGACGTGCAGGGCCGCTCGAAGGTGTACGAGGCGATCGTCAAGGGCGAGAACCTCCCGCACCCGGGCCTGCCCGAATCGTTCAATGTACTCGTGAAGGAATTGCAGGCTCTCGGACTGAGTGTGACTCTGGGCGAGGAAGAATAAGGCACATGATCGATTTTCCCAGGACGCGGGAACAGCGCAGCGCGGACTTCGACTTCATCCAGGTGAAGCTGGCCTCACCTGAGGAGATCCGCGGCTGGTCGTTCGGCGAGGTCACCAAGCCCGAGACGATCAACTACCGCTCGTTCAAACCGGAGCGCGACGGCCTTTTCTGCGAGCGGATCTTCGGGCCGGTGAAGGATTGGGAGTGCCATTGCGGGAAGTTCAAGAGGATCCGCTTCCGGGGGCACGTCTGCGATCGCTGCGGCGTCGAGGTCACGCTGTCCAAGGTACGCCGCGAGCGCATGGGCCACATCGAGCTGGCTGTGCCGGTCGCGCACATCTGGTTCTTCAAGACACTCCCGAGCCAGCTCGGGTATCTGCTTGGCATGACGCTGCGCGACCTCGAGAAGGTCGTTTACTACGCAGCGTACGTGGTCACGAATCCTGGTAAGCAGGAGGTCCGTTTCCAGGACCTGCTGGACGAGGACGAATACTACGATCTCCGCGTCAAGGCCCGGGACGAGGGCGACGACCAGTTCAAGGCCGAGATCGGTGCCGAGGCAGCGAGGACCCTTCTGCGCATGCTCGACACCCCGGACCGGAAGATCGGTGACCGCAACACCGACGGTCGTGGCCTGGATCGGCTGGCCGATTGGCTCCGGCACGAGATCGCGACCGAGACATCGCAGCACCGAAAGAAGAAGAAGCTCAAGCGCCTCAAGGTCGTCGACGCGTTGCGCAATTCCGGGACGGGCCCCGATGACCGCAACAAGCCGGAGTGGATGATCCTTGACGTGGTCCCGGTCATCCCACCGGACCTTCGTCCGCTCGTGCCCCTGGACGGTGGACGCTTTGCGACGTCCGACCTGAACGACCTCTATCGGCGCGTGATCAACCGGAACAACCGGTTGAAGAAACTCATCGAGATGCGTGCGCCAGAGGTCATCCTGCGCAACGAAAAGCGCATGCTCCAGGAGGCGGTCGACGCCCTGTTCGACAACGGACGACGCTCCAAGGCCATCCGCGGCCGTGGAAAGCGCCCGCTGAAGTCGCTGAGCGACATGCTCAAGGGCAAGCAAGGCCGATTCCGGCAGAACCTGCTCGGCAAGCGGGTGGACTACTCGGGCCGCTCGGTCATCGTCGTGGGACCGGAGCTCGCGCTGCACCAGTGCGGCCTCCCCAAGGCCATGGCGGTGGAGCTCTTCAAGCCGTTCATCATCCACGAGCTGGAGAAGCGCGGCGAGGCCGAGACCGTGAAGCGGGCCAAGAAGATCGTCGAGCGAGACGACCCGAAGGTCTACGAGGTGCTCGAGGACATCATCAAGGACCATCCGGTCCTGCTGAACCGAGCGCCCACGCTTCACCGACTGGGTATCCAGGCCTTCGAGCCCGTGCTCGTCGAGGGTAAGGCCATCCGTATCCATCCGCTGGTGTGCGCGGCGTTCAACGCGGACTTCGACGGCGACCAGATGGCGGTGCACGTGCCGCTTTCCTTCGAGGCTCAGCTCGAGGCGCGCGTGCTCATGCTCTCCTCGAACAACATCTTGCTGCCATCGAACGGTCGTCCGGTCGCCGCACCTTCCCAGGACATGGTGATCGGGTCCTACTACCTGACCAACCCGGGGCTCCGGATCACGGACCTCGAGCGCGCCGCCGGCGATGCAAAAATCGCCAAGAGCCGCCGTCAGAAGGCGGACGAGGAGCTGAACGAGATCTTCGGCGCTGCGCCGCGCTTCTCGACCTACGGCGAGGTTGAGATGGCCCTGACGCTCGGCCACCTGCGCTTCCACACGCCGGTCTGGTACTGGTTCGATGCCGTCGAGGACGAGTCTGGCGAAACCGCGGGGAGGTGGCTGCGCACGACGGCGGGCCGTGTCCTCTTCAACTCCATCATCCCCGATGAGCTCGGCTATCTCAACCGAACCTTCGGCAAGAAGGAGCTCGGGGACCTGGTCTTCGAGTGCTTCACCCGCGTGGGCCTGGGCAAGACCACGGCGTTCCTCGATGCCTTGAAGGACTTCGGTTTCCGCTATGCGACGCTGGGCGGCATCAGCGTGGGAATCGAGGACCTCGAAGTGCCCATCGAGAAGAAGGAGATCCTCAAGGACGCGGACGAACAGGTGACGCGGTTCCAGCGCGCCTATTCGAGCGGATTCATCTCGAACGGAGAGCGCTACAACAAGGTCATCGACACCTGGACGCACGCGAACAACGATGTCGCAGACGCGATGGTGCGGCACCTGGAGCGCTCGAAGGACGGCTTCAACCCGGTGTACATGATGATGACGTCCGGCGCCCGTGGTAACCGGGACCAGATGCGTCAGCTCGCCGGGATGCGGGGCCTGATGGCGAAGCCACAGAAGAAGCTCACGGGTGGCATCGGCGAGATCATCGAAAGCCCGATCAAGTCGAACTTCCGAGAGGGGCTTACGGTGGTGGAGTACTTCATCTCCACCCACGGAGCCAGGAAGGGGTTGGCCGACACCGCGCTCAAGACAGCCGACGCCGGCTACCTGACGAGACGCCTGGTGGACGTCGCGCAGGACGTGGTGATCACGTCCGAAGACTGTGGGACGATTCTGGGCCTCGAGATGACCGCCCTGAAGGAAGGTGAGGACATCATCGAGCCCCTCGCGGATCGCATCGTGGGCAACGTGGCCCTCGAGGACGTGTACGACCCCATCGACGGGGAGCTGCTCGTCGAGGCCGGGACCTTGATCGACGAGGACGCGGCCGAGGCCGTCGACGACGCGGGCATCCAGATGGTCAAGATCCGCTCGGTGCTGACCTGCGAGTCCAAGCGGGGCGTTTGCCGCATGTGCTACGCCCGTAACCTGGCCACCATGAAGATCGTGGACATCGGAGAGGCGGTCGGCATCCTGGCAGCCCAATCGATCGGTGAGCCGGGTACGCAGCTGACACTGCGCACGTTCCACATCGGCGGTACAGCGGCGCGCATCGCGGCGCAGACGCAAAGAAAGTCCAAGATCGACGGTGTGGTGGCGCTCGAGCGGGTCACCACCGTCGACACCCCCAACGAGGAGCGGATCGTCACCTCGCGCGAGGGTCAGATCCTCTTGAAGACCAAAGAGGGTCAGGTTCGGAGCCGCCTGTCGGTGCCCTACGGCGCGACCCTCGCCGTGGACGCCGGTCAGGTCATCGAGTCGGGGGACCTGCTCTTCAGCTGGGATCCCTACTCCGAGCCGATCGTGGCGGACGCCGAAGGCGTGATACAGTTCGTGGACATCGTCGAGGAGCAGACGATGCGCGAGGAGCTGGACGAGTCCACCGGCCGCCGGCAGATGACGATCATCGAAGATCGCGAGAAGAGGCTCCATCCCACGATCCGCATCCTCACCGACTCCAAGAAGGCCGAGAAGCTGAGGGAGTTCATCATCCCGGTGGGTGCCCAGCTCACGGTGCGGGACGGAGAGAAGGTCAGCCACGGCGACACGGTCGCGAAGATCAGCCGCGAGGTGTACAAGACCCGCGACATCACGGGGGGTCTACCGCGTGTGGCCGAACTCTTCGAGGCGCGGCGCCCCAAGGACCCGGCGGTGATCACCGAGATCGACGGTACGATCAGCTTCGGCGACATCAAGCGGGGCAAGCGGGAAGTGCACGTCACGCCCGAGCAGGGCCCATCCCGGACCTACGAGGTCCCGGTCGGGAAGCATATGCGAGTACACGAGGGCGACCTGGTTCGCGCCGGCGATCGGCTGTCCGAAGGGCCTATCAACCCGCACGACATCCTGCGCATCAAGGGCCCGCGCGCGGTACAGGAATACCTGCTGAACGAGATCCAGGAGGTCTACCGCCTGCAGGGCGTGAAGATCAACGACAAGCACATCGGGACCATCGTGCGACAGATGCTGCAGAAGGTGCGCATCACCGACGCGGGGGACACCGATCTCCTCGAGGGAGAAAACGTGGACCGCGTTGAGTTCCGCGAGGTGAACCAGAAGGCCATCATGGACGGGAAGAAGCCGGCTCGTTCGGAGCCGCTCCTGCTCGGGATCACGAAGGCCAGCCTGACCACCGAGTCGTTCTTCTCGGCGGCCTCCTTCCAGGAGACCACCCGTGTGCTCACGGATGCTGCGGTCCGGGGGGCCAGAGACGATCTGCGTGGCCTCAAGGAGAACATCATCATCGGCCATTTGATCCCGGCGGGCACCGGTATCCATCGGTACCAGGACGTGGAGTTCATGGTGGAGCAGCAGTTCTACGACGAGGAGATCCTGCCCCTGTCGGCCGAAGCGGGCGAGCTGGTACCCGGCCTCGGGGTCACCGGTGGAGACGACGTCCTGCTCGACCTGGCCGACGTCGACTGAGGCCTTCGATCCGTGGCACGACGGGGGGCGTCCCGCGGGGTGGGACGCCCTTCGTTCGTGTCCCGCCGGCCCGCCGAAAACCGTTGAAGGACACCGCACGACGGTCCGTTGACGGACGTTGACACCCCTCCTCGAGGGGTCTATCTTCCCATGCTCTGTCGGAACGGTCCCGCGTGCGGGGCCCGAGACGGGCGCCGCGGCGTTCGCGGCGCGTACGACCACCCGAGGATCCATGCCGACGATCAGCCAGCTCGTGCGGAAGGGCCGCCAGGCGGTTCAGAAGAAGAACAAAGCCCCGGCTCTCCAGAAGAACCCGCAAAAGCGCGGGGTCTGCACGCGCGTGTACACCACCACTCCGAAGAAGCCGAACTCGGCGCTTCGGAAGGTGGCACGTGTCCGGCTCACGAACGGGTATGAGGTTACGGCGTACATCCCCGGTGAGGGCCACAACCTGCAGGAGCACTCGATCGTGCTCATCCGGGGTGGCCGTGTGAAGGACCTTCCGGGCGTGCGTTACCACATCATTCGGGGCACCCTGGACGCTTCCGGTGTGGACGGTCGTCGCCAGGGTCGTTCCAAGTACGGGGCCAAGCGGCCCAGATAAGGCGGGATAGTCGATGAGCCGTCGTTCCCAGGCCGAGCGCAGGCTGACTCCTGCGGATCCGCGCTTCGAGTCGGAGACCGTCACGAAGTTCATCAACAGCCTGATGGTTGACGGCAAGAAGTCGATCGCCGAGTCGATTTTCTACGACGCTATGGACCTCCTGGAGCAGCGGTCAGGCCAGCCGGGCATCAACCTGTTCCAGCAGGCACTGAACAATGTGAAGCCCGCCCTCGAGGTGAAGAGCCGCAGGGTCGGCGGCGCGACCTATCAGGTCCCGGTCGAAGTACGGCCCGAGCGTCGCACCGCGCTGGCGACGCGCTGGTTGATCAGCTTCGCCCGGGGACGGTCCGAAAAGAGCATGGCCGAGCGCCTGGCCGGAGAGCTCTTGTCGGCGAGCCGCGGTGAGGGGTCGTCGGTGAAGAAGCGCGAGGATACGCACAGGATGGCGGAAGCGAACAAGGCGTTCGCCCACTATCGCTGGTAGGAGGGGCCCCCGGTGAGGGGGCGAAGAAGTCAAATCACGGGACGCGCGATGGCCTGCGGGCCCTCTCCGGTCACGGTGTGCGCGGACGAGTCCGCGGCCTCCGTAGAACGGAGGTCGCATGGGCAAAGCCGCGTTCTTCTTGCTCCCCGGTCAGGACGCCGGGGTCATGACGACGGAACCATTGGAAGGACCCGATAGATGCCCAGGATCACGCCACTGCCGCAGCTTCGTAACATCGGCATCATGGCGCATATCGACGCCGGTAAGACCACGACCACGGAGCGGGTCCTGTTCTACACGGGCCGCGTGCACAAGATGGGCGAAGTGCACGAGGGCGCGGCGACGATGGATTGGATGGAGCAGGAGCAGGAGCGAGGCATCACCATCACCTCGGCCGCGACGACCTGCCACTGGAAGCGCAACGAGACCGAGTACCGGATCAACATCATCGACACGCCCGGCCACGTCGACTTCACGGCCGAAGTCGAGCGGTCCCTCCGGGTCCTCGACGGCGCCGTTGCCGTCTTCTGCGCGGTCGGTGGTGTCGAGCCCCAGTCAGAGACCGTTTGGCGGCAGGCGGACCGGTATCAGGTTCCGCGCATCGCCTTCGTGAACAAGATGGACCGCATCGGAGCCGACTTCATGAACGTCGTCGGGATGATGCGGGATCGACTGGGCGCGAATGCGCACCCGGTCCAATACCCCCTGGGCGAGGGTGAGCTCTTTACCGGGATCGTGGACATCGTCGCTGGACGCGCGATCGTCTTCGAGGACGAGCTGGGCTCCAAGTTCACGGTGGGCGACGTGCCCGACGCGCTCGAGGGCACCATCGCAGAGCTCAGACAGAATCTGCTCGAGGCGGCCGTCGAGCATGACGATCAGTTGATCGAGAAGTACCTGGCGGGTGAGGAGCTGTCTGAAGAGGAGGTGCGTCACGCGATTCGGGCCGCGACCATCAAGGGCGTCCTCTTTCCCGTGTTCTGTGGGTCGGCGTTCAAGAACAAGGGCGTTCAGGCACTCCTGGACGGGGTGATCGATTATCTGCCGTCCCCCGTCGACGTGCCCCCGATCGAGGGCCACCTACCGCACCACGACGAGACGCGCGAGACACGCGCGGCTTCCGACGACGCGCCCTTTTCCGCGCTCGCGTTCAAGATCATGACGGACCCGTACGTCGGAAAGCTGACGTTCTTCCGTGTCTACTCCGGCTCGCTTCCCGCAGGTAGCTACATCTTCAACGCCAGCAAGGACCGTCGCGAGCGTGTCGGGCGCATCCTGCAGATGCATGCGAACAAGCGGGAGGAGAGGGAGGAGGTCTTCGCCGGGGACATCGCGGCGGCGATCGGTCTGAAGGACGTCAAGACCGGCGACACGCTGTGCATCGAGACCGCGCCCATCATCCTCGAGGCGATGAAGTTCCCCGAGCCGGTGATCGCCGTGGCGATCGAGCCGAAGACCAAGGCCGATCAGGACAAGCTGTCCACCGGCCTCGTGAAGCTGGCTGACGAGGATCCCACGTTCCGCGTCTACACCGACCCGGAGACGAGTCAGACCATTATCTCGGGCATGGGTGAGCTCCACCTCGAGATCATCGTCGACCGCCTCCGCCGGGAGTTCGGGGTGGAGGCCAACATCGGTCGCCCTCAGGTGGCGTACCGCGAGACCATCCGGCAGCGTGCCGAGAACGTGGAGGCGAAGTTCGTCCGACAGACGGGCGGACGGGGGCAGTACGGCCACGTCGTCATCAACGTGGAGCCCGGCGAGCCAGGCAGCGGTTTCGTCTTCGAGGATAAGATCGTGGGCGGGGTGATTCCGCGGGAGTATATCGGCCCCGTGGAGAACGGCATTCGCGAGGCGCTGGAGAACGGCGTCCTCGCCGGCTATCCGGTGATCGACGTGAAGGTGGAGCTCGTCTACGGGTCGTACCACGACGTCGACTCGAGCGAGATGGCCTTCAAGATCGCCGGTTCCATGGCCATCAAGGAGGCGGTCCGGAAGGCCAAACCGGTCCTGCTGGAGCCGGTGATGGACGTCGAGGTCGTGACCCCTGCCGAGTACATGGGCGACCTCATTGGCGATCTGTCCTCACGTCGGGGACGGGTCGGGGGGATGACCGAGCGAGCGGGCGCCCGTGTAATCGGCGCGTCCGTCCCGCTCGGGGAGATGTTCGGATACTCGACGACACTCCGGTCGCTCAGCCAGGGCCGTGCCGTCTACACGATGCAGTTCGCGCATTACGAAGAGGTACCGAAGTCGAAGGCTGACGAGATCATGGCCGCAAACGGGGCCAACTGAGCTCCACTACCTGCTACGACCACCGACGAGGACAGCGATGGGCAAGGCGAAGTTCGAGCGGACGAAGCCGCACGTGAACGTGGGAACGATCGGGCACGTGGACCACGGGAAGACGACGTTGACGGCTGCGATCACGTACACGCAGGCGAAGAAGTTTGGCGG